>JBBCHM010000002.1:1204622-1505778 GCA_037200045.1 Rhizomicrobium sp.
TCGACATCGGCCAGGCGCGGCACGTTGCGGATGGTCACCGGCTGATCGGTCAGGATCGCCGCCGCCATGAGCTTGAGCGCCGAATTCTTGGCGCCACCGATCGGAATTTCACCCTTGAGGCGGTTGCCGCCCCTGACGCGTATCCTGTCCATTGTCCCTCTTGAAGCGGCGTGGCCGCCCGCGGCGATCCTTGTAGCGCGGCCCCGTGCCGTCGAACAGGCGCGCCGGGACGTGAAGTTAATCCGCCTTCATGTCCGCATTCGGGCGCTTCGCCGGGTCCGCGGCGGGCGGGGCTTCGGCCTTGGGCGGGCGGTCGCGCAACGCCGCCTTGCGCCGCTTCAGGTTCTCGCGAAGGGCGGCGGCGAGGCGTTCTTCGCGGGTCTGGGGCTTCTTGACCATGGCGGCGGCGCGGGCCTTTCCCTTTGCCTTGGGGTTGGCTATAGCAGCCGTCCCTTGGGCCCTTCGGGGCCACGGATGCCGGAGTAGCGTAGTGGTAGCGCAACCCCTTGGTAAGGGGTAGGTCGAGAGTTCAATTCTCTCCTCCGGCACCAGTTTTATCAGTTAAATCAATAGCTTTTCAGAGCGCTCCGCGAGCCGTCGGAAGCGGGCTCCGTCGGACGCGCAGGTATCGTGGCGGATGGACGGGGCGGCGCGAAGAGCGACAACGCGCGGTCGACAGGCGGCGGCGGAACCACGGCGTCCACCGGAGGCATCGCGGCCGCACCTCTCGGCCGGCGGCGGCGCGGGCGGCCCGGCCGGGCTGCCCGCGCCGGACGGCTATTCCTTGCGGACGCGATAGGGGATGTCGTCGCTGGCGATCAGCACGCGCTCCATCACGCGCGGGAAATCGCCATAGTCGCGCACCGCGTAGTGGAGCGTGGCGCGATTGTCCCAGAACGCGATCGAGCCTTTGCGCCAGCGGAAACGGACCTGGTATTCGGGCCGCTTCACCTCGTCATAGAGCCGCGCCAGCAACGCATCGCTCTCGGCACGGTCGAGATCGACGATGCGCGGCTTGAGGCTCCAGTTCACCCAGAAGATGTCCTCTGCGGTTTCCGGATGGGTGCGGACGATCGGATGGGCCACCAGAGGATAGCGCACGCCGGCCGCCTTGAGCGCCGACTGGAAGTCGTGGATGACATAAAGGCTGTCGATCTTCTCCCGCAGATCGTCCGGCAGGCCGCGCAGGATGGCGCCGCCATTCGCCCAGATCGTGTCGCCGCCGACATCGGGGATGTTCACCGCGCGCAGAACGGCGCCGAAGGACGGATCGATGCGCCAGCTCGTATCGGTGTGCCAATGCGTCTCGCGCACGCTGTAGCCGCGCTTGGCGAATTCGCGCGAGTCGATGGGCTGGATGGTGCGGTGCTTTTCGAGCCCGCCCGACGGATGGTCGTAGAGCTTGCCGAAATTCCGCGCGAAGGCGAGATGCTGTTCGTTGTCGATGTCCTGGTCGCGGAAGAACAGGACCTTGTGTTCGAGAAGCAGGCGATGCAGTTCGTCGCGCAATTCCGGCGACAGCGGATCGCGCAGATCGATGCCGCCGACCTCCGCGCCGATCACGGGACTGAGTTTGGTGACGGCGAGCGGATTGTGCGCCGTGTCGATCTTGCGGGCGGCCGAGCTCATGGGAGTTCTCCTTTTTCGGGCAGCGATGCCGCGCGATTAAGCGTGCGACGCCAAACCGGCGCCAATCAGAAGTTCTCATCGCGGGCGTGAGTTTCGCCCAAGATGCCGCGCCGTGCGCCGTTTCGGCCGGCTCAATCTGGATATGAGAAACTCTCGATTTACGGCTTCGGAACCCGCCGGTATCAAACTATAGTAATTTGATAGAGATTAAGGATCGCCGCGAACGCGGCGTCCTTGAATGGGCGGGGTTCCTCATGTCGGCCAAATGCGTTGCGTTTCGAACGGCGTTGCTTCTCGGCGGATCGCTCGCCGGCCTGGCACAGGCCCAGGCGCAGGTCATCGCGAGCAACGCGACCGCCGACGCCGTATCGTCCGTGGAGACGGTGGTGGTGACCGGCGTGCGCGGCACGCAGCACCGCACGGTGGCGGACAGCCCGGTTCCGATCGACGTCATCGGCGGCAGGCAATTGCAGGAGAACGGCCGCGGCGCGCTCAAGGAAGTCTTCCAGACCCTGATCCCGTCGTTCAATCTGCCGGGCGTCAATGGCGGCGGGACGTCCTGGGCGGTGCGCGCGACGACCCTGCGCGGCCTCAACGGCGACCAGGTGCTTTATCTGATCAACGGCAAGCGGCGCCACACCACGGCGCTCATCAACAACCTCGCCCGCGTCGGCAATGGCGGCGTGCCGGTGGACCTGGACCTGATCCCGGTCGCGGCCATCGACCATGTCGAGGTGCTGCGCGACGGCGCGGCGGCGCAATACGGCTCGGACGCCATCGCCGGCGTCATCAACATCATCCTGAAGGACGGAACCGACGGCGGCGCCTCCGACACCACCGCCGGCCTCAACTACCAGGGCGACGGGCTGAGCCTGCACGAGGCGGCCGATTACGGCCTGCCGCTGTTCGGCGACGGCTACATCCATTTCGCCGCCGATGCCCGCAGCTCCGCGCCGTGGTATCGCAACGAGGCGGCGACGACGCCCTATCTCTATAACCTGCTGGCCGGCGGCGTTCCCGATCCGCGCGAGGCGACGATCGATCGCAAGGCGTTCGGCCACCCCTATGGCGGCGCGGACGACAAGCTCTACAGCCTCTCCTACAATGCCGGCGTGCCGCTTGGGTCGGATGTGACTCTTTATTCCGATACGACGGTGAGCCATCGCTATACGCAAAAGAACACCGGCAGCTTCCTGCCGTCCAACCTGAATTCGCTGCCGGAGATCTTTCCGAACGGCTTCCAGGCCTATCGCATCATCAACGAGTGGGACTACCAGACGACCTGGGGCGCCAAGGGCGAGGTCGACAACTGGCTCTGGGATCTGAGTTCGAGCTTCGCGCAGGATTACGCGAACCTCGACGGCCGGCACACCATCAACGCGACGCTCGGCCCGGCGAGCCCGACATCCTTCCACCTGAGCCGGCACGATTTCGAACAGTGGACCAACACGCTCGACGTCACCCGCCCGTTCGAGATCGGGCTCGCCAAGCCGCTCGATGTCTCGTTCGGGCTGGAGCACCGCTTCGAATGGTTCTCGATCGGCGCCGGCGATCCGCTCTCCTATGCCATCGGGAACTACATCATTCCGGCCGGCCAGCCGCATGCCGGGCTGAACCCGATCCCCGGCCTGTCGTCCTATGCCGCCGCGACGCCGGCCGACGCGGGCTCGATCAACCGCGACAATTACGCGGCCTATGTCGATCTCGACACCAGCATCACCGACAACTGGTATGTCGGCCTGGCGGGCCGCTTCGAGCACTTCACCGGCACCGTCGGCGATTCGACCAGCGGCAAGGTCACCACCCGTTACGAGTTTCTTCCCGGCTATGCCGTCCGCGGGACGATCAGCAACGGCTTCCGCGCGCCGTCGCTCGCGCAGGAGATATTCTCGACGCCGACCTTCAGCGGCCAGTACAACCCGATCACCAAGATCAACGACATCTACCGCGTGCAGGTCCTGCCGGTGTTCAAGACCGGCGCGCTCGCCCTCGGCGCCCAGCCGCTGACGCCGGAGACCTCGCAGGACTACAGCGTCGGTTTCACCGCGCAGCCGGTCGACAACCTCAACCTGTCCGTCGACGCCTACCAGATCAACGTCCACAACCGCATCCTGCTGAGCGGCAATATCGGCGGCCTGCCCGGCAGCGCGCAGGAGACCTTCGTCAATTCGGTGCTGACGCCGCTGGGCTATCCGACCAACACGATCGTGCAGTATTTCACCAATGCGGTGTCGACGCGCACCCACGGCATCGACTTCGTGGGCGATTACGGATGGGACCTGGACGAAGCCGGAGCGCTCAATCTGAGCGCGGCCTATTCCTGGGTCGAGACCGACATCACGCGCGTCAATGCCACGCCGGCGGTGCTGCAGGGCCACGGCATCGCGCTGGTCGGATACCAGCGCGAAGGCGACCTGACCGTGGCCACGCCGAAGAGCAAGCTGATCCTGACCGGCGACTGGGCGCTCGAACCGTTCGACGTCCATCTGCAGGTCACGCGCTACGGTTCCTATACCGAGCGCGGCACGGTCGATCCGGCGGTCAGTCCCGCTTTGGCCAGCGACAGGACCTATAGTCCCAAATGGATCACGAACCTGGCGCTCACCTACGACCTGACCGATACGTTCTCGCTCACGGTCGGCGCCGACGATCTGTTCGACATCTATCCGGACAAGATCGGGCCGGTCGACGCCAATTCCGGCATGGGGGAGTACGGCAACTTCTCCCCGTTCGGCATCAGCGGCGGATTCTATTATACAAGGGTGGGCATCAAGCTCGGAGCACTCTAGTGCCAGCGCAATCCATCGGTGCCGCGCGGCTGCGCCAGGCGGCGGGCGAATTCTCGCGGCTTTCCCGCCTGTCGAAATCGGTGACGGAGACGCTCGCCGAGGGATCGGCCATCCTGGCCCATCTGGTGGCGAAGGACGACTGGCTGCCGGACGCGTTCGCGCAGCCCGATCCAGAACGCTACCGGCAATATCTCCTGCACTGCGATTCCGAGGAGCGCTTCTCGCTGGTGAGCTTCGTGTGGGGACCCGGACAGGCCACGCCGATCCACAATCACACGGTCTGGGGCCTGGTCGGCGTGCTGCGCGGCGCCGAATTGGCGCAACGCTATATGCGCGACCGCGCCGGCCTGCATAGCGAGGGCGACGAAGCGGTGCTGAAGCCCGGCGCCATCGATTCCGTTTCGCCGCAGACCGGCGACATCCACCGGGTGCGGAACGCCTATGACGATCGCGTCTCGATCAGCATCCATGTCTATGGCGCCAATATCGGCGCGGTGCGGCGCGCCACGTTCCAGGCCGACGGCGCGGAAAAGCCGTTCATCTCGGGATATTCCAACGCCTCGCTCCCGAATATCTGGGACCGGTCGAAGGAAAGGGATCTGCGTTGAGCGTGCGCACGACCGCGTGGGTCCGCGAGCAGTTGACGGCCGGTCGCGAGATCGCGCTGGTCGATCTGCGCGAGGAAGGCGTCTTCGCCGAAGCCCACCCGCTGTTCGCCGCCTCGCTGCCGCTGAGCACGCTCGAACTCGAGATCCTCGACCGCATCCCGCGCAAGGACGTCGCGATCGTTCTCTACGATAATGGCGAGGGCCTCGTCGCCCGCGCCACCAAGGCGCTGGATGCACTCGGCTACAGCAAGGTGTCCGCCTTGGAGGGTGGGCTCGACGGCTGGCGCGCCGCCGGCGGCGAGATCTTCCGCGACGTGAACACGCCGAGCAAAGCCTTCGGCGAGCTGGTCGAATCCGTGCGGCACACCCCGTCCTTGTCGGCGCAAGAGCTGAAGTCTCTGCTCGATACGCGAGCCGATGTCGTCGTCCTGGATGCTCGCCGCTTCGACGAGTACGAGACGATGAACATCCCCGGCAGCATCAGCGTGCCGGGCGGCGAACTCGTCTATCGCGTCGGCGCCCTCGCGCCTCGCCGCGACACGACGGTGATCGTCAACTGCGCCGGGCGGACGCGCAGCCTGATCGGAACGCAATCGCTGGTCAACGCCGGGATCGCCAACAAGGTGTACGCGCTGCGCAACGGCACGATCGGATGGACGCTGGCCGGGCAGACCCTCGAACACGGCGCGGCGCGGCGGGCACCACAGGCGCCGCAGGACGCGGACACCGCCGTCCAGGCGCGGGCGCTGGCCGACCGCGCCGGCGTGAAGCGCATCGCCCTGAACGAACTGCCCACCCTGCTCTACGACCAGGCGCGGACGACCTATCGCTTCGACGTGCGCACGCCGGAGGAATACGCCGCCGGACATCTGCCGGGCTTTCGCAGCGCACCGGGCGGGCAATTGGTGCAGGAGACCGACGTCTTCGCGCCGGTGCGCGGGGCGCGCATCGTGCTCGGCGACGACACCGGAATCCGCGCCGACATGACGGGTTCGTGGCTGGCGCAGATGAACTGGCAGGTCTTCGTGCTGGACGCGGACGCAAAGACGTCCGCGACCGAGACCGGGCCGTGGAAGCCGCGGCGCCCGCCGCTGCCGCAGGTCGAGACGCTGGCGCCGGCCGAGCTGGACGACCTTGTGCGCAGCGCGCATGCGACGGTGTTCGACCTGTCGCCCAGCGCCGCCTTCGCCAAGGCGCATATTTCCGGCGCCTGGTTCGCGATCCGCGCCGAATTGCGCGACGCGCTCAACGCCGCGCCGCGCAGCGCGATCACCGTGCTCACCTCGCCCGACGGGGCGCTCGCCCGCTACGCCGCCGGCGATCTCGCGGCGGAAGGGGTCGCGGTCCACGTGCTGGACGGCGGCAATGCCGCTTGGCGCTCCGCCGGCCTGCCGGTCGAAGGCGGAATCGCGCGGGCGGCATCGGCGCCGACCGACCGCTACCGCCGCCCCTACGAGGGAACCGACAACCCGGCAAGCGCCATGCAGGCCTATCTCGACTGGGAATTCGGCCTCGTGGAGCAGCTCGCGCGCGATGGAACCCACGGTTTCCGCGTCCTTTGACTTTTTCTCAACGGCGACATTTCCCGAACTCGGTTTGCAGCGGCCGGCCCGCCGGCTAATCTCTACTCGATAGCTAGAGATAGGTGGCCCGTGAGCGTCGAATTCATCGGTTTCGTGAACACGCATGAAGTCTCCGAGACCCGGCCGGCGGCCGGCCCGACGATCCAGCTCGACTACATCGAGAAGGTGGCGCGGGCGCACGAGGATGGCGGCTTCGACCGCGTCCTGATCGCGTTCGGATCGTCGTCGCCGGAAAGCATCCTGATCGGCGCCCATGCCGCGTCGGTCACGACGCGCCTCGGCCTGATGATCGCGCACCGCCCCGGCTTCACCGCGCCGACCATCGCCGCGCGGCAGTTCGCGACGCTCGACCAGCTCAGCAAGGGCCGCGCCGCGGTGCACATCATCACCGGCGGCGACGACGCGGAAATGGCGCGCGACGGCGACCACACGACCAAGGACGAGCGCTATGCCAGGACCTCGGAATATCTCGATATCGTGAAGCTCGAATGGACGGCCGAGAAGCCGTTCGACTATCGCGGCAAGTTCTACCAGGTCGAACAGGGCTTCTCCTCCGTCAAGAGCGTGCAGGCGCCGCACATTCCGGTCTATTTCGGCGGCTCGTCGGAAGCCGCGATCCCGGTCGCCGGCAAGCATGCCGACGTCTATGCGCTGTGGGGCGAGACGCAGGCCCAGGTGCGCGAGACCATCGCGCGGGTGCGCGCCGCGGCGGCGCCGCATGGCCGCAATCCGCGGTTCAGCCTGTCGCTGCGCCCGATCCTCGCCGCCACGGAAGAGGCGGCCTGGGCGCGCGCGGACCGCATCCTCGAACAGGTGAAGGAGATCCGCGCGACGCGCGGCCTGCCGATCTCTGGCCATCGCCCGCCGAACGAAGGCTCCAAGCGGCTTCTGGCCGCCGCCTCGCAGGGCAGCCGCCTCGACAAGCGGCTGTGGACCGGCGTCGCGGCGCTCACCGGCGCGCAGGGCAATTCGACCTCCCTCGTCGGCACGCCCGAGCAGGTGGCCGAGGCGCTGCTCGAATATTACGAGCTGGGCGTCACGACCTTCCTCATCCGCGGCTTCGATCCCTATGACGATGCGGTCGACTACGGCACCAATCTCGTCCCGGTGGTCCGCAAGCTGGTGCGCGAGCGCGAGGCGCTGAAGAAGGCCGGCTAAGGCAGGTCTTCGACCGCCTTGCGCACCAGCGCGCCGAGCCGCGCCACCGACGGGCTCTCCGCGTTGCGGGCATAGAGCGCGTAGGCGATCTCGGGGAGATAGGGCAGCCGGTTGGATTCGATGGCGCCCAGCCCGGCGCCGCCGATGAAGAGCGGCGTGCGGCAGGTGACGCCGAGGCCGCCGGCGACGGCGGCGCGCAGGCCGGTCAGATGCGGCGTCTGCACCACGACGCGATAGGCGATGTCCGCCTTTTCAAGCGCCTTCAGGGCGATGTTGCGAAAGGCGCAGGGTTCGGTGAGCACGGCCAACGGCAGAACCTCCCGTTCGGCGAGCGCGGCATCGCCGATCCACAGCGTCTGGGCGCGCCGGATGACTTCGCGCTCTTCGATTGGCGAAACACACAGCGCGACGTCGAGCCGTCCTTCGCGCAGATGTTCCTGCAGCTCGGCGGTGCCCGCCGCGCGCACTTCGAGCTGGGCTTCGGGATGAAGCAGCGTGAACTGCCGAAGGACGCCGGACAGCAGCACTTCCGCGAAATCCTGCACCATGCCGACGCGGACCGGCCCGTGCACGGCTTCGCCGCGCAAGGACACCACGGCCTGGTCGTTGATGTCGAGCATCTGCCTGGCATAGGCGAGCAGCTCGGTTCCCGCCGGCGTCAGGACGAGCTTGCGCGCGCCTTCGCGCAGAAACAGCGGACGCTGCAGGAGTTCCTCGAGGCGCTTGATCTGCAGGCTGAGCGCGGACTGCGTGACGAAGACGCGCTCCGTCGCCTTCGCCATCGAGCCGGTGTCGACGATCGCGGCGAAGCTTCGCAGAAGTTCTGTCGGCAGATTGGTGACCATGGCGCCTGCATCGCTTGCGAGAGAACGACTTGTACCTTAATCTCTACTAGTTTGATAGTGTATGGTGATCGACAATGAACACGCTTCGTCGCGCAACGTTCCTGGCATGGGCTTTATTGGCTGCCCTGCCCGCGCTGGCCCATGCCGAAAGCGTGCTCAAGGTCGGTGATCAAAAAGGAAGCACACAGGCGGTTATGGTGGCGGCCGGAGTCCTGAAGGACGTGCCCTACCACATCGAATGGGACGTGTTCGCCGCGGCCCAGCCGCTGCTCGAAGCCCTGAACGCGGGCGCCATCGACACCGGCGGCGTCGGCGACGGCCCGTTCCTGTTCGCCTTCGCGGCCGGCGCGCCGATCAAGGTCGTCTCCGTCTATCACGCCGACGTGCATGACAGCGTCGCCATCGTCGCGCTGCCCAATTCGCCGATCCGCCGCGCCGCCGATCTGAAAGGCCATATCGTCGGCACGACGCGCGGCTCGATCGGGCATTACCTGCTCCTGAAGGCCCTGGCGCAGGCCAAGCTGAAGCCGCAGGACGTCACGCTGGTGTTCCTCGATCCCGGCAGCGCGAAAGCGGCGCTGGAAAGCGGTTCCATCGAAGCCTGGGCGATCTGGGATCCCTATGTCGCGCTCGCGATCAACCAGGACAAGGCCCATGTCGTGGCGAACGGCAACGGCCTGCTGCCGGGCTATGGCTTCCAGGCCGCGAGCGTGAACGCGATTACGACAAAGCGCGCCCAGCTTGCGGATTTCCTGAAGCGGCTGGCGAAGGCGCGGCAATGGGTGGTGGCGCACAAGGCCGAATTCGCCGCCGTCTGGTCGAAGGAAACGGGCCTGCCGCTCGCCGTCGCGCAGGCCGTGATCGCCCGGCAGAACTATGTGACCGTGCCGATCGACCGGGCGGTGATCGGCTCGCTCGCCAGCGGCATCGCAGTCTATCGCGCGGCGGGAGCGATCAGCAGCGCGCCGGACGTGGCCACGGCGTTCGACGCGTCGTTCAACAGCATCCTGGCCCGCTGAGCGGCGGCGCGTCAGCCGGTCGCCGAAACGAGGACGGGCGTGCCGCCGCGGCGCTGCTGCGGCGCCTTGGGCTGAACGTCCTGCGGCGCGGGCGGATGCACTTCGACGCCCAAAGCAGCGAGAAGCTCGGCCCGCATCAGCGAGAAGCCGACCATGGCGCGATCGCGCGGATGCGGCTCGGCAATCGCGATCTCCTTCTGGATGCGTCCCTCGCCGAGCACCAGCACGCGATCGGCCAGGAGCAGCGCCTCGTCCACGTCATGCGTGACCAGAAGAACGCTCGGCTTGTGCGCCGCCCAGAGGGCGGAGACGAGCTGGTGCATCTTGATGCGCGTGAGCGCGTCCAGCGCCGCGAAGGGCTCGTCGAGCAGAAGGAGCTTCGGTTCGCGGACCAGCGCGCGGGCCAGCGCCGCGCGCTGCGCTTCGCCGCCGGACAGCGTGGCCGGCCAGGCGTCCAGCCGGTGCGCCAGCCCGACCTCGGTCAGCGCCTGCACCGCCCGCGCCCGCACGTCGCGGCCGTTCAAGCCGAGGGTGACGTTCTGCCAGACTTTCTTCCACGGCATCAGCCGCGGTTCCTGGAACACGACCGCCCGCGTTGCGGGAACGGCGACCTGCCCTTCGGTGACGGGATCCAGGCCCGCCAGCGTGCGCAGGAACGTCGTCTTGCCGGAGCCGCTACGGCCCAGGAGCGCCACGAACTCGCCCGGCGCGATGTCGAAGTCGAGATGGTCGAGCACGGTCACGGCGCCGAAGCGGCGGCTCAGGCCGCGGACCGCCACGCCCGTCTGTCTTGCCGCCAGCGGCGTTTGGTCGAGCGACATGGTCAGCCTTTCAGGATCGAGGGACGCCAGGCAAGCGCCCGGTGCTCCAGCGTGCGGATGATGACGTCGGTCAGAAGCCCGAGAAGCCCGTAGACCATCAGGCCGACCACGATGATGTCGGTGCGCATGAAATCTCGCGCCGACATGATGAGATAGCCGATCCCGCTCGACGCGTTGATCTGTTCGGCGACCACCAGGCTCAGCCAGGAGATGCCCATCGCGTAGCGCAGGCCGATGAGGAAGGACGGCAAGGCGCCGGGCAGGACGACGTGGCGCAAAAGCTGCCACTGGTTGAGGCCGAAGGTCCGGCCGGCCTCCAGGAGCTTTTTGTCGATGCCGCGGATGCCGGAATAGAGGTTGAGGTAGATCGGATAGACGGTGCCGAGCGCCACAAGGGCGATCTTCGGGGTCTCGCCGATGCCGAACCACAGGATGAACAGCGGGACGAGCGCGAGAAACGGGACGGCGCGCAGAATCTGCAGCGGCGCGTCGATCGCGGTCTCGCCACGGCGCGACAGACCGGAGATCAGCGCGAAAACCGTTCCCAGGCTCACGCCAATCGCCAGGCCCTCCATCGCGCGGCGCAGCGAGACCAGAAGATTGTCCGTCAGTTCGCCATCGGCGATGAGCGTCCAGAATGTGCCCAGCACATGCAGCGGCGACGCCAGCGTGCGCTCGGGGATCAGCCCGACCGACGAGGCCGCCTGCCAGGCGAGGAGAATGAGCGCCGGGCTAAGGCCGCGCGCGGCAATCTGCGCGATCTGCCCCGCCTTCTCCGACAGGGGGCGAGGAACGACAAGCGTGGCCATAGACCCTCCAAAGTCTATAGAATTACTATATAATAGGTGGGCGCGGCAAGTCCCTCATCGCGGCGGGGTATCCGCGCTGTCGAGAGCGCGGGCCAGAGCGAAGACCAGTTCCATGCGCCAATGCTCGTTGCTGTGATCGGGGTCGGAAGACCACGCGCCCCAGCCGGAATCGCGCCGATAGCGGCCCAGGGCGCCCTGCGCCAACAGGGCCTGTTCTTCGACGGCGCCCGACGCCGCGCAATCGGGCCCGACATAGAGCGCGTCGGCGTCGCAATAAAGCTCGCACATGAAGCAGGTCTGGCACGCGGAAGGGCGCGCGATCCGCGGCGGGCCGTTGTCGGACACGTCGAAGACATCGGTCGGACAGACCTTGACGCAGACATTGCAGCCGGTGCACCGCGCCGCCACGATCAGCTCGATCATCTCACGCCACCTTGGTCTGAGGCGCGACGTCCGCCGCGATCTCGACGCGATCGAGGCCGGACGCGATCAGCCGGTGCGCCAGCGCGGGCTCCGTCGCCGGCCGGTCCGTTCGCTGGTGCATGCCGCGGCTTTCGCCGCGCGCCAGCGCCGCGCGGCCGCTCCAGCGCGACGCGGCGAGCATCGCCGCGATCTCGCGCAGGCGCAGCGATGCGGCACCGGACGGTGCGCTCCGCGAGCGGATCTCGCTCCAGGCGCCGTCGAGCTTTGCCAGCGAGCGGGTGAGCTTTTCCTCGCTGCGGAAAAGGTTCTTGTCGTAAGCGAGGTTCTCGTCGCGGATGAGGTCGATGAGCGCGGCCGTCTCCTGCTCGCTGGCGGCGCGCGCCGCGCCGGAGCGCAGGCCCGCGCCGCCGATGCGCTCGACCCGCCGGTTCGCGCGGCGGCCGAGCATACGCGCCCTCTGCGCGGCGCCCTCTCCGGCCCATTGGCCGGACGACAGCGCCCAGGACGAATTCTGCGCGCCGCCGCCCGAGGTCGCGCCGGCGATCAGTTCGCGCGTCGCCGCGTCGCCCGCCGCGAAGAGGCCCGGCACGTCGGTCTGGCAGGCGCGGTCGGCGATCCGAAGGCCGCCGATCCCGCGCACCGTGCCTTCGCCCCGCAAGGCGATCTCGAAGCGCTGCGTGAACGGATCGACGCCGGCGCGATCGAACGCCAGGAGGAAATTCGGCGAAATCCGGGACAGGACGGCGCGGATCTCCGCCGGCATGCGCTCCAGCGTCGCGAACACCGGTCCGTCCAGCAAAGCGCGCGCCAGCGTGCGGGTCGCGTCCTGTCCCGGCGGAATCGGAAGCTCGCGGCCGGCGGCGTCGAAATAGCGCGCGAAGGCGAAGGACATCGAGCGCGTCATCGACGACCAGGCCGGCGCCACCGTGTAATAGCTGGTGAATTCCATGCCGGAGAGGCGCGCGCCCGCCTCCGCCGCCATCAACAGGCCGTCGCCGGTGTTGGTGCGCGATCCGAGGAGATGCGAGGCAAAGGCGCAGCCGCCGCTCGCAAGGACCACCGCCGCGGCACGAACCTGCCACGGCCTCCTGCGCTGACGCGCATAGCCGGCGGCGCCCGCCACCGAGCCATCGGCGTGCCGGAGAAGCTCGAGGGCCGGCGACTGGTCCAGGATGGCAACGCCGCTGTCTTCGGCATAGCGGCGCATGGCGCGCATATATTCCGGCCCGCGCAGAGCGCGATGGCGCGGCGCGCCGCCGTCGTCCAACGAGAAGCGGTAGTAGCCGGCGAGCCGTGGGATGCTCTCCCATGTCGTCTCGACGATGCGCGCCATCCAGCTCGTATCGGCCAGGCCGAAGGCACGGGCATTGCGTGCCGCGACCGCCTCGGCCCGCTTGCCCGGCGGGACCCACCAATGGCCGGGACCGGCGGAGGCCGTCACGCCGCTCGTGCCGCAATAGCCCTTTTCGGCGAGGATCACGGTTGCGCCGGCCCGCGCCGCCGCGACGGCGGCCCAGGTGCCCGCCAGCCCGCCGCCGATCACCAGGACATCGGCCTCATAGATGAGGGCATCGCGCTCCATTGCCCGCTATTCGGCGGCGATCGACTGCGACGATGCCGCCAGCTTTCGGACCGCTTCCACGACCGGCTCCGCCTCGGTCCGCGCCAGCCAGTCGGGGCTCACATCGGCGAAGGCGACGACCCGGTCCTGTCCGATCACGATCACCGCCGGCATCGGCAACTCCCAGGTTCCCGTCCCGGTGACATCGCCGATCGGCGTGCCCTTCTTGAGCGCGGCGCGGCGCGACGGCTCGTCGAAGCTGTAGAGGATGCCGAAGGCGCGTCCCAGCGCGTTGTCGGCATCGGTCACGACGGGGAACGGGAAATCGTGGCGCGTCTTGATCTCGACCAGCCGGTCGCCGCGCTGTGGGCTGACGGCGATCAGCGTGGCGCCCAGCCGCTCAAGTTCCGGATGAAGTTTGCGCTGGTAATAGGGCAGCGCGATGTTGCAGGCGGGACATCCGGCGAAGCGGAAGAAGACGAGAACGGCCGGCCCCCGAGCCAGAACCGCGTCGAGCGACAGATCGGCGCCGCCAACCTCGCGCAAGGTAAACGGCGCCACCGCATCGCCCGGCTTGACGAAGCCGTCCCGGTCGGCGGTCCGTTCCAGCAGCGCCCGCTGATCGATGTTCACCTGGAGATCTTCCGGCTTCCAGGTCGCGACCCGTTCCGCGTGGAGCTGCGCGAGCAGATCGCGCACCGATTCCGTCTTTTCCAGTGCCATGCCGGCCTCCCATGCTATTGCCGAACGCAACGGTGCGGGATGGCCGGGGGCTCCGCCAGACAGCTTTTCTCAACATGGCGTCGAGTTAAACTCAATTGGCCGGGTGGCTGGGCGGAACGACATTGCGACCGGGCGGCCGGAACGCGAACACGGGAGCATCGCATGGATCTTCAGCTTCGGGGCCGGCGCGCCGTCGTCACCGGTGGAAGCCGCGGGATCGGCAAGGTCATCGCACGCGAACTGGCCGGCGAGGGCGTCGATGTCGTCATCGGGGCGCGGAACGAAGAACGGCTCGCGGCGACCGCGCGCGAGCTCGGCGCTGCCGGCGATGCACGCTTCGTTCCGATCGCGGTCGACACGGCGAGCGACGCGTCGGTCGCGGCCTTCATCGACGCGGCGGCCAGGACGCTCGGCGGCATCGACATCCTGGTGAACAACGCGGCGCAGCCGGGCGGCGCGGCGCCGGCGGCGCGTCTCGACCAGTTCACCGCGGACGATCTGCTCGGCGACGTGAACGTCAAGGTCGCGGGCTATCTGCGAACCGCGCGCGCGGCGGCGCCGCTCATGCTGGCGGCCGGCTGGGGACGCATCATCAATATCGGGGGACTGGCGGCGCGCCGTTCGGGCCACTATGTCGCTTCGGTGCGCAATTCGGCGGTCAGCGCGATCACCAAGAACCTCGCCGACGAGTTCGGCGGCCGTGGCGTCAACGTCAACGCGATCCATCCGGGCGCGACGCGGACCGAACGCACCGACGCCGAAGCGGCGGCGAAATACGCGGCCAACGCGACCATCGGGCGGATCGTGGACGCGACCGAGATCGCCTGGCTGGTGGCATTCCTCGCCTCTCCCAAAAGCGTCGCCATCAACGGCGAAACGATCGCGGCCGGCGGCGGCACGCCGGGCGTGATCGACTACTGATCGCGCGGCAGACACGAAAGACACGCCGCGGCATCGACCCCAGGCACCCGCTTTCGAGCGCCCGGCCTAAAGATAGACCCAGGGCCTAACCTCGGCGTCGGCCTTGCGCGCGGCGGCGATGCGGTCTTCCTGCTTCAGCGTCAACTCGACGGCATCGAGCCCCTCCAGCAACATCTGGCGAGCCTCCGCATCGATCTGGAACGAGTAGAGCGCGCCTTGCGCGGTGCGCACGAGCTGCTGCACCAGGTCGACGGTGACCGGCGCGGCGGCCGGCCGCGGCAGGATCGATTGCGCGATCGCGGACACCACATCCGCCGCCAGCACCACCGGCACGATCCCGTTGGCGACGCAATTGGCGCGGAAGATCGGATTGAAGGACGGCGCCACGATCGCGCGGAAGCCGTATTCGCCCAGCGCCCAGGCGGCATGCTCGCGGCTCGAACCGCAGCCGAAATTGGCGCCGGTCAAGAGGATGCGGGCCTGGGCATAGGCCGGATCGTTCAGGACGAAGTCCGGATCGGGCTCGCGCCCGCCGATCGCGCGGTAGCGCCAGCCGGCGAACAGGCCATCGGCCAGCCCCTTCTTCGATACCGAACGCATCTCGCGCGACGGGATGATGATGTCGGTGTCGATATTGTCGCGCAGGAGCGGCATGGCGATGGCGGTGAGCACGGTGAACGGTTCCATCAACGCCCGAGCTTTCTGGGATCGGCGATCGCGCCGGCGATGGCGGAGGCGGCAACGGTCTCGGGCGAGGCGAGGTGCGAGCGCGTCTGCGGCCCCTGGCGGCTTTCGAAATTGCGGTTGGTGGACGACACGACGCGCTGGCGCGGGCCGAAACTTTCGCCGCCGGCGAAGAAGCACATCGAGCAGCCCGATTCGCGCCATTCGAAACCGGCGGACAGGAACACCTTGTCGATCCCCTCGCTTTCGGCCTGGCGGCGGACTTCGGTCGATCCCGGCACGCAGATCGCCCGCACGCCCGGCTTGACCGTCCGCCCCCGCAGGATCGCCGCCGCGCGGCGCAGATCGGACAACCGGCTGTTCGTGCAGGAGCCGATGAAGGCCGCGTCGATCGGCAGCCCGGCCAGGCGCTGGCCCGGTTCGAGCGCCATGTAGGAAAGGGCGCGGTCATAGGCCTCCCGCGCGGAGTGGCCGGCGGCGAAGGCGGGGACCTCGCCGTCCAGCGCGACGACCTGCTGCGGGCTGGTGCCCCAGGTGATCATCGGCGCGACATCGCGCGCGTCGGCCGCAAGCTCCGTATCGAAGCGCGCGTCGTCGTCGCTGCGCAGCGCCGACCAGCTTTCGACCGCGCGGGCCCACATCGCGCCGGTCGGCGCGAAGGGGCGGCCCTCGAGATAGGCGAAGACCGCGTCGTCCGGCGCGATGATGGCGGAGAAGGCGGCGAACTCCGTCGCCATGTTGCACAGCGTCATCCGGCCTTCGACATCGAGCGCGCGCACGGCGCTGCCCGCATATTCGACGATATGGCCCTTGCCGCCGGCGACGCCGAACTTGCCCAGAAGATAGAGCGCCAGATCCTTGGCCGTGACACCGGGCGCCAGCGTGCCGTCGATCGTCACGCGCATGGTGCGCGGACGCTTGACGCGCAGGGTGGAGGTCGCGAGGGCGTGCTCGGCCTCGGTCGAGCCAATGCCCCAGGCGAGCGCGCCGAGCGCGCCCTGGGTGCAGGTGTGGCTGTCGGGACAGACCAGCGTCGTGCCGGGCAGCACGATGCCGAGCTCCGGCGACATCACATGGACGATGCCCTGGTTGGGGTCATTGAGATCGAATAGCCGGATGCCGGCGGCGCGCGCGCCCTCGCGTGTCGCCCGGATGAACTCGGTGCCGGTCGGCATCATCGTCTTGTCGCCGCGGCCCGGAAGCGTATCGACGATGTGGTCCATCACCGCGAAAGCCTGGCGCGGCGCATAGACCTTGCGGCCGGCCGCCAGCAGGCTTTTCAGCGCGACGCCGCCGGTGCGCTCGTGCAGCAGCGTGCGGTCGACGAGAATGAGGCCCGTGCCCGGGCCGATCTCCGACACCAGATGCGCGTTCCAGATCTTCTCGAACAGCGTGCCGCTCACGACCCGGCCCCCGCGCACGGCGCAGCGCAATGTCCCATCCCGCGCATCGCTAGACCAGCCCGAAATCACGCAGGATCGCGGAGCCGTCGGCGCCGGCCAGGGGAATGTCGTGTCGAAGACCCGCGCGGGCGCCGTCGAACTCGATCGGCAGCGCGGGAAGCCGCGTCTTGCCGTTGTCGGGAACGGTCACCTCCACCAACCCGCCATCCGCGCGCAGATGCGGATCGTCGAACAGCTCTTCGGGCCGCGCCACCGGCGCGAAGGGAAGGCCGATGGTCTCCAGCAGCCGCACCAGGTCGGCGCGGGCGATGCGCGCGAAGGCATCGCGCACGCTCGGCAGGATCCGGTCGCGCGCCAGCACGCGCTGGTTGTTGGTGGCGAGGCTCGGATCGGCGGCGAAATCGTCGAGCGCCATCGCCTTGCAGAACGAAACCCACTGGCTGTCGCTCACCACGCCCACGAACAATTGCTCGTTCTCGCGCCGTGTCTCGAACACGTCGTATATGCACCACGCCGAAATGCGGACCGGCATGGGCCGGGCCGCCTCGCCGGTGACGGCCTTCTGTGCCATGTGCTGACCCACGAAGAACGCCGTGGTCTCGAACAGCGAGCACTTGACCGTGCCGCCCTTGCCGGTGCACTCGCGCTGGCGCAGCGCCGCCAGGATGCCGATCACGCCGAACATGCCGCCCGCGATGTCGATCACCGAAGCGCCGGCGCGCAGCGGCCGGCCGGGCGGGCCGGTCATATAGGCGAGGCCGCCCATCATCTGGGCCACCTCGTCGAGCGCCGTTCGATCCTGGTAGGGCCCGGTAAGAAAGCCCTTGGCCGAACAATAGACGAGGCCCGGGTTGGATTGCGCGAAACTGTCGGCGCCGAGGCCGAGCTTTTCGAGCGCGCCGGGGCGGAAATTCTCCACCAGCACGTCGGCCTTCTCGATCAGGCGGCGCGCCGTGGCGAGGCCCTCGGAGGTCTTGAGATCGAGGCAGATGCTGCGCTTGTTGCGGTTGAACATCAGGAAATACCCGGCGCCCGAGCCGAGCAGCCGCCGCGTGTGATCGCCGCCGACCGGCTCGACCTTCACGACGTCGGCGCCGAGGTCGCCCAGGATCATGCCGATCGACGGGCCCATGACCATGTGCGTGAATTCGACGACTTTGAGCCCTGCAAGCGGCAACGCATCCATGCTGAATCTGCTTCCCGGTTTCTCCCGCGGCTGCCCTCGACAGCGCGAACTGATTTGATATACTCTTATGACAATAAGCAAGCTACGGTTCGCGCGCGGCATGGACATTTTGGTCAGCGAGGTCGGTCCCCGGGACGGCCTTCAAAGCATCAAGCCGGTCATGCCGCTCGCGGCAAAGAAGGCGTGGATCGCGGCCGAGGCCGCCGCCGGCGTGCGCGAGATCGAGGTCGGCAGCTTCGTGCCGGCGAAACTCCTGCCGCAGCTCGCCGATACCGCCGAGGTCGTCGCCTTCGCCAAGACCGTGCCGGGCCTGACGGTGGCCGTCCTGGTGCCCAATGCGAAGGGCGCCGAGGCGGCGATCGCGGCGGGCGCCGACAAGATCACGCTGCCGCTGTCGGTATCGCAGAGCCACAGCCTGGCCAATCTCAGGCGCACCCATGCGCAGGTCCTCGCGGAGGCACGCGAGATCGCGGCCTTGATCCGTGCGCTGCCGCCGATGCGGCGGCCGCATTTCGAGGGCTCCCTGTCCACCGTCTTCGGCTGCACGATCGAAGGGGCGATCCCCGACGCGCAGATCGCGCGGCTCGCCGAAGGGTTAATGCAGGCCGGCTGCGACGAAGTGGGGCTTGCCGACACCACCGGCTATGCCGACCCTGCCGCGGTGAAACATCTCGTCGCACTGGTGCGCGGCGTGGTGGGCGACAAGGCGCTGACGGGCATCCACCTGCACAACACAAGAGGGCTCGGCCTCGCCAATGTCCTCGCCGCGCTGGAGTGCGGCTTGACGACGGTGGACAGTTCGCTCGGCGGCCTCGGCGGCTGTCCGTTCGCGCCCGGCGCGAGCGGCAATATCGTCACCGAGGACCTGGTGTTCATGCTGCAGGCGATGGGCCTGCACACCGGCATCGACCTGGAGGCGCTGCTCAAGGTGCGCGCCATCCTGGCCGAGGCCCTGCCGGGCGAGCCGCTTTACGGCTTCACGCCGGACGCCGGCCTGCCGCTGGGCTTCACGCCCGAGAAAATCGCTATTCAGGAGACCGCGTAATGGTGTTGGGCACGAAGATGATCCGCGAAGACAAGACGGCGCGGCAGCTGTTCGAAGAGGTGATGGCCAATTCGGCGCGCAAGAAGTTCGGCTTCGGGCGCAAGCTGGCGATCGTCAACGTCGATTTCCAGCAGGCCTATACGCGGATCGACCTGTTCAAGACCGCCTATGAGACCGATCCGCGCCAGATCGAATATGTGAACACGATCTCGCGGCTGGCGCGGCAAAAGGGCATGCCGGTGATCTGGAGCCGGGTCGCCTACAAGGACGATGCCGGCGACGCCGGCGTGTGGGGCACCCGCACCGACACGCCGGATTCGCTGCAGAACATCAAATACGACAGCGAGCGGCACAAATTCGATTCGCGCTGCGAGATCGATCCGAACGACCTGCAGTTCACCAAGCGCATGCCCTCGGCCTTCTTCGAGACGCAGCTGGCGAGCTATCTCGTGTGGCATCAGGTCGACACCGTGGTGGTGACGGGCGGATCGACCTCGGGCTGCGTGCGCGCCACCGCCGTCGAATCGCTCAGCCGCGGCTATCGCACGATCGTTCCGATCGAGACCTGCGCCGACAAGCACGAGAGCTATCACTTCGCCAACCTGACCGATCTGCAGCTCAAATACGCCGATGTCGAGCCGGTGCAGGCCGTGATCGACTGGCTGGAGACGCGCTGATGGACGGCGCGCGCAAGGCCGATCCGGAACTGTACGACTTCCAGGCCTATCGGGGCCGGCCGAAGATCGTGTGGCCGGGCGGCAAGACGGTGGCGGTGTGGGTGGCGCCGAACCTGGAATATTACGAGATCGATCCGCCGGCCAATCCGTTCCGCAAGAGCTGGACCAAGCCGCATCCCGACGTGGTGGGCTATTCGCATCGCGACCATTCCAACCGCGTGTCGCATTGGCGCATGGCCGAGGCGATGAGCAAACACGGCTTTCCCGGCTCGGTGAGCCTGTCGGTCGCGCTGTGCCAGCATCATCCCGAGGTCGTCGAGGACGGCGCCAAGCGCGGCTGGGAGTTCTTCAGCCACGGCATCTACAACACGCGCTACACCTACGGCATGGACGAGGCGCAGGAGCGCGCCATCATCGAGGATTCGATCCGCACCGTCGCCGCCGCCACCGGCCAGAAGATCCGCGGCTGGCTGGCGCCCGCCCTCACCCACACGCCGCGCACGCTCGACCTGATCGCCGAATACGGGCTCGACTACACCTGCGACCTCTATCACGACGACCAGGTGCAGGCGGTGAAGGTGAAGAGCGGCAAGCTCGCCTCGATCCCCTACAGCCTGGAAGTCAACGATCACTATGGCTTCTTCATCTACAATATGAGCCCGCGCGCCTATGCCGATACGCTGCTGCGCCAGTTCGACCGGCTGGCCGCCGAGGGCGCCGCCTCCGGCACGGTGATGTGCATTCCGCTGCATGCCTATCTGATCGGACAGCCGCACCGCGTCGGGCCGTTCGAGCGCGTACTGGAGCACATCGCGCGCGACGGACGCGCCTGGATCGCGCGGGCCGGCGAGATCGTCGATGCCTGGCGCTTGCAAACCGGAGATGCCGGATGAGTCTGGATCCCACCTATCTCGAATATCCCAAGCGCCGCCGCGGCTACGACCACGATCTTTATCCGTGGTCGGCGCTACGCGACCGCAAACCGGTGCGCTGGCCGGACGGCAAGACGGTCGCGATTTGGGTCTGCGTCGACCTGGAATGGTTTCCGCTCGATCCGGCGGACAAGCCGTTCCGCGCGCCGGGCCATATGCAGACGCCCTATCCCGACTATCGCCACTACACGGCGCGGGAATACGGCACGCGGGTCGGCTTCTACCGGCTGCTCGACGCCTTCGCGAAGGCCGGCGTCACGGTCTCCGTCGCGGCAAACGGCGCGATCGCGGAACGCTATCCGCAGATCATCGCCGATATCGGCGCGGCCGGCCACGAGATCATCGCCCATTCCACCGACATGAACGGCACCATCGCCAGCGGCCTCGCCGAAGCCGACGAGCGCGCGCTGATCGCCAAGACAGCGCAGACGCTGGAGAAAGCGACGGGCGTTCGTCCGCGCGGCTGGCTGTCCATCGCGCGTTCCCAGAGCTGGAACACGCCGAACCTGCTGAAGGAAGCCGGCTTCACCTATTGCTGCGACTGGGTGAACGACGAGCTGCCCTATCGCTTCAACAACGGGCTCATCAACCTGCCGCTCAACCACGAGCTGTCCGACCGGCAGATCATCACGGTGCAGCAGCAATCGGCCGACAGCTATGGAGAGCAGATGCTCGACGCCTTCGACTGGCTGGCGGGCGAGGCGAAGACCTATGGCGGGCGGATGCTGCCGCTGAACGTCACGCCCTATATCATGGCCCTGCCCTATCGCATCGGCGCGTTCGAGACGCTGCTCGGCGCCTTGGCGGCGCGCCCGGGGGCATGGTTCGCGCCGGGTGGCGCGATCGTCGATGCGTGGCTGAAAAGCGAGGCCGGCTGACGATCAGGCGGCGCGGTCTTTCGGCTCGCGCGGATCGATGAGGATGCGCAGCACGCGCGCCATCAGCGCATCGAGCGACGCCTGACGCTCCTCCGCCGCCGTGCCGTCGAAGCGAAGCTGGCGCAGCTCGTCGAGCGGCAGGCCGACCCGTTCCGCCAGGAGACGCTCCAGCCGGTCGATCCGCTCGTTCGAGACGGCGAGCTCGACCAGCAGCGCCAGCGAGATGTTGAGCGCTTCCTCCACTTCGAGGTTGTCCAGGCTGTGGGGCCGCGCGCCCCGGGCCGAGGAGATCAGCGCCACGATCGCGTCAGCGGGGCTCGCCATGTCAGCCTTCCTTGCGCGCGCTGATCGCATACCAGCGATTGGCGCCGTGGATGCCGGCGAGATCGTGCTCGACGATGTCCGCCGGCGTGAAACCGGCCGCCAGCATGTCGGCCGTCAGATCCGCCGTCTGATAGGTGTGCCAGTGCACCTCGCCGTTGAACCCGGTGTCCCAGTTGCGTTCGACCTGGTGGACCAGCGTCGGCAGTTTGCGAATGGCGACATCCTGGTGCACCACGACGCCGCCGGGACGGACGACGCGGAATGCCTCCTTCATCATCGCCTGGCGTTTCTCGGCGCCGATCTCGTGCAGCAGATTGTGCGATACGACCAGATCGAACGTGCCGTCTTCGAATTTCAGCGCCGAGGCATCCATCTGGTGAAAGTGCACGGCGACGCCCAGCGACTCGGCGCGCGCATGGGCGTAGCGCAACATGCCCGCGCCGATGTCGACGGCGTGAACCTCCGCGTCCGGATATTGCGCGGCATAGGCGGCGGACGCCGAGCCGGCGGAGCAGCCGATGTCGAGGATGCGGCGCGGCGGCGCGACGTCGGGAAATTTTTCGTCGAGCAGGCGCACGACGACGGCGGCCTTGCTGTCGCTGCGGCCGATGCCCTGGCCGAAGGCGAAGACGTTGCCGCCGGTCTCATAGAGCGCGCCGGCCACGACATCGTCGGCGCCGCGATCCAGCGCGTAGCCGCCGGGCTGCAGATGGATATCGACATCCGCGACTTCGGGCGACGGACGGTAGGCCGGATCGAGATCCAGCGAGCCCTTCTTGTCCGGCGCGTTGATCAGGCGGAGGGTGGCCGCCGAGATGCGATCGATGTCGGCATAAAGCGGCTCGCCCACCGAAACCCAGATCATCTCCTGCGCCGCGCGGTTGGCCGCGCTCCACAGCCGGTAGCCGGGCGACAGGAACAGCGCCTCCTCGACATCGTCGGGCGATTGCGGCTGGCGGCCATGCTTCTCGGCGAAGGCCGGCGCGCCTTCGCGCGCGAAAAGATCGACATTGCCGGGCCGCACACGCGTGTTGAGGAAGCGGCGCATCGACACCACCGCCTCCTGCCGCGCCTTCTGGTCGGCGCTGGTCGCGGGAAGAAGCTCGTGCTGGAGATCGCGGACCTTCATGGAGACACCTCGCTTTACGCATCAAGCAAAGCAGATCGGCCGGGGCGCCGCAATCGTTTTGCTTTATTAATAGGACAAATAAACCTCAGGCCTGGATGAGCTCGACGAGCTCGCCGGCGGCGCCGCGCACGGTGCAGGCGAGCCGCCCGTCATAGCCCGGCCCATCGCGCCGCGCGGGCGGCGCGATGGCGATGTCGCGCACGCGATCGAGGTCGGTGACGAGAAAGCTCGCCATGGCGTTGCCCGGCGGCAAATGGCCCGGCGCCACCGCGCGCGGGCCGGCGATGCGTCCTTCGCCCGTCAGATAGCCATCGATCTCGATCAGATAGCCATGCTCGCGCAAGCCCACGGTCGTGAGCGGAAACGTATCGTCGGGACCAAGTCCCTGCGCGGCGACGACGACGCCGGCGCGGCTGGCGCGGATCGGACGCTGCTTCATGTCGAAACGTTCGACATACCAGCGGTGCATCGCGGCGAAATCGGGGCCGGCGACCACCAGGATGAAAGGCCGGTCCACCGGCGCCGATGGCTTCGGCAGGATGGAGGCGTCACGGTCGCCGGTCTCGGTCGTGAAATAGAGGCACTCCTGCGCCGGGCCGATCACCTGCATGGCATGGATCGACGGCATCGCGGCCAGCGGGCGCGGCGCGCCGATGACGCGGAAGGGCGAAACGGCCAGCCGGGCGTTGAGGGCGTCGAGATCGTCGACGATGATCTCGATCGCGTTCCACCCGAAGGTCGTGAGCGCGCGATAGGCCGGCGCCGGCGGCGTCCGCACGGCGCGGATGAACACCTGACTGTCGCCGGACGAATGCAGCAGGACATAGGGCTGGCCGGCGGCGGCCGGCGTGCCCCAGCTCCGCGCCAGCTCCGCCGCGACAAGGCCGCGCTCCGCCACGCGATAGCCCATCCATTCCGCATAGCAGCGCTCGAACGCCGCGAGATCGGGCGCGCCGACGGTCGCGAAGCAGAAGCGCAGAAGCTGCGGATCGGTATGCGTCGTCCAGTCGGCCACGAGGGCTCCGCCGCAAGTTGGGCGCCGCGGCGCGAACATTCGGCCTAGGCAAGGAATGATATTATAATTATAACAAATGGAGCGACGCAAGGAACAGCGCGATTTTCGATCCGGCCCGCCTAGATGATCTGCGGCTCCATGCGCGCCGAATTGAGATCGAGCTTGATCTGGTAGCGGTCGTGGCGGAACTGCGCGAGGATGTGCTGGACCGGGCGGCCGTCCTTGTCGAACACCGTGCGACTGACGCGCAGGATCGGCGAGCCGATATCGACGCCCAGCGCCGCGGACAGCACCGAATCGGCCAGCGTGGCGGAGATCGTCTGCGTCGCCGCGCCGATGCGCACGCCCGCCTCCTCGATCAGTTGCAGCATGGGCGTGGTCTTGAGCGCGGTGCGCGTCAGCGACACGCCCAGGGACGCCGGAATGAAGCTGATGAAATAGCCGAGCGGCTTGTCCTCGAGCCAGCGCACGCGCACCACCCGGACCACGGGCGTTTCCGGTGCCACCTGCAGGGCGTCGGAGATCGGCGGCCTGGCGGGGACGGTTTCCAGCTCCAGCAGCCTGACCTGGGTGCTGCGGCCGAAATTCAGCAGCGACTCCAGCGCGGTGTCCAGATTGCCCTGGAACGGGCGCACCGGCGTCTCGAAGATCACGGTCGTGCCGACGCGGCGCTGGCGGGCGACGAGGTTGGCGTCCGCAAGCTCGGCCAGCGCCCGCCGCGCGGTGATGCGCGAAACGCCATAGCTCGCCGCCAGTTCCTGCTCCGTCGGCATGCGCGAGCCGTGGGCGCGCTCCCCGCTGGTGATTTCCTCGCGCAGCTGCATGAAAATCTGGTGGTAGAGCGGGACCGCCTGCATCCGGTCGACCGCGTCGGCGTTGTTGTCCCCCTTCGGCTTCTGCAACGCCGGCCTCTCGATACGCTTCTTGCGATGAATCATGCTTTCCCCGCCAACCGGCGGTTTTTGCACTCTATTCCTCGACCTCCGCAAGCGGAAAGGAGAATTGGCCGATGAAAACCAAGCCCATGCTCGAATCGAACGATGCCGGAGCGATTCTCGACGCATGCCGGGCCGCGGCGACCGCCGCCGGACTGTCGGTCTCGATCGCGGTGGTCGATGACGGCGGCTATGCGCTCCGGCTCGAGCGCATGGACGGCGCGGGGCTGATGACGCCCGCCGTGGCGAGCGCCAAGGCGCGCACCGCCGCCCTGATGCGCGCGCCGAGCAAGGTCCTGGCCGATCGGGTCCGCAACGAGCCGGAGATCCTGCGCCTGACCGAATATCTGCCGATGCCCGGCGGGCTGCCGATCCTCGTGCAGGGCCATTGCGCCGGCGGCGTCGGCATATCGGGCGGCCGGCCGGAACAGGACGAGGAGATCGCGCGCGCGGGCCTCGCGGCGCTCGGCTGAGGCCGCTGGCCGATCAATGCATCTCTTCGCCGCCGGATACATTCATCGCCTCGCCGGTGATGTAGCGGGCCTGGCCCGAGCACAGGAAGGCGCAGGCATTGGCGGCGTCGTCGACCTCGCCCACCCGGCCGAGCGGGATGCGCTCGCGCATGGCCTTCAGATAGTCGTCGACCGACAGGCCGCGCGCCTTGGCCATGAACTCGTTCTGCCAGGCGCCCAGGCCGGTGGTGACGTGGTTGGGGCAGACCGCATTGACGGTGATCTGGTGGACGCCGAGCTCGATCGCCGCCGAGCGCGTCAGCCCGACCAGACCGTGCTTGGATGCGACATAGGACGAGGTGAGCGCCGAGCCGGACTTCGCCGCGCGGCTGGCGACCGACACGATGCGCCCCGCGCCCCAGCGATCCTGCACGCCCTGGGCGATCATCTGCCGCGCCGCGTATTTCATCGCGAAGAAGGCGCCGCGCAGATTGACGTTGAGCACGGTGTCCCAGCGCTCCTGCGTCGCCTCGATCAGCGGCCCGAACAGATAGCCGACGCCGGCATTGTTCACGAGGATGTCGAGCCGGCCGAAATGCGCGACGGCATGGCCGATCAGCGCCGCGACTTCGCTTTCCGCGCGCATGTCGGCCTGGAAGGTCGAGACATGCGGCGAGACGCGCCTTATCTCGGCGGCGACCTCCTCCATCTCCGCCGTCGCGCCTACGCCATGGGCGGGCGCCATGTCGCCCACCGATTTGCCGATGTCGTGGATGACGACGCGCACGCCCTCCTCCGCCAGCCGGCGGGCGATCGCCTCGCCAAGGCCCTTGTGCCGGCCGGCGCCGGTCACGACCGCCACTTTTCCTTCGAGATCGGAATACATCGCTTGGCTCCTTAGATTTCCATGGCTGTGCGGTAACCCTCGGCAGTCGCGCTGAGCACGGTGCGCGGCGCGCGGCAATCGCCGATCAGCCGGACATCGATACCAGCGGCGCGCAAAGGCGCGGCTAATGCGTCGTCCGGCATGCGCGCCGTCGCATAAGTGAACAGGGATACGTCCTGGACCACGGCTTCGCGGCCGTTGAAGATATTCGCATAGGCGACCTCGCCCTCGTCGAAGCGCGACGCGGCGAGCGGCTCGACCGAAGTCACGATCTCGATGTTCTTGCGATAGAGCCGGGCGTAGACGCCCTGGCGCAGCACGATCGATTCTTCCGCCGCCAGTCGCTCGCGCGGCGTCAGCAGCACGGCGCGTTCGAAGCGCGCGGCCAACAATTCGGCGGTCGCATAGGTGAAAGCGGTTTGATCGTGATCGTAGATCACCGCCGTGCCCGACTGGCGGGCGGCGGTGCGCGTGAACAGCGTGGCCACCTCGCGTATATCGGGGAAGAGGCCCTCGCCGCGATACTCGACGGGCAGAAAATCAGGCCAGACGCCATGCGAGCCGGTGGCAAGGACCACGACATCGGGCGCGAGCGCCAGCACGGCGTCGGCATCCGCGAATTCGCCGGCGCGAAAGCGCACGCCATGGCGCCACGCCGCAAGCGCCTGATAGTCGTAGATGCTGCTCAGCGCTTCGCCGCCGGGCAGGAGCGCATGCAGCCGCGCCTTGCCGCCGGGCTCTTGCGAGGCGCCGAACACGGTGACGTCATGACCGCGCGCGGCGGCGACCCACGCCGCCTCCATGCCGGCGATGCCGGCGCCCACGATTACGACGCGGCGCCGTACCGGCGCGGGCGCCGGTGTCCAGTCCGCCTCATCCGGCGCGCCGACGCGCGGATTGTTGTCGCACAGGAGCCCGCGGCCCACGGTGATCATGTGCCAGCAGGTGTTGCACGAGACGCAGTAGCGGATTTGCGCCTCGCGACCCTCATAGGCCTTCACGCCCCAGGCCGGATCGGTCACCAGCGGCCGCCCCAGCATCACCAGGTCGGCGAGGCCGTCGCGCACGATGCGCTCGCCCTCGTTGGGATCGGTGATCAGCCCCAGCGCGCCCAGCGGAATGCCGGGCGCGTGGCGGCCGAGCGCGTGTATCTTTCCGACATAGGGCATGCGGGGCCCGTGCAGGTCGGGCAGATGCTCATACAGCGTGTCGGCATGCGCGCCCCAGCAATAGGTGAGATAGTCCACCGCCCGCAGACGATGGATCAGCGCCGTGATCCGCGCGGCCTGCTCCAGATCGATGCCGTCGCGCAAACCGTCCTCGGCCGGCAGCTTCACGCCGATCATGAAATCGGGACCGCAGTGCTGGCGAAGGCCGAGGATCAATTCGGTCAGGAGCCGCGCGCGGCCTTCGAGGTCGCCGCCATAGCGGTCCTCGCGCCGGTTCGAGCGCGCCGAAAGAAATTGATGGAAGATGTGGCCATGGCCGGCCGAGATCTCGACGCCCGCGAAGCCCGCGGTCCTGAGCTGCGCCGCGGAATAGACGAACTCGTCGATCATCCGGCGCACGGCGTCGGTCTCGAGCGCGTGGGGCACCGTCCAGCTCAAATCATCGGGCAAGGCCGACGCGCCGATCGCATCGGGATTGCGGAAGCCGGACCGCACGCCGCGGCCATTGTCCTGGATCTGGCCCAGCATCAGGCCGCCCGCTTCGCGCACCGCATCGGCCCAGCGCGCCAATGCGGCGGCATTCTCGCCGGAGAGCACCTGCGGCCTTGTCGGCAGGCGCTGCGAGCGCAGCATGCCCATCGGCTCGGTCACCAGCAGCGCGGCGCCGCCTTTCGCGCGGTTCACGTAATAGGAGACCAACCTGTCGGTGACCGCGCCGCGATCGGCGTAATGCGTCGACATCGAGGCATGGACGATGCGGTTGCGCAGCACATGCGCACCGACCCGCACCGGAGAGAAAAGATGCGGATAGCTCGTCACATTCAGTCGGGCGCGTGCATGCGCAGGACACGCTTGATGAAAGCCTGGCGCCAGGCGGCCCGTTCGGCCTCGACCGCGTCGTCGGCGCGATAGGCCTCGACATCGCCGCGCCGGACCGTGCCCTTTTCCGCCAGCAATCTCTCGACCGTATCCAGCCGGTCGCGCAGCACGGAGACTTCGGTCATCAGTTCCAGGACGAACGTCATCATCTGGTCGACCGCAGGATCGTCGAAAAACCGTGGCCGTTTTCCCTTGGCCACCCGCGGCAGTTTCACTTCATCAGGATTAAGCCGCTTCATCGTCAGAGCCTATGCCATCGCGGCCCGAATGGGGAAGCCCGAAGCGGCTTCCCCATGCTGGAGTGCGGTTATCAGTAGTCGTAGCGCGCCCGGATCATCCACGTCCCCGGATCGTTGAGGTAGGGATAGATCAGGAACGAGGTCTTGTAGGTGTCGTCGAAGCAATTGTTGCATTCGCCGGTGAGCGACCAGTGGTTCACCTCGTCGCGCAGCGTGAGCCCCGCGTTGAAGAGGCTGTGACCCGGCTGATAGCCCTTCGGATCGTTGGAGGTCGAGACCCACGTTCCCGCGACATAGTTCCAGGCGACGTTCGGCGTGAGGCTGTAGTCCGACCCGAGCAGGAAGGTGTAGTTCGTGCCCAGGGTGGAGGTGAACGACGGGGCGCGCGTCGGATCGGCGATCGTGCCGGCGGGCGTCACGATGCCGGCGTTGCAGTTGTTGGCCGTGATGCCCTTCTTGCAGTTGGCGATCTGGGTGACGACCGAGGCGGCGATGTTCTGGAACCGGGCGCTTTGCGTGCCGACGTCCCAGAAGATGTTGAAGCCGTCGATCGGCTCGACCGTGAAGTCGCCTTCCACGCCGTAATCCGCGAGATCGGCGTAGTTGCGGATCAGATAGCTGATCAGCCCGGTCTTGGGATCGACATAGCCGGCCGGCAACTGGTTGTCGGCGTCTACGTAGTAGAAGCCTGTCAGGTTGGCGCGGACGCGATTGTCCCACCATTCCGAACGGACGCCGCCTTCATAGGACCAGATCGTCTCCTTGTTGAAGGGAAGAACGTTGCCCGCATCGTAGGCGCGGGCGTTCCAGCCGCCGGACTTGAAGCCGCGCGTCGCCGAGGCGAACGCCATGACATCGGGCGTGATCTGGTAGTTGAGCGCGAAGCGCGGCGTCAGCACATCGGCGTTCATCTTCACCGGAATGCCCAGATTGACCACGTCCTGCGTCGAGAACGGCTGATTGGCCGCCGAGGAGCGCGCGAGCGGGTTGGGATTGGGCTGATACTCGACATCCTTCGCTTCATGCGTCCAGCGGGCGCCGGCGGTGAAGGTCAGGTCGCTGGTGATGTGGAAGTCGCCCTGGAAATAGGCGGCATACGACTCCGTACCGTTGGTCATGACGCGGTCGGCGCTGACCAGCGATGGGCCGGTCAAGGGGACCGTGATGTTGGCGAAGTTCGTCCAGTTGCGCTCGTTCAGGTAATAGACGCCGGCCACGTAGGTGAGGAAGTCGTGGAAGCCGCTACCGGTGACCTTGATCTCCTGCGTGAACTGGTGGCTCCAGCTGTCGTTGACGAGCGGCGTCGAATAGCCGCGCGAGCCCGACACGAAGTCGACGCCGTTGAGCACGACCGAGGCGCTCGACAGGCCGTCGAAGCTGTCGGTCATATAGTCCAGATCGGTGCTGAGATAGCCGGTGATGAAATTCACCGTCGCGCCGGCGACGACCGTCTCGAAGTTCGAGCTGATCGTGTAGGTCTTGGTGGTGTCGCCGAGCGTGTTGTCGGCCAGGCCGGCGGAAACGAGGGCCGCGCCGATCGCCTTGTTGGTGAAGAACGGCGTGTAGTCGACGCGTTCGCCCTTCTTCGGGTCGTAGAAGTTCACCAGATTGGAATTGTTGGCGTAGGTGTAGTTCGCCGCCAGGTCCCAGGTCGAGTTGGCGTCGAGCGGCAGGCGGACGGCAACACGCCCGCCCCATTCCCGGTCGCCGTTTTCGAGCTGACCGGTGGTCTGATTGTGCACATAGCCGTCGGCGTTGGTGTAGTAGCCCGATACCTTGGTCAAGATGTCGCCATCGGCGAGCGGCACGTCGACCGAGCCGCGCACCTGGGTACGATTATAGGCGCCGTAGCCAGCCTCGAGGAAGCCGGTCAGCTGGTCGCCCGGCTTCTTCAGGATGACATTGATCGCGCCGCCGGTGGTGTTGCGCCCGAACAGCGTGCCCTGCGGACCGCGCAGGACCTCGATCTGGTCCACGTCGAACATCGAGAAATTGTTCGCGCCCTGGCGGGACAGATAGATGTCGTCGATATAGGTGCCGACCGGAACGTCGAAGGTCGAGATCGACTCGGTGTTGTTCAGTCCGCGCATCGAATAGGTATTCGCGGTGCCGAGCGCGGTGTTGTTGTGGCCGATCAGGTTCGGCACGTACTGCACCAAATCCAGCGCGTTGGTGATCTGGCGATCCGCCAGATCGTGCGAGGTGAAGGCGCTGACCGCGAGCGGGACCTTCTGGAGATCCTCCGCATGGCGTTGCGCGGTGACGATGACCTGCTCAAGGCCGCCGGCGGCCGTGGAGTCGGACGGCGCCACGGTACTGACCGGCGCCGCCTGGGCCAGGACCGATGTGGAAGAGAGCAAGAACCCCAGACCGGCGGCGAGGCCGATCTTCCTTGACCGATACGCAGAACTCATACGCAAACCCCTTTTCCCTCAAGAAATAACTTCGTTGTCCCTGCGAGCCCCCGACGGCCCAATCTTTGTGCCGGGACAAGGCGGTCGCCCTGCCACAGCGATGTCGAATGTCGCGCCCTTCGATCGCGGCCCGCGTCGCGCGCGGGAGCAAAACCGCGCTCTGTCGCCTGGCTGTCCTTCAATCCGCCGGATCAACATTCGATTTGTACTAATGATATATCAAAAGAACAAATCTGTCATCATCGATCTGTCATCGGCGTCGAATGTTTTTCGTAAAGCGTGTCTTCTTTGCGACTCTGTTCACACGGGGTAAGTCGGCCGCGACAGGCAACGCTCCAGCCAGCGCGCCACCGACGGATAGGGTGCGAGATCGACGCGGGCCGGCCGGGCTAGCGCCATGATCGCCGCGACATTGAGATCGGCGATCGAAAAGCCGCTCCCGACCAGCCATTCCGCCCTATCGAGCGCGCCTTGCAGAACCGTCAGCGGCGCGGCGAGCGCCTGCTCCGCGGCGTCCGCCGCCGCCGCGTCCCGCGCGTCGGCCGGCTTGACGACGCGCTCCATCAGGCAGGTCACGAGAAGCCGCTCGACCTCGTTCAACGCCCACAGCGTCCATTGCCAGACCAGCGCTTCGTCCTCGGCCCCTTCGGGATAGAGCGTGCCGAGGCCGTATTTCTTCGCCAGGTAAAGACCGATCGCGAACGATTCGAACAGCTTGAATTCGCCGTCGCGCAGCGCCGGCACGCGACCGTTCGGATTGATGGCCCGGTAAGCCGGGCCCTTGAGCTCGGCCGGCTCGGGCACGATGTTCTCGACCGGAATACCGAGTTCGCGGGCCACCCAGAGCGGACGGCGCGCGCGCGATGACGGTTTGCCGAATATCTCCACTGTCATCGATTCAGCCCTTCCCCGGCAGGGACGCCAGAAATTCAAGAACCGGCACGCACCACTCGCCGACGCGGTCGAACACCATGCCGGCGCCGCCCGGCAGCTCGGCGTAGGACCAGGCGGGCTGAAGCGCGAGAAGCGCGACGCCGGACGGATAGACGGGGTCGGTGCGGCTGGCGATCACCAGCGCCGGACAGGCGATTTTCGCCACGTCGGGCGCGAAGTCGTAGTTCGCCGCGGCCCAGTGAGACTGTTCCTTCCATGGGCCATTGGCGAAATAGGCGACAAGGGACAGATGCACGGTCTCGTCGCTCCATTGCGGGTCGCCGATGCGGCGGACCAGCGCCCAGCGGTCGGTGAAGTGATGGCCGTCGCGCTCGAGAATCTGCGGATCGCTGAAACGCTTCAGCCGCTCCGCGCGCTGCTCGGCCGTATAGAGCGGCGCGTTGTCGAGGACGATGCCGCGGACCTTGCCGCCATGCCGCGCCGCCAGGCGCCCGGCGACCAGTGCGCCGCCGTGATGGCCGACGACCGCGGCCTGGCCGATCCCCAGGCCGTCCAAGAATGCCGCCATGGCATCGGCATAGAGCTCGATGCTCGGCGCCTCGGTCGGGTCCGACATGCCATGGCTCGGCAGGTCCGGCGCGATCGCGCAATAGCCCGCCGCGGCCAGTAGCGGCAGGGCGTGGCGATACTGGATCGACGACCAGGGCGCCTGGTGGATGAGAAGCACCGGCGTTCCCTCGCCATGCTTGCGGTAGTGAATCTGGCCGTGGCGCGTCGCGACATAGCCGCGCGTTTCGCCGGGCAAGGCGCCGAAGATGGGCAGGGTCATGCGCGGGTCTCCAGCGGAATGAGATGCTGGCCGAGCAGCCGGCCGAAGGTCAGCGCCGGGGTCACCATCATGCCCCCACACGCCGCCTTGCCCATGGTCTGGCTCGAACCGAGCAATTCGCCCGCCGCATAAAGATTTGGAACAGGGCTGCCGTCGCGACGGATCACCCGCAGGCCCGCATCGACCGCGAGACCGAGCGCGCTCGAGATCGAGCTCGCCTGCATGCGGATTGCATAGAAGGGCGGCGTCGAAATCGGCGCGGGGCGATGGACGCGGCCGAGGAAATCGTTCCCCGTCCGAACGCCGTAATTGTAGCCTTCCACCGCCGCGGCAAGGTCTTGCGCGCCGATGCCGGCGCACACCGCAAGCGCGTCGAGCGAGCCGGCGCTCAGGAATGCCGGGCCGCCGCGCGCGAAGGCCTCGCGCATCTGCTCGCGCGTCCAGCCCACGACGATCGGCGGCGCGCGGTCCAGGATCGCCTGGTCGAAGACGATCCAGTAGCGGTAGCCCGGCTGCTGCAGCAGCGACATCTCGCGGGCATCGACGCTTTCGATATCCTCGCGGATAAAGCGTGCGCCGTTCACGTTGACGTAGATTTCCCAGGGCTGGCGCCGCTCCGGGAAATGCTCGACGCGGCCGATGGCCTTGGCGGGAAATTCGTCGGTATCGAACAGGGTGCCGAAATTGATGAAGATGTTTTCCGCGCCGCGGACATAGCCGCCGACCGACTGGCCGAGACCGAGCCCGGCACCGCGCCCATAGGGATAAGGTCCGGCATTGAATTGCGGATAGCCGTTCAGCTCTTCGAACAGCGCCGGATTGGCCGCGTAGCCGCCGCAGGCCAGTACGACGAAGCGGCCCGAAAATTCGTGTTCGTCGCCGTCGCGATCGCGCGCGCGGACGCCTGTCACGGCGCCATCCGGCGAGGTGAGAAGTCCGGTGGCCTCGTGTTCGAGCCGCAGCGTGATCTTTCCGGCGGCGACCGCGCGCTCCACCAGCGGCACCAGCACGTCCTTGATGCTGAGCGCGCCCTTTTCGCCCCAATAGTAGCGCGGCACGCTGTAGGGCTCGTGGCCGAAACCCTTCACCGGATGCTCCGGCAGCGGCGCGAAGCCCTGATCGAGCAGCCAGTCGAAGGTCTGCGCCGCGTTGGTCACCGCCAGGCGCACGAGATCGGGATTTGCGGTGCCGCGGCTGATCCGCATCACGTCGTCGAAATGGAGCTGCGGCGAATCCGCGATCCCGCGCTCGGCTTGCAGGCGCGTTCCGGCGGCGCTCATCTGTCCGGTCGCCACCCACAGCGAGCCGCCGATCGCCGGCGCGTGGTCGAGCAGAAGCACGCGCGCGCCCCGCTCCGCCGCGAACAGGGCCGTCGGCATGCCGGCCGAGCCGGCGCCGACGACGATCAGATCGAAGGGCGCGCCGTTGGGCGCCGCGCCGCCGGCATTGTGTTGCTGTCCGGCCATGAACTCCACTCAGCCGCTGCCGTTCCGAATATCGGAACAGCGTTCCATGACAACAACACTAGGTTTGCGAAATTCGCGCCGTCAAGCGATGATGCCGCAAAATGTTCTAGTATTATATCAATTCCCGCCGCGCGAATCGGCGCAGGGCCGGGAGCGAACGGAAGGGATTGCGATGCGGCTGGGATTTGCCAGGAATTTGCCGGCCACGGGCGGTATCGCCGCCCTTCTTATCGCGCTCTCGAGCATCGCGCCGGCGGCCGCGGTTCCGTCCTGCGATCCGGCTGCCGCGCAGAGCACGGCCTGGATCGGCAATGGCGTGCTGGCGGGCGGCAAGGGTTATGTCGCGACGCCGATGGGCCAGGTGCATTACCGCCTGATCGGCCCCTCCGGCGCGCCGGTCATCCTGCTGCTGCACCAGACGCCGTGGTCGCTGATCGAGTTCGCCGGGGTGCAGGAATGCCTCGCCGCGCGAAATATCCGCTCGCTGGCGGTCGATACGCCGGGCTACGGCATGTCCGATCCGCCGGCCGGAGCGCCGACGATCGCGGACTATGCCGACAACCTCATTCCCGTGCTCGATGCCCTCAAATTCGAGCGCGTCGTCGTCGCCGGCCATCACACCGGCGCGGCGATCGCCGCCGCGCTGGCGGCGCGCCATCCCGACCGCGTGGCGGGCGTCATCCTGCATGGCACGCCGCTTTACACCGACGCCGAGCGTGCCCAGCGGCTGTCCGCGCCGGAACAATCCTTCGAGCTTAAACCCGATGGCAGCCATCTCTCGGATTACTTCCGCTACATCAAGCCTTATGCGGGCGGCGAGCCGCATGCGTTTGTCTCGACCAATTGGTCGGTGCTCAACCGTTATCAGGCGGGCGTCAACGACATCGCCCACATCGCCGTCTTCCGCAACGACATGGCGCGCGACCTCGCGGCGATCCGCGTGCCGGTGCTCGTCCTGTCGGATGCGCTGGATTCGCTGCACGCGATGGACCTGCGCGCGGCCAAGCTCTATCCGGCTTTCCGCTATCGTCAGTTCTCGGACGGCACGGCGCATATGATGATGGGCCACCCCGATCTGTGGGCCGCCATGGCGGCGGACTTCATGGCGAGCGTCAAACGATAGGCCGTCAGGCGACGTCGGCTTGCTGTTCGGACGGGGCGCCCAGCGCATGGGAGGCCTCCCGCGCCGCGTGGCGGACGCTGTCGCTCAGCCTTTGCCGGCTGGCCGCGGTGAAGCGGAGCGACGGCAAGGTCAGGCCGATGGCCGCGGCGAGCTGACCGTCGGCATTCCAGATCGGCGCGGAGATGCCGCAGACATCCGGCTCCCATTCGCCGCGATTGACGGCGATGCCGCGCTGGCGCACGGCGGTGGCTTCGCGGCGGATCGCCGCCTTGTCCGTCATCGTGCGCTGCGTGAAGCGGCGGCGCGGCGCCTCCAGCACCGCCGCCAGCGCCGGCGGATGGAAGGCCATGAAGATCTTGCCGGCGGACACACAATGGGCCGGGGCGCGCCCGCCGATCTCCGCATAGGCGCGGATCGAATGCACGCCCTCGGCCTTGTCGATGTAGCAGATCTCCAGGCCATCGAAGATCGCCAGATGCACCGTCTCCAGCGTGGATTGCGCCAGCCGGTCCATGATCGGGCGCACCACGCGGCGCAAATCAAGACGCTCGATAACGCGGCTGCCCAGATGCCAGACCCTGAGCGTGGCAGCGTACTGACCCTCGCGATTGGCGGCATAGCCGAGCTGCACGAGGGTCTGCAGATAGCGGTGCGTGCTGCTCTTGGTCGTGCGCGCCTGGCGCGCCAGATCGGAGACGCCGAGCGGACGGTCCGCCGCGGACAGGATTTCGAGGAGCGCCATCCCCCTGGCGAGCGTCTGATCCATTGTGTCTCACTTCGGCTGGGCGGGACGGCGGGCAGGAATCGAGATGGGCGAAACGGCTGATGGAATCACTATAGGTGCGCGCCGACACCGGCTTCAACCCGCCCCGGCGGCCACCGCGTCCATTGCTGTGACCGCCTGCTGGTAGTGGCGCAGTCCGAGCGCCACGAGAGCGATCGACGGGATGCCGACGATCAGCACGAAGCAGGACAACACGACGCCGATCGAGCGCGGATCGCCCGTCGCGTCGATCGCGAGACCGATCAGCGGCGGCGCCAGCAGGGGGCCGACGACGGTGATCACCGTGGTGAACAGCGCGACCGACTGGCCGCGCATTTCGCCGGGCGTGATCAGCGTCAGCGCCGCCGGGCCGGCCGCGGTGGCGATCGCCTTGCCGACGAAGGCCAAGAACATGATCGCGACCGCCACCATGGCGTTCGACATGACGGGATAGAGCGCGCTGGTCGGGATCGCGATCAACAGGCCGAGCAGCAGCGTGCGCATCGCGCCGTCATGGCCGTTCTTGCCGAGGGCGCGCGAGCACCACACCGCCGCGACCGTTCCGATCGGACCGGCGATGAAATAGAACACACCCGTCGCGGTGCCGATGGCGGCGATATGCCAGCCCCAGACCCGTTCGAACAGCGGCACGTTCCACAGCGTCAGCGTGCTGAGCGCGAAATTGCAACTCGACCCCAGGAACAGCACGGCGAAACCGCGCCATTGCGTTTTCATGTAGCGCAGGACGGCGAGCGGCGTGGCGCCCCCTGCCCCGCGGTTCGAGGTTTCGGTGCGCGGCGGCTCGCGGACGGTCAACATCGCCGCGGCGAACACGATGCCCGGCAGGCCGACCAGCAGGAACGCCGCCTGCCAGGACTGGAAGGGACCGATCCCCCAGAGGTGGAACGTGCTCAAGCCCTGGAGCCAGCCGACCAGATGGCCGCCGATGAGAAACGCCAGGCCCGCGCCGAGATAGGTGCCGGCCATGTAGATGCTGATCGGACGCGCGCGGCTCTTGCGGTCGAAATAATCGCTGATCAGCGACAGCGAGCCCGGCGTCACCACCGCTTCGCCGAGGCCCAACCCCAGGCGCAGCAGGAGCAGCGGCACGAAAGTCGCCACGAAGGCCGCCGCGCTCGTCATGCCGCACCAGCACACGATGCCCGCGATCAACAGCCATTTGCGGCTGGCGCGGTCGGCGTACCAGCCGAGCGGGATCACCACGATCATGTTGAAGAGCGAGAAGGCCGGGCCGAGCAGCAATCCGACCTGGAAGTCGGACAGATGCATCGCGTGCTTGATCGGCTCGATGACGAGCGAGAGGATGTACCGGTCGAAATAGGAGAGGATGTAGACAAGCAGCAGCAGAGAGACGACGTACCACTTGTAAAGAGAACTGCTCGAATCCGGACGCAAAGCCACACCCCTCATTCCGGATCGGCCCGACCCGGTTTCGCGAAATCACATGCCTGGAGCGGTCAAGCGGGCTTGCGGCTGCCGAACACGTACCAGCCGCCCTTGCCGTGCATCGGCCGGCCCGGCTCGTCCCAGGCGAAGGCCTGGGCGCGGTCGGGATAGGCGCCGATGTCGGGCAGGATCATGGCGAAGGAATTCTTCGGATCGAACCCCGCCGCCGCGCACAGCGCGACCGGATCCTCGGCGCGGAAGGCCGCGTAATAGGGCTCGTTGTTGTTCTGCGTGTCCCAATTCCAGAAATAGTCCTCCCACGGATCGACGAGGCCGGTGGCCGGAAGTTCCTGGTGGACCATGAGGCCGCCGGGCGCGAGCAGCCGGTTGCATTCCGCCAGCACCTTGCGCGTCGCCTTCACCGAGATCTCGTGGAAGAAAAAGCTCGAGACGATCAGGTCGAAATGGCCGTCCGGGAAATCCATCGCCTCGGCGTTCTGCTGGCTGAAATGGATCGGCACGCCTTCATGTTCGGCGACCGCGTGGCCATAGCGCAGCAGCGGCGCGCCGACATCGACGCCATGGGCCTCGACACCAGGAAAGGCCTCCAGATAGGGGATCAGATTCTTGCCCGAGCTGGTGCCGATATCGAGCATCCGCCGCGGCTTGAAATCGGGATAGGTCGCCTTGATCCAGCGGCTGATCACCCGCGCCACGCCTCCCCAGGCGCGGTGGTTCATATTGGCGGTGAAGACGCGCGAGCCCAGGCTGACGACCGCACCCTGGGCGACATCGTCCTCGACATATTCGGTGTGGAAGCAGCCCGGGGTCAGATGGACATCCAGCGCGCTGACATAGCGCGGAATCTCAAGATCGGGCGCGAGGCGCACCGACCCGCCGGCCGGATTGCGCGCCTGGGCCGCGCGCGCCACATCGATCATCTGCGGCAGAGCGCGCTCGATCGGCGCCTGGACCGACAGATAGCACATCTCCTGCGCGTTGTAGCGGACCGTGCTGTAGAAGCGGTAGGAATCGCGCCCGGTCATCGCCGCATCGATCTCGCGCGCTGTCTTGGGCACAGCGTCCTTCGCTTCCAGCGCCGGCTTCACATTCTCCGCGTAGTCCGTCTCGGTCGCATCGGCCATGTCGCGAATGGCGTGGCGGCGCAGCGCGCTGCAGAAACGCTGGCGCGCGAACTCGTCAAACGTCGGATGCGCCAGGCTTTCGATATCGGGGATGGCGTCGTTGCGGCCACCCATGGTCATGCGCAGTGCATTCGACATCGATCACTCCCGCCGCGAAGGCATTCCAACCGTTCCAGCATTCGGAACGACGCTCCATGTGACAAAGCGTTGCGTCGCCCTCTGCTCCGCGCGCTCTGCATTTCCACGGTCATTGTCAGCCGCCATGGCACGCCAGAATCCGTTTGCGCATTCCAATAGACCTATATCTAATACAAATGCGCGGACGAGGGAAGCGATCTTTGGCACCGGAAAATCAAGTCATCATCGTCGGTGCCGGACCGGTCGGCTTGATGGCGGCGCTTTCGCTGCATCGCCGCGGCATTCCGTTCGTGCTGCTCGAAGCCGAGACGGCGCTGGCCGAGGATCTGCGCGCCTCGACCTTCCATCCGCCGACGCTCGACATGCTCGACGACTTCGACCTGGCGGCGCCGCTGATCGCCATGGGCCTGAAGACGCCGACCTGGCAGATCCGGCTGCACGAAACCCATGAGCGCGCGGAGTTCGATCTTGCCGCGATCGCCGATCTGACACGCCATCCTTACCGCCTGCAATGCGAGCAGTCGAAACTGTGCCGGCTGGCGATGGATCGCCTGATCGGCCTGGGCGCCGACATCCGCATGGGCACGCGGCTCGAAACCGTCGCGCAGGACGACGACGGCGTGCGCATCACCGCCCGCGCCGCCACGGGAGAGCCGGTGACGCTGACCGGCCGTTTCCTGATCGGCGCCGACGGCGCGCGCAGCGCGGTGCGCGAACAGGCCGGGATGACGCTGGAGGGAAAGACCTATCCCGAGGTGACGGTGCTGGCGACCACGCCGTTCCCATTCCAGGACCACCTGCCGCATCTGTCCAACGTCAATTATGTGTGGAAGGAGACCGGCACTTTCAGCCTGCTGCGGCTGCCGGCGATCTGGCGCTGCAGCCTCTATCCCGATCCCGGCGAAACCGTCGAGCAGGGAATGGAGCGCGACAGCATCGAACGCAAGCTGCAGGTCGTTGTGCCCAATCCCGCCGGCTATGAGGTGCTGGAGATCCGCGCCTATCGCATCCATATGCGTATCGCCGACGATTTCCGCGCCGGGCGCGTGCTTCTGGCCGGCGACGCCGCCCACCTCAACTCGCCCTCCGGCGGCATGGGGATGAATGGCGGCATCCACGATGCGCTGGAACTGACCGCGACCTTGGCGCAGGTGTGGAACGGCGCGCCGCTCGCGCTGCTCGACCGCTACACCAGGCGGCGCCGGCCGGTCGCCGAGGCCGATATTCTCATCCAGGCGGATCGCAACCGGGCTCGCATGCAGGAGCGCGATCACGGCAAGCGGCGCGACATGCTGCGCGCCTTGCAGCAGACGGTGGCCGATCCGGCAGCCAGCCGGGACTATCTGATGCGCTCCTCCATGATCGCCGGACTGCAACGCGCGGCGGCGATCGCATGACCAGGGGCGCCTACGATTACGGCAAGGCAGGCGTTGTCGGAATCGGCACGCCGCAGGCCAATCCGACCGTCGAGGCGGAAATGGCGATCCTCCTGCCGCCCTCCGTCGCCTGCGCGACCGTCCGCCTCACCAGCCCGATCGCCGATCCCCTGATGAGGCTGGCCGCCTATCTCGAGGGCATCGAGGAGTACCTCGCGCGCTTCGACGCGCTGAAGCCCGATGTGTTCGGCTTCGGCTGCACCGCCTCGTCCTATCTGGTCGGCGAAGAGGCGCAAATCGTCGCCGCCGCCGAGCGCCGCTTCGGCTATCCGATCGTCACGGCGACGGCGGCCATCGCGGAGCAACTGACGCGGCTGCGCGCCCGGCGCATCGCGCTCATCACGCCCTACCCGCCCGCCCTGTCGCACGCCGCCGCCAGTTTCTGGACCCAAAGCGGATTTGACGTCGCCGAGACGATCCGGATCGAGACCGGCAGCGCCGACACCCGCAGCATCTATGCGCTGGGAAGCGCCGACGCGCGCAAGGCGCTCGACCGGCTCAAGGACGCGTCCGTCGACGCGATCCTTCTGAGCGGGACCGGCATGCCGACCCTGCCGGTGCTCGCCTCGCCGCCGCCCGGTCCGCCGCTTCTGTCCTCGAACTATTGCCTGGCCGCGAGCCTATGCCAGCGGCTCGGCCTCGGCGGCGAGCCGGACTTCGAACGCTGGCGCGCGCGCTGTGCCGCCGCCACCACGCCCCATGCCAACCAACCGGGAATATCCTGAATGTCCGCTGCCGTCTCCGCCGTCATCGACCAGCAGAGCCTGACCGCCGCTGGCCCCGTGCTGTCCGTCATCGATCCGGCGAGCGAGGAGATCATCGCCGAGATACCCGAAGCCGATGCCGCGACGGTGGAGCGCGCCGTGGCGGCCGCGCGCGCGGCTTTTACACACGGCCCCTGGCGAAAGATGGAGTGCGAAGCGCGCCAGCAGGTCCTGCGCCACTGCGCTGATCTGATCGACGCGGCGAGCGAGGAATTGGCGGCGCTCGAATCCGCCAATACCGGAATTCCCTTGAGCCAGATTCGCGCCCGCCAGATCGCCCGCGCCGGCTACAATTTCCGCTTCTTCGCCGATTATATCGGCCAGTCGGCGGGCGAGCTTTACGAGCAGAACCCGGACTATCTGACGCTTGTCCGCCGCGAGCCGGTCGGCGTCGCCGCCCTGATCGCCCCCTGGAACGCGCCGATCGCGCTCGGCACGATGAAGATCGCCGCCGCCATCGCTTTCGGCAATACCTGTGTCGTCAAGCCTTCGGAGCAGGCGCCGCTCGGGATAACCCGCGCGGTGGAGGTTCTCCAGGCCGCGCTGCCGCAGGGCGTGGTCAATCTCGTCAACGGCCGGGGCCAGACGGTCGGCGACGCGCTGGTACGGCATGCGGATGTCGATCTCATCTCCTTCACTGGCGGTACGCGCACCGGCAAGGCGATCATGGCGGCGGCCGGCGCCGGGCTGAAGCCGACGACGATGGAATTGGGCGGCAAGTCCGCCAACATCATCTTCGCGGACGCGGATTTCGAGCAGGCGCTGGACGGTGCCCTGCTCGGCATCTTCACCAACAACGGCCAGCAATGCCTCGCCGGCTCGCGCATCCTGGTCCAGCGCGCCATCGCCGATCGCTTCATCGAAGCCTTCGTGGCGCGGGCGCGCGCCATCCGCATCGGCCATCCGCGCGATGCAGAGACCGAGATCGGCCCGCTCTCCTCGAAGGTGCACTTCAACCATGTCGCGAGCTTCGTGCCCGCGGCGGGCGCGAGCGGCACGAAGCTCCTGACCGGCGGCAAACGCGCGGCGGGCTTCGACCGCGGCTATTACTACGAGCCGACCGCGGTGATCGCCGATTCGAACGACAGCCGCGTCTGCCAGGACGAGATCTTCGGTCCCTTCGCGGCACTGATGGTCTTCGACACGGCGCAGGAGGCCTATGCCATCGCCAATGCCAGCCGCTTCGGCCTCGTCAGCTATGTCTGGTCGCAGAACATCGCCACGATCATGGAAGCGCAGGAAGTGCTCTCCAGCGGCATCGTATGGTGCAACACCCCGATGATGCGCGAACTGCGCGCGCCGTTCGGCGGCGTGCGCGAATCCGGCGTCGGCGCGGAGGGCGGCAAGGCCTGCGAGGCGTTCTATACGCGGCAGAAATCGGTGAGCATTCCGCGCCGGCCGATCGCCTTGCGCAAGCTGGGCGCGACGGCGTGACCATGGCGGAGGATCCGACGGCCGTGTTGCACAAGGACATCACCGCCTTTCTCGATGCCTATTTCGCGGCATGGAACAAGTATGACGTGCCGGCGATGAAGGCGCTGTGGGACGAACAGGAACAGACGCCGATCTACCTCGCCGAGGAGAACGAGCCGCATATCGGCTGGCCCGCCATCCTGGGCTATTGGGGCGTGGACCGTTCCAAGTCGGAACGGCTTCTGACCTGGCGCGATTTGACGGTGGTGGCCGGTTCACCCGACGTGACGATCGCCTTCTTTCACTGCAATTGGAGCACCTACATCCCGAATTCGCGGCTGTATCCCAAGCCGTTTGGCGGCCCGGTGCGGATCACCATGGCGCTGCGGCGCAAGCCCGAAGGCTGGCGCGCCTTCCATTATGTGGAGTGCCCTCTCGCCTCCATCGTGCAGCTGCGCAGAGCCCATGAAGACGCCGTCGATCCGGAAATCCACCGCCGCCTCGCCGCCAAGGGCGTGAAATATTGAAAGTCCGCCACGGATCAGGCCGGGTTCGCCGCTTGCGCGCGCGGGGCAATCCTGTGCGCACCATCCCGCAATGAGGACATGTCCCGTCTCGGCGGCATCCCGAACATGCGAGCGTATTCGCGGCTGAACTGCGACGGGCTTTCATAACCTACCTGACGCGCCGCCGCCTCGACGTTGACGGCCTCGGCAGCCATCAGCCGGCGTGCTTCCAGCAACCGCATCTGCTTCTGGTATTGCAGCGGCGTCATCGACGTAATCGCCTTGAACTGGCGATGAAACGCGGATGGGCTCATCTTCGCGATGGCGGCCAGCTCGTCGATCCGCAGGGTCTCCGCGAAACGATTGCGCAGCGCATGAACCGCGCCGATCACCTCATGCGTATGATCATGGCCGAGCGTCATCCGCGCAACTTCGGCGCCATGCGGCCCGGTCAACAGCCGATAGCAGATCTCGCGCATGATCGCGGGATAAAGGATCGGAATCGCCGCCGGCTCGCCCAGCAGACGCACCAAGCGCAGCATGCAGTCCTCCAACGGTCCGCTGAAATCCGCGACAAAGACCCCGCTTCCGACCTCGCCATTTGCCGCTGGCGGCGCGCCCAGCGACTCCAGGACGTCGCGCATCGCGGCGACATCGAGTGCGACGGCGACGCCGATAAACGGCGCGTTTGGACTGGCCTCGGTGACCCGGCCGACAGCCGGCATCTCGACGCCGACCACAACAGCCTGGCCCGGCCGGTAGACGATCCGGTTGCTGCCGAACATCGTCCACTTGGTGCCCTGGAGGACCGCGCAGAGCGCGGGCTTGTGCACAAAGTGGCTTGGACGCTTCTCGTAGTCCGACCGCAACATGGCCAGGCCGTCGATCTCCGTTTGGAACGGGCTCTCGCCAATCTGGGCATCCGTATAACGGGTGACGAGTTCCAGTAGCGTTTCCGCCATGTCCGTGCCTTTCCGCTCCAACCTTGCGCAGATAGGCATCCGGGCAGGATTAGGCAAGAAGTATGCGACTTTCGGTATTCCGTCCCGCGAGGCGGATGAGCATATTCCGGCTCAAGCAACCAGGAGAACACCATGTCCGCAGGAACAAAGATCGCGATCGTCACGGGCGGAAGCCGCGGCCTCGGCCGCAATACCGTGATCAGTCTCGCCCGGCGCGGCGTCCACTCGGTCTTCACCTACAACGCCAATCGCGCGGAAGCCGACAAGGTCGTCGCGGCGGTCCGGGAGGCGGGCGGCAAAGCTGTCGCCCTGCAACTCGACACGGGCAAGGTCCGGTCGTTCGACGATTTCGTGCGGAACGTCCGCTCGGCGCTGGCGGAGCTGGGCGCGGAACGCTTCGACTTCCTCGTCAACAATGCCGGCACGTCCCACCACAACGCGTTCGACCAGACGACCGAGGAGGAGCTGGACGGCCTCTACAACGTGCATTTCAAGGGCGTGTTCTTCCTGACGCAGAAGCTTCTGCCGCTGCTCAACAATGGCGGCAGGATCGTGAATATCTCGTCCGGCCTGACCCGCTTCGCCATGCCGGGGAGCGGCTCCTACGCATCCATGAAGGGGGCCGTCGAAGTGCTGACCCGCTATCTCGCCAAGGAACTCGGGCCGCGGGGCATTGCCGTCAACACCGTCGCGCCCGGCGCAATCGCAACCGATTTCAGCGGCGGCATGGTGCGCGACAATCCCGGGATCAACAGATTTGTCGCCGAGGCGACGGCGCTGGGCAGGGTCGGACAGCCCGACGACATCGGTCCGATGATCGCGGCCCTGCTCTCCGACGACAACCGCTGGGTCAATGCCCAGCGCATCGAGGTCTCGGGCGGCATGGCGCTTTGATCGGAACGGTCCCGGTCACCGGTTGATGAAGTCGGCGATTTCGCCGAGCGCCGCATGGGCCTCGGGAAAGAGCCTGAACATGCCGTGCCACACGTGCGGGACATCCGGCCAGAGGCTGAGGTTCACCCGGACGCGCGCCTTTTCGAGGCGGTCGGCGAACCGCTTGCTGTCGAAGACGAGGGCTTCGACCGAACTCACCTGCAGCAGCGTGGGCGGAAATTTCTTCAGCAACGCCGTCGGAGCGAATGCGGGCGAGACTTCCGGATCGGCGGCGCTGTGCAACGGGGGCAGGTAATTGTCGACGGAATATTGCAAGGCCTCCCATGTGCAGATGAGATCGTCGATGCCGATCCGGTCCCACATCGAGACGTGATCGAGCGTTCCGGCGATGAGCGCCAGCCGGTCCGGCATCCGGCCGCCGGTATCCGTGCTCGACAAGCAGACCGCGCTTGTATTGGCGCGGCGCGCGTTCAAGAAACCCACGGAGCAGAGCGTTGCCGCGTCAGACCAGCAAGCCGCCGCCGTCCACGGGAAGACTCTGGCCGGTCACGTAGCCGTTCAGCATCAAATAGATATAGGCCGTGGCGGCCTCGGCGGGAGACGCGGCCCGCGGCAAGGGCAAGCCGGCCGTGGCCGCCGCGATGCGCCCCGCGCTGCCCGGCCTCTCCGTTATAAGTCCGGTCAGGGTCAGCCCCGGACAAACCGCGTTGATCCGCAGCGGCGCGAGATCGACGGCCAAGCTGCGAACGAGATGCTCCACGGCCCCGACCACGGCGGAGGGAAGCGGAGAGCCCTTCGACGGGCGATGGGCGAGCATGCCGCTGGTCAGCGTGATCGAGCCGTCCGGAGCGATCTTGCGGCGGCCATGTTTGATGATCGCGAGCGATCCCCAGAAACGCACCTCGAAGGCTTCGCGGGCGAAGGCGAGATCGAGGTCCTCGGTCGAGGCAAAGACCCTCCGATCGAAATCGCCCGCGGTGATCGCCAGATGATCGAAAGGATCGAGCCGGTCCAGGAAGCCGGAGATGCTGGCCGCGTCTTTCAGATCGACGACATCGCCGCTCGCTCCGGCCAGGCGCGCGATGGCCGCATCGACGCTGGCGCTCTTGCTCGACGCGACGACCACGGCCGCTCCCAGCTCGCGCGCCAGCGCGGCGACGGCAAAGCCGATCCCCGACGTTCCGCCGATCACGACCACCCGCTTTCCCGCGAGCGACATGGTTGCATCCGTCATGGTTCGTCTCCTGAAAAAATGGAGGCCAGGCGTCCATTGAGGCGATGCGCGAAATGCGATCCATCCGCGCGAGGCGACGTCTGGCGCGAACCAGACAGTCTACTTCGCCCCGAGCGAGCCGTTCCGGTTCGAATCGGCGACTTCGAGAAACGCCGCGACATCGTCCGCCGAGCGCGCCGGTATCTCGACCTGCGGCAGATGGCCGACGCCGGGATAGACGATCAGCTTGGCGCCGGGGATGGCGTCGGCGAATTTATGCGCGCTTGCCACGCCGATCAACGGATCGACGGCGCCCCACAGCACCAGCGTGGGAACCGCGATATGCGACAGCGCTTCCTTGGCCGCGACGCCGAGCTTGCCGGGCGCCAGCGACATGAGAATGTCGCGATGGCCGGGGGCGCGCTGGAATTCCGCCCAGCGCGCGATGAAGGCATCGGTGATGACCGCCGGATTGCCGACCTCGCCGCGCAGGCCGCTGCGGATGAGCGGCGTGTTGTCGATGCTCTTCAGGAAGGCGCGGCCCCAACTGTATTGCAGGAGACGGAAGGCGAGCGGCGGGGATTTCAGCGTCTCGCTCGGCCAGCCGGCGGCATCGACCAGGATGAGCGCGCGCACCCGCGCCGGATAGCGCAGCGCGAACTGCCAGGCGACGCCGCCGCCTAGCGAGTTCCCGGCAATGGCGAATTTGGGCAGATCGAGCTTCGCCGCCAGCGCGCCGATCAAGGCGATGCTCTCATCGTCGTTCAGCACATAGCCGGCCGGCGCGCGCGTTAGCCCGTGGCCGGGCAGATCGATGCGGATGATACGGAAGCGGTCGTGGAGCTGTGCGGCCCAGCCGTCCCAGGTGGTGAAGGAATCGCCGAAGCCGTGGACGAGCAGCAGGACCGGCGCGTGCGGATCGCCCTCGTCCCTGTAGTGCAGCCGCACGCCGCCCGGCAGGTCGGCGAAGTGCGACTGCGCGTCGGCGTATTTCGCCTCCAGCGTTGCATAGGGAATGTCCGGCCCGCGCAGGACGAACCACCAATAGCCGACCGCCGCCGCGATCAGAGCGACCAACAACCAACCGACCAGCTTCAGCACGGACCGCATGGCGCTCTCAGTATTTCAGGCTGAGGCGGACGCCGACCGTGGCCGGCTCGCCGCGCTGGGCGATGTCGATATCCGTCAGGAAGAAATTGCGCGTGGTGTCGTAATTCGCGTTGAAGATGTTGTGGCCGAACAGCGCCACCGACCAGGGCTGGCCGTCGGGCGTGAGCGTGAGGTTCGCATTGGCGAGCCAATAGGCGTGGACGTAATAGACCGGGCCGAGCAGCAGCGGGTCGAAATGGTCGTGGAAGGCATAGTCGGCCTCCGCTTCCAGCGCATAACCCGGCAACAGGAAGGTATAGGCCGCCGACCCGCCATAGCTCCACGGCGCGAAGCCGACGCGCGCGCCCTTGCGGTTGACGAACACCGGATTGAGCGTGTTGCCTGGCGCCACGCAGATCGAGGCCGGCACGCACAGCGCGGTGGTGGCGGCGATGTCGAGGTCGTTGGCGTATTCGTCGAACTCGCCGTCCTTCCAGCCGACGGATTGCGAAAGCTGGAGCTGTGGGATGGGCTGCCATTTGCCCTCGAACTCGAAGCCGTAGATGTGCGATTTGCGCGCGTTGACGATCGCGCCGATAGCGCCGAAATCGGACCAGATCGCCGACTGCACCTGCTGATTGTGGTAGTCGTAGTAGAATCCCGCGCCGTCGAGCTGCAGCGTGCCGTCGGCCAGCGTGGTCTTGAAGCCCGCCTCATAGGCCCACAGCGTCTCCGGCTTGAAGGCGCCGACCGCGCTGGCGCTGGGCACGTTGTAGGAGGTGAAGCCGCCGGACTTCACGCCTTCGCTGATGCTGGCGTAGAGCAGCGTCTCCTCCACGGGCTTGTATTCCAGCTCCGCCTTGCCCGAGAGGTTGGTGTTGTTGAGCGTCTTGTCGGCGGTCGGGCTGAACGCCGTCGGCGTCGTGCCGGGCGCGAAAATCCCGGCGGTCACGTAGTTCTTCTGCTCGCGATGCTCGCTCTCGCCGCGCAGGCCGCCGACCAGCGACCACTGCTCGTTGAAGCGATATTGGGCCTGCCCGAACAGGGCCTCGCTCTCGACATGCTGGTTGTAGGTCGTCTGGGTGACGAAGCCGAGCGACTGCCAGAAATCGCTGTCGAAGAACTCGTCCAGATCCTCATGCGAGAAGTAGAAGCCGACGAGCCAGGTGAGCGGCGCGGAATCGTCGTTCGAGGCCAGCCGCAGCTCCTGCGAATAGACGTTCGCGTTGGTCTTGAAATAGGTGCCGGCATAGGCGAGCGAGGAGGCGTCCCAGTCGTTGTATTCCTTGCGGTCCAGATTCTCGTAGGACGAGATCGAGGTCAGCGTCGCGAAGCCGAAATCCGCATTGGCGCGCAGGCTGACGCCGCCGCTGGTCGTGTCGTGGAACGGCTTGACGTCGGCCGGCTTGCCGATGAGATCGCCGAAGGTGTCGGAGCCGCCCCAGCCGGTCTGCGCATTGTTGGCGAAAGCGGGCACCGTCGTGCCGCCCAGATAGATGTTGGGGATGGGGTCGAACAGGTAAAGGCCGGTCGGCTCGGAATCGTCGTAGCCCCAATGGCCTTCGAGCAGGAAATTGACCGCGCTGGAGGCGTTCCATTGCAGCTCGCCGCGCAGCGCGGTGGTGTCCTTGTCGCCGAGCGACTGGCCGTTCTCGCGGTTCTTCTGCCAGGCGCCGCCCTGGTCGGTCACGATGGCGAGACGCCCGAGCAGATCGTCGGAGATCGGGCCGGAGACATAGCCCTCGGCGTGGAATTCGTCATGGCTGTCGAAATCGGCGGTGAGGCCGGCGGTGAAATCCTCCGTCGGCTTGTTGGTGACGAAGTTGACCGCGCCGCCGGTCGTGTTGCGGCCATAGAGCGTGCCCTGCGGCCCGCGCAGCACTTCCACCCGGCCGATGTCGAACAGCAGGCCCTGGGTCTGCGCCGGCACGGGATAGGCCACCTCGTCGACATAGACGCCGACGGTAGAGCTGTTGTTGGAGCCGTAATCGTCGAAGCCGACGCCGCGCAGGCGGAATTCGGGCTGGCCGCTGCCGAAGGCCGGAACGATCTCGAGGCTCGGCGTGGCATATTGCAGGTTGTTGATCTGCGTGACGTTGTGCTTCAGCAAGTCGTCGGCCGACAGCACCGTCAGGGCGATGCCGACGTTCTGCGCCGATTCCACCCGCCTTTCGGCCGTGACCGTCACGGTTTCGATTCCCGTCGGGAGCGTATCGGCAACCGCCGGATCCAATGTCACTATCAACGCAAGCGACGCAGCAACAATCTCGATCTTCATTACACCCCTCGAACAATGACAACGCTTATCGCACGCCCCGGCGGCCGCGGCGAAAGGCGGCGACCGGCCATCCGAACCGCAGCGCCGGGCGCACAGCCGGCCTGCGGTCCTCATAAAGGTCAAGCACCTGCTGATGAAGGTCGGCGCCCGCGTCGTCGCCCCAGTCGCGCAATTGCGCGATCTTGCGGCGCAGATGCCATTCGGCGGCGCCGCCATATTCGCGCTTCCATCGGCGCGCGAGGCTATCGATGCCGTCCACCCCTTGGTCCCCACCTCAAATTCACCCGCCCCGGAAAGGGCGGGCCCGAAGGCCCGCCAAGTTCAGGGAGGAAACGCCGCCATGAAGCAGCGTCACCTGCATACTCTATCGTTTTAGTAGAGTAAAGGGGTCGCGCCGCGCGGGCGTCAGGAAGCCGCTGACGGGGATTGCATGGATTTTAGCGTTCGCCGGCGTCGGCGCAACCGCCATGAGACGCGCCGGCGGTTCAAGATCGCCCGGCAGCTATCCGACGCGGCGCTTACAGCGTCGCGGTTCCGAGGATCGCGTCCCGCGGCATCGGGGGCGCCCTTCGGTATCGTTCAAAAAAGCGGGGACGCCGGACCGGCGGCAAAGCCCGCCGGCATCCCCAAGTTCACCCACCAGAACTTTGTTCTGTGTTCAATGATGGCTAGCGGAACAGCGACAGGATGGTCTGCGGCGCCTGGTTGGCGATCGACAGAGCCTGAACGCCGAGCTGCTGCTTGACCTGCAGGGACTGCAGCGTGGCGCTTTCCTGGGCCATGTTCGCGTCGACGAGGTTGCCGATGCCGGTCGTCAGCGTGTCGGACAGCTTCTGCGCGAAGGTCGCCTGGATCGAGAACTTCTTCGCGCCGGCGGAAAGCTTGGCGAGAGCGGCGTTCACGTTCGTCAGCGATGCCTGGATGGTGGCGACGAGCGTCGAGGCCTTGGCCTGGGTCGAGATCGTGTTGGTCGACTTCAGCGTGACGATCGTGCCCGAAAGCGCGAGCGTCTGGGACGACGTCGTGATACGACGCGAACCGTCGGCCGAGGACAAGGCCGAGATCTGGGTCGTCGAACCGTCGACCAGGTTGGTGCCGTTGAACGAGGCGTTCTTCACGATGGTGGTGATCTGATCGCGCAGCGCGACGAAGTCCTGGTTGAGGGCCTGGCGGCTGGCGGTATCCAGCGAGGAGTCCGCGGCGGACAGCGCCTTGGTCTTGAGCTGGATCAACAGGTCGGAGATCGACTGTCCGGCGGAGAGCGCGACATCGACCGCCGAGGTGGCGCGGTTGAGGCTGTCCGTGACCGCGGCATAGCCGGCGACCGCGCCACGCTGGTTCTGCGCGATGGCGTAGGTCGAACCGTCGTCACGGGCGGATGAGACCTTGAGACCGCTGTTGATGGCGCTTTGGGCGGTGCTCAACTGCGACTGGGTCTGGTTGAGGTATTGCAGCGCGACGAGGGCGCCGGTGTTGGTATTGACGCTGAATGACATGACTTTCCCCCTTCTGGTTGGGACACGAGCCGTCAGCTCGGGGCATTTCGCCCGGAAGAAGCATTGGCAAACGCCGTGCCGCCGCGGCGTTCAGAGATTCTTAGGATCATTTTGCGAGGCACTTTGTCGGCAATTCCGACGCGTAAAATTTTAGATATTTTTCATTCAATAGGCAGTTTCTGCCGCCTGCCCGGCACAAATTGCCTAGCACCGGGAAAATTCTGCCGCGTAAAAACGGCCGCGCCTCGATTTGCATTCGGGATTCGGCTCTAATTTTCCGGCGATGGCGCCGGCAGGAGCTGGAGGCGGTAGCCGACGCCGGGCTCGGTGAGCAGCAGGTTGGGCAGGCTGTCGGGCTCCAGCTTCTGGCGGAGCTGGCGCATCAGGACGCGCAGATATTGCACGTCCTCGACATGGGCGGGTCCCCAGACCTCGGTCAGGAGCTGGTGGTGGGTCACGACCTTGCCGGCATGGGCGACGAGGAAGCGCAGCAGGCTGTATTCCTTGGGCGAGAGATGAATTTCGCTTTCGCCCAGCCGGACGTGGCGCTTGACCAGATCGACCGTCAGCCGGCCGCTGTGGAACAGCGGCGCTTCGCCGGTGGTCTGCAGGCCATGGCGCAACGCGGCCTTCAGCCTTGCGAGCAGCTCGGCCATGTCGAACGGTTTGGTGACGAAATCGTCGGCGCCCATTTCCAGCGCCTTGACCTTGCCCTCCACGTCGCTGCGCGCCGACAGGACGACGATGGGCGTCAGCGCCGCCTCGCGGATCTTCTGGATCACCGCGAAACCGTCCTGGTCGGGAAGCCCGAGATCGAGGATGACCGCATCCGGCTTGGCGCCGGCGAACAGCTTGAGCGCCTCGGCGGCGGTCGCCGCCTCGATGCATTCGTAGCCGTGCGGCGGCAGGCCGGCGCGCAGGAAGCGCTGGATCTGCGGCTCGTCGTCGACGATGAGGATTCGGGGCAGCCGATGGATCATGGCGGGTCCGCTCTGGGCAGCGATAGCGTCAGGACGGCGCCGGGCCGGTCGCCGCGGTTGGCGGCATCGAGGCTGCCGCCGAACGCCTCCACGAAACCGCGCGCCACCGCCAGGCCGAGGCCGGTGCCGGCGATCCGGCGGTCGGCGGCCTTGGCGCGGTAGAACTTGTCGAAGATGTGCGGCAGCGCCTCGGGCGGGATGCCCGGCCCCTCGTCCGCGACCGTGACCCGCACGCGGTCGCCGTCGGCGGCGGCGCGGACATGGATGGCGGAGCCTTCGGCGGAATATTTCGCGGCGTTGTCGAGCAGGTTCACCAGCGCCTGTTCCACCAGCAGGGGATCGACCCGGACGGCGGGCAGATCGCCCGGGATATCGAGGACGAGACGATGCGCCGCGAGGCGGCGGGCGAGCCGCTTGCGCGCGACATCCACCAGCTCGGTCACGTCGGCGGTCTCGGGCTTGACGCCGAGCGCGCCGGCTTCGAGCCGCGACATGTCCAACAGATTGCCGACGAAGCGGTCCAGCCGCTCCGCCTCGTCGCGGATGGTGGAGAGCAGCTCGTGGGTCTGCGCCGCGTCGTACAATTCGCGGTCGGTCAGAAGCGTGGTCGCCGCGCCCAGGATCGACGCCAGGGGCGTGCGCAGGTCGTGCGACAGCGAAGTCAGCATGGCGACGCGCAGCTTGTCGGCCTCGACGTGCACCTGCGCCTCGTCGACCCGCTCGACGAGTTCGGAACGCTCGATGGCGAGCGCGGTCTGGTCGATCAGCGAGTCCAGGAGGCGGCGCTCCTCCGGCGTGAACAGCGCCTCCTGGTCCGCCCGCTGCAGGCCGATGACGCCGACCAGGCCCTCGCCGGTGCGCATCGGCAGGAAGAGGCGCCTGGTGCCCGGCAGCGTCTCGGAGTTGCGGCCGGCGGGCTTGCCGCGCTCCCACGACCACATCGCGGCGGCGAGATCCTGGGCGTCGAGCTCGTCTTCCGGCGGATAGCCGACGCGGATTTCGATGCGCCTGGTCTTGGGGTCGGGCAGCAGGATCACGACGTTGACCTTCAGCATGGACGAGATCTGATAGGCGCCGGCCCACAGGATGTCGTCCAGCCGCGCGATGGCGGCGAGCTTGCCGGTGAAGCGGAAGAGTTCGCTGGCGATCGCGGCGCGGGCCGAGGCGAGGTCCGCCTGGTCGCGCACCCGCGCGGTGAGGTTGCCGGCGGTGACCGCCACCAGCAGCAGGACGGCGAAGGAGAGGAAATTGTTGGGATCGGCGATGGTGAAATTGTAGAGCGGCGGCAGGAAGAAGAAATTGTAGGTGAACCCGGCGGCGAAGGCGGTGAAGAGCGCGGGCCTAAGCCCGAACGACACCGCGCTGAGCAGCACCGGGATCAGGAACAGCAGATCGATGCTGCCGAGGGCCTGCGGCAGGATCGCGATCAGCGCCCAGGCGAAGCCGGCGGTGACCGCGATGGCGACACCGCTCAAGCCGTAGTCGCGCCAGGCGACGGGGGCGGCGCCGGGCACCGTCCTGACGGATTTGGGCGCGACAGTGTCCCCGTCGGCGAGGACGGCGGTGACGCTGATCGCGCCGCTCATGCGCATGAGGTCACGGACGACCGAGCCGTGCAGCAGCTCGAACCAGCGCGAGCGCTCCGACTTGCCGATCAGGATCTGGGTGACGTTGTTCTTGCGGGCATAGTCGAGGACGGTCTGCGCGATGTCGCGGCCCGGCAAGGTCACGGCCTCGCCGCCGAGGCGCTGGGCGAGGCGCAGCGTGTCGGCGATGCGGTCCTTCTGGACATCGTTCAGGCCGAGATGGCGGGGGCTCTCGACATAGAGCGCGGTCCAGGACGCCTTGAGATTGTCGGCGAGGCGGCGGGCGCGGCGCATCAGCTCGGCGGCGGAGGGATGCTCGTTGACGCAGACCAGGATGTGATCGCTGGCCGACCACGGCCCGGCGATGGCGTGGGCCTGCATGTAGTCGGTCATGTCGCGGTCGACGCGCTGCGCGGTCTTGCGCAGAGCGAGCTCGCGCAAGGCCGTGAGGTTGCCGGGCGAGAAGAAATGGCGCAGGGCGCGCTCGGCCTGCGCCTTGACGTAGACCTTGCCCTCTTTCAGGCGCTGGAGGAGATCGTCGGCGGTGGTGTCGACCAGTTCGATCTCGTCGGCCTCGTCGAGCACTTCGTCGGGAACGGTCTCGCGCACGCGGATGCGGGTGATCTGGGCGATGACGTCGTTCAGGCTCTCGATGTGCTGGATGTTGACCGTGGTGTAAACGTCGATGCCGGCGGCGAGCAGCTCCTCGACATCGAGATAGCGCTTGGGATGGCGGCTGCCCTCGGCATTGGTGTGCGCCAGCTCGTCCACCAGCACCAGCCTGGGCTTGCGCTGGAGGACGGCGTCGAGGTCCATCTCGAAGATCACCCTGCCCTTGTAGAGCGAGCGCTTCTTGGGGACGGTCTCGAAGCCCTTGGTCAGCGCGTCGGTATCGACGCGGCCATGGGTTTCGACCACGCCGATGACGACATCGACGCCGTCGAGCCGGCGCTGGCGCGCCTGGGTGAGCATCTCGAAGGTCTTGCCCACACCCGGCGCGGCGCCCAGGAAGATCTTGAGCTTGCCGCGGCCTTCCTTCTTCGCCTGCTCGAGCAGGGCCTCCGGCGAGGGTCGGTCTTCAACAATGGCCATTCAGGCAGGATAGCTCAACGGCTGGCGGTCCGCATCGCGTCCAGCGCCAGGTTGAGCCTCAGCACATTGACATGCGGCTCGCCGATCAGGCCCAGCACGCGGCCCTCGATGTGGTCGGCGACGAGCTTGCGCACGGCGTCTTCCGGCAGATGGCGCGCCTTGGCGACGCGCGGCACCTGGAAATAGGCGCCGGCCGGCGTGATGTCGGGATCGAGGCCGCTGGCCGAGGACGTGACCAGATCGACCGGCACGGGGACGCCCGGGTTCTCCTTCCGCAGCGTCGCGACATCGCCGGCCACGCGCTTGATCAGCGTCTTGGAGGTGGGGCCGAGATTGGAGCCCGAGGAATTGGCGGCGTCATAGCCGTTGCCGGCGGCGGAGAGGCGGCCGTGGAAATATTTCGGGCTGGCGAAGGTCTGGCCCAGCAGTTCGGAGCCGACGACCTTGCCGTCGACCGCGACAAGGCTGCCGTTCGCCTGATGGGGGAAGAGGAGTTGTGCCAAGCCGGTCATGCCGAGCGGATAGGCGAGGCCGGTCAGGATCGTCATCAGGACGATCATGAGGATGGCGGGACGGATCTGGCGGACCATGGGGCGCTCCTTAGACGAGGCCGGTGGAGGTGACGAGGATGTCGATCAGCTTGATGCCGACGAACGGCACGACGATGCCGCCGACGCCGTAGATCATCAGGTTGCGGCGCAGCAGCGCCGCCGCGCCGACGGCGCGATAGGCGACGCCGCGCAAGGCGAGCGGGATCAGCGCGATGATGATCAGCGCGTTGAAGATGATGGCCGACAGGATGGCGCTTTGCGGCGAGTGCAGGCCCATGATGTTCAGCGCCTGGAGCTGCGGATAGAAGGCGACGAACATCGCCGGGATGATGGCGAAATATTTCGCCACGTCGTTGGCGATGGAGAAGGTGGTCAGCGCGCCGCGCGTGATCAGGAGCTGCTTGCCGATCTCGACGATCTCGATGAGCTTGGTCGGATCGCTGTCGAGGTCGACCATGTTGCCGGCCTCGCGCGCCGCCATCGTGCCGGTGTTCATCGCCACGCCGACATCGGCCTGGGCCAGCGCCGGCGCGTCGTTGGTGCCGTCGCCGCACATCGCGACCAGCTTGCCCTGGCTTTGCTCGTCGCGGATCAGTTTGAGCTTGGTCTCGGGCGTCGCCTGGGCCATGAAATCGTCGACGCCGGATTCGGCGGCGATGGCGGCGGCGGTCAGCGGGTTGTCGCCGGTGATCATCACGGTGCGGATGCCCATCTTGCGCAGCGCCGCGAAGCGCTCGCGGATGCCGCCCTTGACGATGTCCTTCAGGTGGATGACGCCGAGCAGCTTGCCATCCTTGGCGACCGCGAGCGGCGTACCGCCGGACTTGGCGATGCCCTCGGCAAGGGTCATGAGCTGCTGCGCCGTCTCGGGGCCGATGGCCTGGAGCGCGGCGGCGGCGGCGCGGTCGGAGGTACCGCCGGCCGGAATGCCCTTCTGGGCGCGGACATAGTCGAGCACCGCGTCGACCGCGCCCTTGCGGATGGAGGAGCCTTCGACATCGATGCCGCTGATGCGGGTCTGCGCCGTGAACGGAATAAAGTGGGCCTGAAGGCCTGACATCTCGCGGCCACGGATGCCGTATTTCTCTTTCGCCAGCACGACGATGGAGCGGCCCTCCGGCGTCTCGTCCGAGAGCGAGGAGAGCTGCGCCGCGTCGGCGAGGTCGCGCGCGTCCACGCCGGGGATCGGCAGGAACTCGGTCGCCTGGCGGTTGCCGAGCGTGATCGTACCGGTCTTGTCGAGCAAGAGCGTGTCGACGTCGCCGGCGGCCTCGACGGCGCGGCCGGACATGGCGAGCACGTTGAAGCGCACCAGCCGGTCCATGCCGGCGATGCCGATGGCGCTGAGCAGCGCCCCGATGGTGGTGGGGATCAACGTCACGAACAAGGCGACCAGCACCAGCACCGAGATCGAGCCGCCGGCATAGAGCGCGAAGCTCGGGATCGAGGCGACGGCGAAGACGAAGATGATCGTCAGGCCGGCGAGCAGGATGTTGAGCGCGATCTCGTTTGGCGTCTTCTGGCGCTCGGCGCCTTCGACCAGGGCGATCATGCGGTCGAGGAAGGTGTGGCCCTGGGCGGCCGTGATCTTGACCTTGATCCAATCGGAAATGACTTGCGTGCCGCCGGTGACGGCGGAGCGGTCGCCGCCGCTCTCGCGGATGACGGGCGCCGACTCGCCGGTGATGGCCGCCTCGTTGACCGAGGCGACGCCTTCGATCACATCGCCGTCGCTGGGGATCAGATCGCCGGCCTCGACCAGCACGACATCGCCCTGCTTGAGCTGGGTCGCGGGCACCAGCGTCCAGGGGGCGGCGCCCTTGCCGAGCAGCTTGGCGGCGGCATCGGTCTTGGTCTGGCGCAGCGCGGCGGCCTGGGCCTTGCCGCGGCCCTCGGCGACGGCTTCGGCGAAGTTCGCGAAGACCACGGTGAACCACAGCCACAGATTGATCTGCAGCGCGAAGCCCAGATGCGGCGCGCCGACGGCGAGGTCGCGCAGGAACAGCACGGTCGTCAGCGTCGCGACGACCTCCACCACGAACATCACCGGATTCTTGATCATGTGACGCGGATCGAGCTTCTTGATCGCGCCCCAGATCGCCGGGATCACGATCTTGGGATCGGTGATCGTGGCGGCGGGCGCGCGCTTGCTGAGCTTCTCGATGCCCATCGGCTTGTCGGATGTCATGCTCATGATGTGCGATCCTTAATACGTATTGCCGGCGAGCATCGCGAAATGCTCGACGATCGGCCCGAGCGCGAGCGCGGGGAAGAAGACGAGGCCGCCGACGATCAGGATCACGCCGATCAGGAGGCCGACGAACAGGCCCTGGTCGGTCGGGAAGGTGCCGGCCGAAGGCGGCACGATCTTCTTGGCGGCGAGCGAACCGGCGACGGCGAGCATCGGCACGATCATCAGGAAGCGGCCGATGAACATCGCCAGGCCCAGCGTCGAATTGTAGAACATCGTGTTGGCGGTGAGGCCGGCGAAGGCGCTGCCATTGTTGCCGGTGGCCGAAACGAAGGCGTAGAGGATCTCGCTGAAGCCGTGCGGACCGGCATTCTCCGGGCCGGCCAGGCCGGCCGGCAGGACGGTGGCGAGCGCGGTGAAGCCCAGCATCGACAGCGGCAGGACGAGGATGGCGAGCATCGCCATCTTCACTTCCTTCGATTCGATCTTCTTGCCGAGATATTCCGGCGTGCGCCCGACCATCAGCCCGGCGATGAACACCGCCAGCACGGCGAACAGCAGCATGCCGTAAAGGCCCGAGCCGACGCCGCCGAAGATGATCTCGCCCAGCATGATGTTGAACATCGGCACCAGGCCGCCGAGCGGCATCAGGCTGTCATGCATCGTGTTCACCGCGCCGCAGGAGGCGTCGGTCGTGACGGTCACGAACAGCGAGGAATTGGCGATGCCGAAGCGGACATCCTTGCCTTCCATGTTGCCGCCGGCCTGCAGCGCGCTCGGCGCCTGGTCGACATGCAGGGCCGCGAAGGCGGGATTGCCGGGCGCTTCCGAGGCGTAGACGACGAGCGCGCCGGCGAGGAACAGGATCCCCATGACGGCGAAGATCGCCCAGCCCTGGCGCTCGCTGCCGACCATGCGGCCGAACAGATTGGTGAGCGCCGCGCCCAGCGAGAAGATCAGCACGAGCTGGACGAGATTGGTGATCGCGTTGGGGTTCTCGAAGGGATGCGCCGAATTGGTGTTGAAGAAGCCGCCGCCATTGGTGCCCAGCATCTTGATGACTTCCTGCGACGCCACCGGGCCCTGCGCGATCGTCTGCACGGCGCCTTCGAGCGTGTGCGCGGCCGTATAGGGCAGCAAATTCTGCGGCATGCCCTGCCAGACGAAGAACAGGCCGACGACGATGGAGATCGGCAGAAGGATGTAGAGCGTGCAGCGGGTCATATCGACCCAGAAATTGCCCACGCCCTGCGCCGAGCGGCGCGCGAAGCCGCGCACCAGCGCCACGGCGAGCGCGATGCCGGTCGCGGCGGAGAGGAAATTGTGCACCGTCAGCCCGGCCATCTCGACGAGATAGCTCATCGTCGTCTCGGGCACGTAAGACTGCCAGTTGGTGTTGGTGATGAAGCTGACCGAGGTGTTGAAGGCGAGATGCTCGCCCACCGCCGGCAGATGCTGCGGATTGAACGGCAGCACGGCCTGGAGGCGCTGGAGCGCGTAGAGCACCACGAAGCCGGCCATGGTGAAGGCCAGCATGGCGATGCCGTAGACCGTCCAATGCTGGTCTTCCTTCTCATCGACGCCGCTGACCGCGTAGAGGACGCGTTCGATCGGGCGGAACAGGAAGGACAGGAAGGTGCGCTCGCCATTGAAGACGCGCGTGATGTAGCCGCCCAGCGGGCGGGTGATCGCGATGACGATCGCGCAATAAAAGGCGATCTGAATCCAGCCGTTCACGGTCATGGGACGTATTCCTCAGAACCGCTCGGGGCGGATCAGCGCGTAGACGAGATAGACGAGAATGCCGAGCGTGACGGCCGCTCCGAGCCAGTAGTCGAGCATCATGGGATCACCTCAGAGACGGTCGCAGGCGCGGACGTACAGCATCGCGCCGCCGAGAAAGGCGAGCCCGATGACGATGAACAGAATGTCGAGCATGAGAGCCTCTTCAGTTCCGGGAGACGTGGAGAGATCGAGGCGCCGTTGTCGGTCCCCGCCGACGAGCGAACGGAGCTTCTAGAACTTGTCCGGGTCTGGTCATGATCTCAATCAATACCGCGGTTGCTAATGCGAGGGCTTAAGTAGGCTCGGCGATATAAAGGTTCGAGAGCGAAGTTCCCGCGCCGATATAAGAATTCCATAAGTATCGGCCGGTCAGAACACCGGACCGGGAATGAGCCAGGTCACGCCGGCGACCAGGAGCGCGGCGGCCGCCAGGACGGCAAACGCCTCGAACAGCACGCGGCCGGGCGCGTTGGCGGGGTCGGCGGCGAGCGGCGCGTCCGACGGATGGACGTCCAGCCAGAACTGGCCGATGTCGTCGCCGCGCAGGACCGGACACGGCCGGCGGCTCCGCGGAACCGCCACATCGTTGAAGTCGAGAACGCCGGACATGGTGAGCACTCGCCGATCAAGGCGCACACCGCGACCGCGCGGAAGCGCCACGCGGCAGAGATAGGAAATCCGGCCATTAAAAATCCATGCGGAAAGGGTGGCGCGGCGATAAGGAAACGCCGCGGACGCGCCGCACATGCGGTTCTTATGCTTTTGCGGCCCCTTCACGCTCGAATTCTTATGGCCGCGTCGACAGATTCACCGTGCCGGATCGACCCTCTCGAACGGCAAGGAGAAGCCCATGTCCTCTGGCCTGCATCCGCTTGCCGACCAATTCGTGTTGACACGCCTCGAACCGCCGGCGGAACGCGCGGCCCGCGAGACGCAAGCGCGGGAACGCCTCGTCCTCAGCATCGGCCTGGCGACGCTGCCGCTGATCGGCCTGGTCGCGGGCGTCGTCGGCGTGGCGCTGCTGACGGTTTAGCCGGACCTCTTGCCAAGAGGCGGGCGGGGCGTTCATGTCTCTGCCCGATCCCTCGTCCAGGCAGATGTCTTGAAACCGCTTCTCCAAGTCCTCGCCGGCAAGCCCACGCCGCGGCCGCCCATCTGGCTGATGCGGCAGGCCGGACGCTACCTGCCCGAATATCGCGCGCTGCGCGCCAACGCGAAGAACTTCATCGATTTCTGCCTGAACCCGGAACTGGCGGTCGAGGTGACGCTGCAGCCGGTGCGCCGGTTCGGCATGGATGCCGCGATCCTGTTCGCCGATATCCTGCTGGTGCCGCACGCGCTCGGCCAGACGGTCGGCTTCTTCGAGGGCGAGGGGCCGCGCCTGGAACCCATCCGCGACGCCGCCGCCCTCGCCCGGCTATCCGAGGCGCGGCTTGCCGAAACGCTGGCGCCGGTCATGGCGACGATCAAGGGCGTGCGCGCCGCCCTGCCCCCCGAGGTGGCGCTGATCGGCTTCGCCGGCGCGCCATGGACGGTCGCCACCTACATGATCGAGGGTCACGGCAAGACCGATTACGAGAATTGCCGCCGCATGATGTGGCGCGAGCCGGCGCTGTTCGCGGCGCTGCTGGACAGGCTGGTCGATGCCACGGCGTCCTACCTGATCGCCCAGGCCGACGCCGGCGCCGAGGCGCTCAAGCTGTTCGATAGCTGGGCCGGGGCCGTGCCGGCGCCGCTGTTCGAGACGGCGGTGACCCAGCCGACCGCGCGCATCGTGAAGGCCGTCAAGGCGCGGCATCCGAACATCCCGATCATCGGCCTGCCGCGCGGCGCCGGATCGCATGTCGCGCGCTATGCGGCGCAGACCGGCGTCGACGCCGTGGGGATCGACCACATGACCGATATCGCGGCCGCCGCCGCGACGCTGCCGGCCCTTGTCGCGGCGCAGGGCAATCTCGATCCCATGCTGCTGATGGTGGGTGGCGAGCCCATGGCGGCCGAGGCGCGCCGCATCGTGGACGCGATGGCGGGGCGGCCGCATATCTTCAATCTCGGCCACGGCGTCTTGCAGCACACGCCGCCCGATCACGTCGCGCGCCTCGTCGATATCGTCAAGGCCGGCTAGTGAACGTCGTCGGACGGATAGAGGCGTAAGGCGGCGCGTCCCTCGCCGTCGCGCGGCACGAGCTTGCGATAGAGGTGCCAGGTGGCGTGGCCGAGCACCGGGATCGCCACGATCAGGCCGACGAACAGCGGCAGCGAGCCCAGGACCAATCCGGCGGCTACGATAAGGCCCCAGGCCGCGATCGGCACGGGATTGGCGAGGACCGCGCGGACCGAGGTGCGGATCGCCGCGTCGAAGCCGACATCGCGGTCGAGCAGCAGCGGGAACGACACCAGGCTGATCGTCATGGCGAAAAGCGCGAACAGGAAACCGATGCCGAAACCCAGGATGATCGTGTCGCGGCCGCCCGGCGTGTGGAAGATGTCGTGTTCGAACTGCGCCAGCGACACGATGGGCGCCGGCCCGAAGGCGGCCTGGTAGATCTGCCAGGCGACCGTAAGCCAGATGAGAAAGGTCACGATCAGGATCGCGCCGAGCACCGCGATGCCGCCGATCGCCGGCGTCTTGAAGACGTCGAAGGCGTTGGTCCAGCGCGCCTCCTGTCCCTGCTCGCGCAGCCGGCTCATCTCGTAAAGGCCGATGGCGGCGAAGGGGCCGACGATGGCGAAGCCCGAGGCCAGCGGGAACAGGAGCGGAATGAGGTTCATGTTGAAGGCGATGCGCGCCAGCACGAGCCCGACCGCGGCATAGACGATGCCGACGAACAACACGTCGCTGCGATAAGCCTCGAAATCGGCAAAGCCCTTGGCGAGGGCGTCGCGCAGATCGGCGAATCCGATCTTGCGCACCGCCGGGATCGGCGAATGGGTGGTGTCCTGCAAATGCTGGAACGAATGGCCGGCCGAGCGCAGCGCCTGCGCCGCCTCGACGAATTGGGCGCCGGTCCACTCGATGGGGTTCTTGATGGTCATGGCTGTCCTCCCGAACGTTTTGTCGTTCGAGGGCTCGGAGCGCGTGGCCAGCGGACGTCCCATGCCGTCGGTCACGGGAGACCCCGCAACCTTCGATGACGGCACTATACACGCGCGCGGCCGTTCCTCACGTCATTTATGCGCGGGCATCAGCGGCTCCGTTTCCGGGCGGCTTTTTTCACCTTCTTCTTCGGTTTGGCCTTTATGGCTTTTTTCTTGGGTTTGGTTGGCTTTTTCGCGCGCTTGGCCGGCGCCGTCGCCACCTTCGCATCGGCGGGCGGCGGCCCGTCGCCGCCGGGCGAGGTTTCGGTGCAGGGCGGCACCACCAGCTTGCCGTCGGCGCCCAGACTCACCTTGTCGAGCGGGAAGGAGGGCAGGAAACATTTCTGCCGATAGAGCGCCTCCATGTCGGCATAGGCGAACGGCGTCGGCGGCGCGGCGGTCAGGCCGCCCGCGCGCCAGGCCGCTTCCCAGATGCGCGCCAGGGTCAGCGCGCCGTCCTTCATGCACGCAGCGGTCTTGTCCTTGAGCTGGGCCCACAGGACATCGGTCTGGCTCTTGCCCATGTTGTTGTCGAACAGATCGACGATGGTGAGCGGCGGCAGGCGCGCCACCGTGCGGCGCATCAGCTCGGTGACCGCGAAGGCGACGTCCTGGCCGGCCGGCGGATCGCCCGCGACCGGGGCGACCGCGCCGGGATCGGCCGCGGCGATCATCGGCAGAAGCTCCTTGCCGTGCAGGCCGATCATCGTGGTCTCGTAGACGCTGTGGACCTTGATCTGTTTCTTGTCGCCGAGGTCGCGGCCGTGATGGTATTGCGAAACATGCAGCGGCTGGCAGGCGTCGCCGACGTAATGCGCCATCAATCCGCCGGCGGTGACGAATTTGAGGATGTTGGGCGGGTTCTCCTTCGCGAAGCCCACCATGCCTTCGTACATCTGCCAGACGCGGAACGGCAGCGCGCCGCGCTTGTCGTTCTCGCCGATGCCGGCGTAGTAGGCGTTCCAGGCCTCGGGCGTGATGCCCGTCTTGTCGACCGACATGTCGAGCAGCGTCTTGCCGTCCGTGCCCGGCTTGTCCATGTCGGCGAAGTGATTGGATTCGTCGCTCTTGAACCGCGTCGTGCGCCAGACCAGATCGGCGACATCGGCCAGCGGCGGCGGCCCACCATCGGGCGCGGTCGCCTTCTTCCAGGTCTTCTCGAGCTCCTCGTCCGGCAGGCCGATATTCGCGCCATTGGCCTTCATCAGCGCCGCGAGCGCGGGATAGGCGTCGTCGATCAGCGCGCAGGCGAGCGCGCCGATCTTGGTGTGGCCCCACTCGCCCCAATATTCGGTGTGGCCGGTCATCCAGTCGCTGATCACCTCGACATCGAGTTCGCGGCAGATCGTGGAGAGGCAGGTCGCGAGCGCGAGCTGCACCGAGTTGCGCCCGCCCGGCGCCAGCAATTCCTGGCCGCCCCATTCCAGGCCGAAGGCGCGGCGGCGGGGCGCCCCCGCCGCATTCACCGGCGGCGCCTCGCCCGGCGAGGATGGATCGGCCTTGAGGTCCGCGACGTCCTCGAACCACAGCGTGCCCGAATTGCCCGGCAGATTGTTGACCGGCGTGGCCGCGTCGCGCGGGCCGATGGCGAAATCGCTGACGTATTCGTAGCCGCCGACCGTCTTGTAGCGATAGAATAGCCCCATGATGCGGCCCTTCATGGCGCCGCTGACCGCGCCGAAGGCGGCGACCGGACAGCCGATCATGTCGAGGCTGAAGGAATCGACGTTCAGGTCCCAGACCTGGCTGATCTCGCCCATGCCGTAGACCTGCGCCGTCCAGTCATGGACCGAATCGATCCGGATGAGGCCCCGCGTCGAGATTGGCGAGCACGCGCTGGCCGGGCCAGCCGGGATAGACCTCGCCGAACGGCATCTTGGCGAGTTGGGCGGGCGCGCTCACGCCGATCCGCCTTGTGGTGTCGCCGAAGCCCACGAAGATCTCGCGACCGGCATCGCCCGTGACATGGCGGTTGGTGAGCGCGTAGACCGAATCCCCGTCCGTCACCAGGCAGCCGGCCGAGCCGATATGCTGGCGCCCCTGCACCGTGACCGACACCGGATAGCCGCCGCCCAGAAGATCGCTTTTGTAGGTCGGCATCGGCGGCTGCTGCGGCAGGCCGGGATCGCGGCTCACCTCGACGACGCAGGTCGGCACGACGCGGCCATCGGGCAGATAGAGCCGCGACGGCACGTATTCGCGCGCCCCGGTCATGGACGAATTTGTCGGGCTCCAGCCACTGCTCGACGAAGACCAGAACGCAGGGCCAGGAGGCATCAACGATCGTCGTGTTGTCGAGCCGGCGCGGGCCCAACGTGGTTTTGCCTTTCGCGCCGGCATGGGCCGCCTCGCCGTCGCGCAGCAGATAGCGGCCGATGGCCGTGGCGTAGACGCCTTCCAGATGCGCGAGATGGACGTGATAGGCCTCCCGCGCGTCGAGCAGGTCCTTGATCGAAAGCGAAGCGAATTTGCGTGAGACGTCGTCCACGGCACCCCCCAATGATGGATGTGACGAACAACGCGAAAGCCGAAATCAGGCTACGCCCGCGAAAACGCGAGAAGCCGCGCGCACGGGCGGCCGATGGTATGCGGGAAGGTTAGCAAAGCCGGAGCGGCGCCGGAAGCGCTGCGTATGCGGGCTATGACAAATTGCAATCGGAAGATTGCAACCGACTCTAAGTGTCCCGAATGCGAAGTTCGCACATCTCGGTGTCATCCGCCGCGAATGCGGCGGACCCAGGTGAAATCTGCACCGCCACAACGGTTTTCACCTGGATGGCCCGCATTCGCGGGCCATGACATCTTTGCCTTGGATCGCGCGACGGGCGCGACCGGGTGATGACGGCGTAATGGACGGCGCCCTTCACAGGCGTTTCGGAATCACCACGTCGAGATGTTCGTAACCCTTGACGAAGGTCGAGTAGACGCGTTGCGGCTCGCCCACCACTTCGATCACCGGGAAACGCTTGAAGATCTCTTCCCAGATGATCTGGAGCTGAAGCTCCGCCAGCCGGTTGCCGACGCAGCGGTGGATGCCGAAGCCGAAGGAGATGTGGCGGCGCGGATTCTCGCGGTCGACGATGTAGTCGTTGGGGCGGTCGATCACCGTCTCGTCGCGATTGCCCGAGACGTACCACATCACGACCTTGTCGCCCTTCTTGATCTGCTTGCCCTGGAATTCGATGTCCTGCGTCGCGGTGCGGCGCATATGGGCGAGCGGGGTCTGCCAGCGGATGGTCTCCGACACCATCGAGGAGATCAGGTCCGGATTGGCGCGCAGCTTGGCGTATTGGTCGGGGTTCTGGTTCAGCGCCAGCACGCTGCCGGTGATCGTGTTGCGCGTCGTGTCGTTGCCGCCGACGGTGAGCAGGACGACGTTGCCGAAATATTCGCGCGGCTCCATGTTCCGCGTCGCCGGATTGTGCGCCAGCATCGAGATCAGATCGCCCCTGGCCTCGGTCGCGTTGACCCGCTCGTTCCACAGATTCGTGAAATAGGCGTGGTATTCCTGCAGAATCGCCATCTTCTGCTCGAGCGTGTCGACGAGGCCGAAGCCCGGCACGGCGGTGACCACGTCGGACCAGTAGGTGAGCTTGCGCCGCTCCTCGAACGGGAAATCGAACAGCGTGGCGAGCGTCATCGTCGTCAGCTCGATGGAGACCTTGTCGACCCAGTCGAACTTTTCGCCGATCGGCAGCGAATCGAGGATCTTGCCGGCGCGCTCGCGGATGATGGGGCCGAGATATTGCAGATTGGCCGGCGACACGACCGGCGTCACCACCTTGCGCTGGATGTCGTGGCGCGGCGGGTCCATCGCGATGAACATCGGCAGCGGCTCCTGGTTCGCCGCCCCGCCACCGATCGTGATGCCGCCATAGGTGAAATCGGAGGAGAACACCTGGTGGTTGGTATCGACCGCCATGATGTCGTTGTACTTGGTGATCGACCAGTACGGGCCGAACTCGCTGTCGGCGCAGTAGTGCACCGGGTCTTCGCGGCGCAGGCGCTCGAAATAGGGCCACATCGTGTCGGTCTTGAACAGGATGCCCTGCGCCACGTCGATCTTGTCGAGCGGCAGCGCATAGGCGGCGTCGCGGGCGTCTTTCTCGAGCGCGTTGACGGCGATGTTCATGGCTTGACCTCGCTAGTGCTGGCTGTGGGGCATGCGGACGATGAGGCCGTCCAGTTCCTTGGTGACCTTGATCTGGCAGGAGAGCCGGCTGTTGGGCGCGATCTCCGGCGCGAAGTCGAGCATGGTTTCCTCCATGTCGGTCTTGGGCGGGATCTTGGCCTCGAACGCCGGATCGACGAAGACGTGGCAGGTGGCGCAGGCGCAGGCGCCGCCGCAATCGGCGTCGATGCCGGGGATCATGTTCTTCACCGCGCCTTCCATGACGCTGTAGCCTTCGGGAACCTCGACCTCGTGTTCCCTGCCGTTGTGCTCGATGTATTTGATCTTGGGCATGTCGTTCCGTCTGAAAACCGAAAGGGAAATATACGGACGGGCCGCGCCTTCAAGAGAAGCAGCCCGTCCGGCGGCGATTATTCCGCGGCGATGCGGATCGCGGCGGCGTCGCTGCGGTCCTTGAAGTTGATCTCCTGCAGGTAGCGGATGCCGTCCTCGGCGATGTCGTCGCCGACCATGCGGTCGCCCTCGCCCTTGAGTTCGTCCATATCGACATACATGCCGTAGAACGCCTTGGTGCGGTCGGTGATCAGGCCCGCCTTCAGCAGCGTCTTGATCAGTACGCGGAAGATGTTGGTCGATTCCTTCAGCCGCTCGCGCTGCCGCCCGCTGGCGCGCAGTTCGATCAGCCCGGCCATCACCTTCTCCGGGTCGAGGCCGAACTCCTGGTACATCTGCGCCTGCTGCTGCGGGCTGCCGAGGTTCATGATCAGCGACTGGAAGCAGTGCGCCGCCCAATCCTCCACCACATCGCGCTCGGCCTGCGACATGCGCGGGATGGTGCGATCGGCCCAGATCTTGCCGAACTTGTGATGGAACGCCTCGTCGGTCATCACGAGCTGGAACAGCTTCCGCGCCAGCGGGTCCTGGTTGTATTTGTAGCCGGTCGCGAAGGCGCCCATGGCGAGGCCCTCGACCAGCATCTGCATGCCGATGATCTTCTTGTAGACCTCCGGCGCCGAGATGATGTCGACCAGCAGCGCCTTCAGCACCGTGCCGCAAGGGCGCGGGCGGCCCCAGCGCGCCTTGACGTATTTCGCGAAGGCGGTGACGTGGCGCGCCTCTTCGCGGGTCTGGTTGGCGGCGTATTCCTGCGCCCCCTGGTCCTTCAGCACATGGCAAAGCGAGGCGGAGAGATTCAGCGCGCCCTGCTCGCCATGCAGGATGGAAGAGAAGCCCCAGAGCTGCATCTCGTTGGCGAATTTGATCTTCTGGCCGGTCTTTTCCAGGTGCTCGCGGACGTAAGGGATCTGGAGCTGGAAGACCTGGTCGTCCGGCATCATCTGGACGTTCTCGATGTCGAACGGCTCGTCGAAATCGATGTATTTCTTGTCGAGCGGGTCCCAGAAATGGTCGTGGGTCGCGCTGATGATCTTGTCGAAGGCGGTCGAGCGCTTTTCGTAGCGATCAAGCTCGATCATCGATTCGAAATCGTCCGGCGCCACCGCCTCGTAGACGATGTCCTTGGTGATGTTCCCGTCGGCCATGTTCCTCTCCCGTGTCGTTGCTTTATTGATCCACCAGCGACTGCAACAAGGCCGCGGTGCGTTCGATGAAGATTTCGCGCTCGGGCCCGGCGAGCGGCTCGTCGCGCACCAGCCGTTCCACCAGAAGGCCGATGAACACCGCCGCCAAGAGCCGCGCCCGCGCCGGCGCGCCCTCGCCGCCGATCCATTCGCGGATCGGGCCCATGAAGCGCGCCTGCACCGCCTCGTTCAGCAGCGGCGCGGTCGCCGGCGAGGTGGCGGCGCGCAGCAGGAACTGGAAGACATGGGTGCGATCGCTGTGCTCATGTGCGTGGTTGGCCATCATCTTGGCGATGTCGCGGCCGAAGCTCTTGCGGTCCCACTGGTAGATGCCGTCGGGGCTGATCGAGTCCTTAAGCGCGGCGGCGAACAGCCCGTCCTTGCCGCCGAAATAGCGGTTGATCAGCGCCGCGTCGGCGCCGGCCTCGGCGGCGATGTCGCGCAGGAAGGCGCCGTCATAGCCGGACTTGGCAAAATGCGTCTTGGCGGCGGCGAGGATGGCGGCGCGAGTCGCTTCGGCATCGCGCCGACGGGGTGCGGAACGCTCGGGAGCAAAGGCGGCAGCGTTTGTCATTCTGGGATGACACGGTGCCGAGGTCGGCAACGGATGTCAACGGGGAATGACATCCCCCTGGCGGTCGGGACGGGACGCCGGACCTACTCGATATTGTGGCGAGAAGCCGATCCACCACATCGTACTGTTTTCGAGATTGCGAAACCGATTTTCCGGCATTCGAACCGCGAAAAAATCGAGGGGGTCCCCTCTCGCCGGCCCGGTTTCTCCACGCGAGGTACACCACCGACATTGCTGATGTGGGGACGCGGGGCGGCGCCGTTCAACTTGTCACGAGGACGGTTCTAGACTCCGGCATCGCTATCGAAAGGACCCGTCATGACCCGCCCGTTTTCGATTGCCGCGGCCTCGTTCGCCGTGGCGCTGCTTGCCGCCAATCCCGCCGGCGCCTGGAGCCGGCCCGGCCATATGCTGACGGCCGCCATCGCCTTCGACGATTTGAGCGCGCACGATCCCGCTGTGCTCGACACCATCGCGGCCCTGCTCGCCAGGCATCCCGATCACGGCCCGTTCGAAGTGGCGGCAGACCGGACCAGCGGCGCCGAGCGCACGCTGCGCCTGATGATGGAATGCGCCCGCTGGCCGGACGACCAGCGGGGCACGCCCTTCGACCATCCGACCTGGCATTATGCGGAAGTAGCGACGGCCGGCGCCGGCGCGCCCGCCGACATGCCGAAGGCGGTTTCCGGCCAGGCGATCGAGGCGCTGCGCCTCACGCTGGCCGAGGCCGGCGATCCGCTGGCGCCGGTCGCGGACCGGGCGCTGGCGCTGTGCTGGGTGATGCACCTGGCGGGCGACATTCAGCAGCCGCTGCACAATTCGACGCTCTATTCGGCGACCTATCCGCAGGGCGACGCGGGCGGCGGCAAGCAGTTCGTGCGCGATCCGGAGACCGGGACGGTGGTGAGCCTGCACTGGTACTGGGACGACCGGGTCAACAAGAGCGCCGATCCGCAGACGATCAAGACCCTCGCGGCCAACATCGAGACGCGCTTTCCGCGCGGCGGCCTGAGCGAATTGTCCGGGCCGCAGGAGGTCGCGCAATGGGCGGCGGAGAGCCACGCGCTGGCGGTGCAGCACGCCTATCCGGCAAGCCTCGCGACCGCCACGGCCGAGGCGAACGCACCGACCGTCCCGGCCGATTACGCGAAGATGAGCTACGAGATCTCGTCGCGGCGTCTGGCGCTCGGCGGCTATCGCCTGGCCGACCTGCTGCGCGCGATCGCGGCGGCCCCGGTGGCGAAGGATGCGAAGTAACGCCTGACGGAGACGCCCTGCCCTCTCCCCCTGACGGGGAGAGGGTGTTTCTTCAGTACACCACCACGCTGCGGATGCTCGTGCCTTCTTCCATCAGGTGGAAGGCGTCGTTGATCTTCTCCAGCGGCAGCACATGCGTGATCATCGGGTCGATCTGGATCAGGTACCAGTCGACGATCCGCGGCGTGTCGGTGCGGCCGCGCGCGCCGCCAAACGCCGTGCCGCGCCATACCCGCCCCGTGACGAGCTGGAACGGGCGCGTCGAAATCTCCGTGCCCGCCGGCGCCACGCCGATGATGATGCTTTCGCCCCAGCCGCGATGGCAGGCCTCCACGCCTGGCGCATCACCGTCACGTTGCCGGTGCAGTCGAAGGTGTAGTCCGCCCCGCCGTCGGTCAGCGCCACGAGATGGGCGACGAGATCGCCCGCGACCTTTTTCGGATTGACAAAATGCGTCATGCCGAAGCGCTCGCCCCAGCTTTTCTTGTCGTCGTTGAGGTCGACGCCGACGATCATCTGCGCGCCGACCAGCTTCAGCCCCTGGATCACGTTGAGGCCGATGCCGCCCAGGCCAAACACGATCGCGTTCGAGCCCGGCTTGACCTTGCCCGTGTTGATCACCGCGCCGACGCCGGTGGTGACGCCGCAGCCGCAATAGCAGGCCTTGTCGAACGGCGCGTCGTCGCGGATCTTCGCCACCGCGATCTCCGGCAGCACGGTGTAGTTCGAGAAGGTCGAGCAGCCCATGTAATGGAAGATCGGCCGGCCCTTATAGGAGAAGCGCGAGGTGCCGTCGGGCATCAGGCCCTTGCCCTGGGTGGCCCTGATCGCGGTGCAGAGGGTTGGTCTTGCCCGAGAGGCACGACTTACATTGGCGGCATTCGGGCGTGTAGAGCGGGATGACGTGATCGCCCGGCTTCACGGAGGTCACGCCGGCGCCGATTTCGCGCACGATGCCGGCGCCTTCATGGCCGAGGATCGAGGGGAACAGGCCTTCGGAGTCGAGGCCCGACAGCGTGTATTGATCGGTGTGGCAGATGCCGGTGGCCTTGATCTCGACCAGCACTTCGCCGGCTTTGGGACCTTCGAGGTCGAGCTCGACGATCTCCAGCGGCTTCTTCGCTTCGAAAGCGACGGCGGCACGTGTTTTCACGGGTCTTCACCTTCGTTCTGGCAACGGCTTGCTACCCATCGCCGGGATTTTGTCGAAACCGGGAGCGAAGCCGCTTCGACACTTCCAAACCCCGTAACGAAACGGGTTTCCATGCGTTAAGGAACACGAACCGAGGAACCCACCCATGCATCTCGATATTGTGACGCTCCAGCCGCTGATCGCGCTGATCTTCGGCATTTTGATTCTGATCGTGCCGCGGATCCTCAATTACCTGATCGCCATCTACCTGATTCTGATCGGTATATTGGGGCTGTTTCCGCACCTGCTCGGCCATGTGACCGCCTGACAGCAACCATCGGCGCACCGGTCCGTTTTCTTGCCAGCGAGGCTGACGCGCAGGCGCGCGCCGGCCGCGACTGGAGGATATCATGACCGCGACGAAACCGACGGGGCCTGCGGCCAGAAGCAGACACCCGCCAGAGCACAAGACGCAGGAAGACAAGATCGACCGGCAGATGAAGGATTCCTTCCGGCGTCCGATCCGCCGTCCTTCTCGGGCGGCAAGCACATCATCGGCGCGCCGGTCGAGCGCGAAAGCGATTCGCCGACGGCGGAGACGCATGCGGTGAAGGAAGCCGAGAAGAAGGTAAAGACCGGCGACGCCAAGGTGCCGCATACTTATTGAGTCGCCTGGGACGGGAAAGTCCCTCAATTCAAAAACAGGTGTCATGCCCCGCGAATGCGGGGCACCCAGTTGATATCGCCAATAGGCGTCACCTGGGTCCGCCGCATTCGCGGCGGATGACAACCGTATTGATGATGCCAATCACTCCGCCGCCTTCGCTGCCGCGCCTTTGCCCCGTGCGATCCGTTCCTCAGCCATCCGGTCCGCGATCACGTTGGTCGGCTCGCCGTCCTTGGCGGCGCGGGTGAAGATCGCGCTCAGCGTCTCGGCGATGGCGAGGACGCGGCGGTCGACCTCTTCGTCGCTCCAGTTCTCGATCTGGGCGGCGACGCGGATGATGCCGCCGCCGTTGATCACATAGTCCGGCGCATAGAGGATGCCCAGGTCGCGCAGCATCGCGCCGTGGTGGTCGCGGGCGAGCTGGTTGTTGGCGCCGCCGGCGACGACCTTGGCGGAAAGCCGCGGGATCGACTGGTCGTTCAGGATCGCGCCGAGCGCGTTGGGCGACAGCACGTCGCATTCGCAGGTCACGATCTGGTCCGGCGTCGCGGCGACGGCGTGCAGCGTTTCGACCGCCTCGGCCACCGCCTTGAGATTGGTGTCGGCGACGATCAGCTTCGCGCCTTCGGCATGCAGCCGCTTGGCCACGCCCATGCCGACCTTGCCGAGGCCCTGGATCGCGACGCGCATGCCCTTGGTCGTGTCGACGCCGAGGCGGTGCTTCACCGCCGCCTTGAGGCCTGAGAACACGCCGAGCGCGGTGGCGGGGCCCGAGTCGCCGCCCGCCTTGCCTGGCTGGTCGTAGCCCGCGATGAATTTGGTGCCGCCGCCAGCTTCCCCAGAATTCACCGGCATGTCGGCCGGCAGGATGCCGACATCCATCGCCGTGATGTAGCGACCGCCGAGGCTGTTCACCGCTTCCGCGAAGGCGGCGAATTTCGCGTCCGACTTGTCGGTCGCGGGATTGCCGAGGATCACCGCCTTGCCGCCGCCCAGCGGCAGATCGGCGATGGCGTTCTTGTAGGACATGCCCTTGGAGAGACGCAGCGCATCGGTCAGCGCGGCGTCGCCGTTCACGTAAGGATACATCCGCGTGCCGCCGCAGGCCGGCCCCCAGCGCGGTCGAGTGGAGGGCGATGATCGCCTTCAGGCCCGTCTTCTTGTCGTCGAAAAAGGCGACCGCCTCGTGATGGTCGAAGTCGGGGGAGTCGAACACGTTCATGCAGGGGACCTTTGTTCCGGCGCGCCGCGACCATACCGCTTATGTCCGGCAATTGGCTTGCGACTTTGACGGCGCGGCCCGCAACACTGGTGCCCGCGCGGCGCGGGTTGCGCAACAAAAATCGGTTCCGCGCGGCGGCTTTACAGCGGCGCTTGCCCGTTCTCTAGTCCGCGCATGCCGAGCCTCGAAACCCTGCGAATCAAGCATCCGGAGATCCGGCCGGATTTCACCATCCAGCAGCATTGGGAGCGCTATGGCGCGGCCGAGCACGCCACCTGGAAGACTCTGTTCGAGCGCCAGGCCAAGGTGCTGCCGGGGCGGGCCTGCGACGAATCCTCGACGGGCTGAAGCGGCTCGACCTGGTGTCCGACGCCATTCCCGATTTCGAGCGGCTGTCGGACGGGCTTCAGAAGCTGACCGGCTGGCGCGTCGTCGCCGTGCCGTCGCTGGTGCCCGACGAGATCTTCTTCGACCACCTCGCCAACCGCCGCTTTCCCGCCGGCCAGTTCATCCGGCGCGCCGACCAGCTCGACTATATCGAGGAGCCGGACGTCTTCCACGACGTGTTCGGCCATGTGCCGATGCTGGCTCATCCGGTCTTCGCCGATTACATGCAGGCTTATGGCAAGGGCGGGATGCGGGCGCTGAACGAATTCCACGCGCTGAAGAATTTGGCGCGGCTCTATTGGTACACGGTCGAGTTCGGGCTGGTCGCCGGCAAGGACGGCCTGCGCATCTACGGTTCGGGCATCGTGTCGAGCCGGGCGGAATCGATCCATGCGGTCGAGAGCCCCTCGCCCAACCGCATCGGCTTCGACCTGGAGCGGGTGATGCGCACCGAGTACCGGATCGACGATTTCCAGGAGAGCTATTTCGTCATCGATGGGTTCGACGCCCTGTTCGCCGAGACCTACAAGGACTTCACCGCGCTTTATGCCAGGCTGCGGGGCGGCGAGACCTACAAGCCCGGCGACATCCTGCCGGCCGACCGCGTGCACCATCGCGGCACCCACAGCTATGTCGGCGGCAGCCACGCCGCTGACCGACGAAGGACGATTTGTGATGCGTATCCCTGCCCTTGCCCTGCTGTTCGCCCTGGCCGCCATGCCGGCGCTCGCCGCCGACGCCGTGCCGGTGAAGATCCAGGCGAGCGAGGCGGGGCAGCATGTCGGCGAGACCGCGACGGTCGTCGGCGTGCTGACGAATGTGCACGAGACCCCGGGCAAGGCCTTCCTGTGGGACATCGGCGGTGCCTATCCGGCCAATCCGCTGACCGTGTATGTGTCCAAGCACGATACGGATGTGGTGCCGAACGTCACGCCGCTGATCGGCAAGACGCTCGCCGTCACCGGGCTGATCAAGACCTATCAGGGCAAGCCGGAGATCGCCGTCAGCGATCCCAAGCAGGTGCAGGTGGCGCCATAGGGCGGAGCGATTTCCGCAACTGGCGACCAAGAACCGCATTTTCGACGACCGCCCGAAGTGTCGGGCCGGACTGCCGCTTTGATGGGCAAGGCGGCAAATTGTGCGAATCACGTCAGATCGCGACGATCGATTGGCCCACAAAGGGGCGCCATGTTGCTTAACGGACCCCCAATTCGCGCGTGCGGGGCCAGGATTTCCCCCGGTTCGCGAGAAAATTCGCCCGAATCGCCAGGCACGCCTTGACAAGGATCCGGGTTGCACGAAACCTCTCAAACAACCAGTGAGTGGGGCGGGCACTGTTCATCAACATTCACCGTTATATAAAGGTAGGTCTGGCCTGGCGCTCGGGGCCGGCTGGAGAGATTTTTGCGTGACCGCTACATCTTGCCGCCAAAAGGCGGCTTGCCCGGGTTCCGCAAGCACGAAAGGCGAGGCCAAAGACCGTGTTCGATGGCGGCAGCAAGAGGCGGCGATGGCGAGACGACAAGCGGATATTCGAGTGGGACTATCAGCATGGCCATGTCGAAATGTACGACCGCCGCGGACATCATTTGGGCGCGTACGATGCATACACTGGAAACAGCTGAAGAACGCGGATCCGAGCAAGTCGGTGGAGCCCTAATATGAACGTCAGCCTGAAACTTGTGGGCTTCAATCGCGAGACAGACGAACTCGCCGTCGAATACGACATTCCCAGCGCCAGGCGCCGGAAGCGCTGGATATCGCCAATCCGACCCACATCGAGAGGCTCGGCGACATACCCCTCAGCAAGCGAATGGCCGACCAGATTGCCGGTCTCCTCGGCAGGCGCCTGGAGAGCACTGGCCAGGACTATCTGCTCGAGCAATCGGCCGAACCGGCCGAACAAGGCTAGCGCCGCCGGTAGCTAACCGGCCGGGTCGGGTGCCAGCGGCACCGACATCCAGAACTCGGAATCGAAAATGCGGGCGCCATCCGATTGCGACGCGCTCGCTCTATAGCAGCTCCGCCACCAGCGGGCGGTAGTCGGTCATCGCGCGCAGATAGGCGGCGATGGGCATCGCCGGGGACGAAGACCGGTTCGGCCATTTCGTCGTCCTCGCGCCGCGCGAACGCCTCCAGGACGCCGTCGCGCGTCAGCGCCGTGTCGAGCGCGGCGATGACAAGCACGTTGGAGGTCGTCGACAGCACGATGCCGAGGCCGGTCATCGCCCGAGCCGGTCGCTTGCGATGCCGATCTCCTCGCGGATTTCCTTGGCGACGTTGCGGGCGAGGTCGGGCGGCGCATCGTCCGGCTGAAAGCCGCCGCCGATGAAATCGATGGCGCCGTTGATCGCGCGCTTGCCGAACACATAGTGCCCGTCGGCGGTGGCGAGCAGCGCGGCGGTCGAGATGTGATGGAACGGAGCGAGGCCGCGCGCCGCATGCTCCTTGTGCAGCGGGCGATAGGTGGCGATGTGGCGGAACGCGGCGGTGCCGAGGCGAAGGATGCCGCGTCCGTCGGTGAGATCCTCCAGATGGGTGAGCCGGTAATGCGTGCCGTCCCACAAAGTATGATTGCGCTCGGCCGCCGCCGCGACGCGTTTCGCCCAGGCCTCGGCGACGAGCGCCTCATAGGCGGCGTCGCAACGCCACGGCTCCGCGGCGACCGACAGGCCGAAGGCGTCCAGCGCGAACGGGCCTTTCAGCAGGATGCGCGGTTCGTACATCGCCTCAATCCACCGGACGCGGCGCCTGCGGCACGGTCTCCCAGAATTCCGGATCGTGGCCGTAGAAGATGCGGGCGCCGTCGGATTGCATCCGGCGCAGCAGCGCCAGGCTTTCGAGCATCTGGTCGCGCTTGTAGAGGCTGGCCGGCAGATGCAGCGCCTCGAGCGTGCGCCGCAGGTAGCAGCAATCGGCCGCCAGCACGATCGTTCCGCTCGCGGTGCGCACGCGCAGCGACTGGTGGCCGGGGGTGTGGCCCGGAGTCGGGAAGACAACCACGCTGTCGTCGCCGAAGAGGTCGAGCTCGCCCTCGATCTCGCGCGTGCTTTGCATGTGCGCGAAGTCGAGCGGGTTGTAGACGCCGGCGGCCTGCATGGCGGGACGCTGCGCCGCGCGCCATTCCTTGGCATGGACGACCAGCGTCGCGTTCGGGAAGAAGCCATTGCCGCCGCAATGGTCGTAATGCAGGTGCGAGTTGACGACATAGCGGATGTCGGACGGCGTGAGGCCGAGGCGGGCAAGCTGGCTCGCGATATCGGCGCCTTGCGGGAAATCGATCTGCCAATCCTTGGCCGAGGGGCCCAGCATCTGCGCCTGGCGCTGGCGCAGCTCGATGTTGAGGCCGGTGTCGAACAGGACCTTTCCCTGATCGTGCGCGATCAGATAGGCCGGCACCGGGACCGTGATCCTGCCGCTCTCCCCTTTCAGGAAGCCGTGGCGGTCGCCGGTGACATGGCCGCAGGTGAAGGCGAAGAGTTCGGCCGCCATGTCAGGATCCGTCCAGGGCGGAAAGGACTTCGCCCTCGGTCAGAACCTGGGGCAGCACCTTGGGCTCGGCGGCGCCGGGCGCGTAGTAGAGATAGAGCGGCACGCCGGATCGTCCGTGGGCGGATAAAAGCGCGGTGATCGCCGGATCGCGGCGCGTCCAGTCGGCGATCAGATAGGCGATGTGCCTGTCGGCGAAAGCCTGGCGGACGGCGGCGCGCGACAGCGCGGTCTCGTCGTTGACGAGGCAGGTGATGCACCAGGCGGCGGTGGCGTTGACGAACACGGCTCTGTTGGCGGCGCGCAGGCCGGCGAGCCGCGCGGCCGAATAGGGCTCCGACGGGATGCCGGTGACGTTGATCGTGCTGGCCTGGGCCGGCGCGGATTTGAGGAAGGAGAGGCAGGAGAGCGCCGCGAGGATGGCGATCAGCGTGACCAGCGCGCCGATGCCCCGGCCGCGCGGGCGGAAGGTTCGGCTGACGCCCCAGATCCAGGCGCCGAAGCCGGTCGCGACCATCGCCCGCCAGGATCGCCGCCACCGCGTTGGCGCCGGCCTGCTGCGCCAGCACCCAGGACGAGCCACGCCGCCGTGCCGTACATCGCGAAGGCGAGCGCCTGCTTGAAGCGGATCATCCAGCCGCCGGGGCGCGGCAACGCACGCATCAAGAGCGGCGAAACGCGATCAGCACGAAAGGCGCCGCGAAACCGAGGCCGAGCGCCAGGAAGATACCGAGCGCCAGCGCGGCGGTCTGCGTCAGCGCATAGCCGAGCGCGGCGGCCATGAACGGCGCGGTGCAGGGCGCGGCGACCGCGACCGCCAGCACGCCGGTGAAGAACGAGCCCGCCACACCGCCGGCACGGGTGAGACTGTCGCCGCCGCCGAAGCCGGCGACCTCGAACACGCCGGAGAGATTGAGGCCAACGCCGAACATCAGCAGCGCGAATCCCGCCACGACCAGCGGCTCCTGGAGCTGGAAGCCCCAGCCGATCGCGGCGCCGCCGCCGCGCAGCGCCAGCAGCAATCCGCCGAGCGCCAGGAAGCTCAGCACCGCGCCGCTACCATAGGCGAAGCTCTCGCGCACCGCCTCGGCGCGGTCGCGGCCAGAAAGCGACGACAGCGCGAAGGCCTTCATCGCCAGGATCGGCAGCACGCAGGGCATCAGGTTCAGGATCAACCCGCCGAGGAAGGCGAGGAGCAGCGCGGCGGCAAGGCCGATCCCGCTTTCGCCGCCGCTGGTATCGAAAACGGCTTCGGGCACCGGGCCGGGAAGCGCCTTGACCAGCAGGGGCTGGATCGAGCCGTCCACCGAGGTGAGAACGACCACGCCTTCGAGCGCGCCGCCCGTCTTGGCGAGCTTCTTGCCCGGCGCCATGCGCAGCACCAGGCCGTCGGAGGCGAAGCCCATGCCCTGCGCCGCCGGTCCGTTCACCATCCCGTCGCTCAGCGGAAAGAATTCGGCGTGCAGCGGATGGGCGTCGGCGAGCGGCTTGGCGGCGACGAAGAGATCGAGCGCGTCGCCGAGACGATAATGCGTCGCCCAGGGCGAAGGCGTCGGCAATTTCGCGCGCGCGGCGGCGAACCCGGCGGCGTTCGGCGAAGCGGTCGGCGTGCCGATGGTGACCGGCAAGGTCAGCGTCGCGTCTTCGGGAATGCAGACTTCCTTGCAGACGAGCCAGGTCGCCGCCGCCTTCAGCGTGACGACCTCGCCGGGCTTCGCATCCTTCGGCGCGGTGACGGTGGAGAGGATCCAGGCCTTGCCCTCATAGCCGTAATCCATGAACGGGCCGACCGGCAGGCGCTTGGGGTAAGGCCATTGCAGCGGACCAAAGCTCCAGCCGGCGGGGAGCTTCCAGTCGAGCGTCGTCGGCTGGCCGACATCGCCGGGGTTCAGCCAGTAGGTGTGCCAGCCGGGGCGGATGTCCTGCTCGAAGGCGACGGTCTCGGTGCCGCCGGGGGCGAGGCGGTCGTGCTCGGCGATCAGGCGCGCATGGACCTTGGGCAGGTCGTCGATCTGCGCCGCGGCGGGGGCGGCGAAAGACAGCGCGAACAGCAGGGGCAAGAGCCGCTTCATGCACGGGTCATAGCCGCGTCCGCACCGCTTATCCAGCGCCCTCGCGCGAGCGTGACCGGGTGGACCGAGCCGGACATCACGCACCCGATGTCATCCGCCGCGAATGCGGCGGACCCAGTTGAAACATGAACCGGCGAGCAGATGTCACCTGGGTCCGCCCCATTCGCGGCGGATGACACCACTATTTGATTTCACGAACTTCCCGGGATGCTAGGTTCGCCGCAATCACTATCGGGAGACGATCATGCGCGGCAGCAAAAAGGCAATGGGGTCGCTCGACATGCCGTTCACCAGCAAGCTGCTGATCCAGGTGTCGCAGGAGCCATAAGTGCGCATCACCGGCGGGGAATATCGCGGCCGTCCGCTGGCCGAGCCGGCGGACAATCGGGTGCGGCCGACCTCCGACAAGGTGCGCCAGGCGATCTTCAACATCCTCGCGCACAACGCTTTCGGCTTCGAACTGGACGGCGCCAAGGTCGTCGACCTGTTCGCGGGAACCGGCGCGCTGGGGCTGGAGGCGCTCAGCCGGGGCGCCTCTTTCGCGCTGTTCGTCGACGACAGCGCCGAGAGCCGCGCGCTGATCCGCGCCAATGTCGAGACGCTGAACCTGACCGGCGCGACCAAGATCTGGCGGCGCGACGCCACCGCGCTGGGGCCGCTCGGCGCGGGCGCCGGCGGGCCGTTCACCCTCGCCTTCCTCGACGCGCCTTATCGCAAGGGGCTGAGCGAGAAAGCGCTGGCCAGCCTCGCCGAGGGCGGCTGGCTCGCCCCCGGCGCGGTGATCGTCGCGGAGACGGCGGCGGACGAGGCGCTATCGGCGCCCGCCGGCTTCCGGGCGCTCGATGCGCGAAGCTATGGCGAGACCGCGGTTCATATCCTCAAGGGGAGCGCAGCGTGACTCTCACGACCACGACCTTCCGCCCCGCCACCGCCGACGATGCCCGCTTCCTCGGCTGGGCGATGTTCATGGCGGCGCGCGGACATTTGCCGCGCGGCTGGTTCGACATCGTGCTCCAGCGGCCGGTCGAGTTCGGCGTCGCGTTCTGCACCCGGCTCGCCAATGCCGAGGCGCGGTCGTGGTGGCACCATTCCTTCTTCACGGTGGCCGAGGTCGACGGCGTGGCCGCCGCCGCGGCCTGCGCCTTCGCCGACAACGCGCCCTATATGGTCTCGGACGAAGCGATGGCCGAAGCCTCCGACAGGATGGGGATCGGCAAGGCGGAACAGGCCGAGCTGTGGCCGCGCGGCGCCTTCATCCTGAACGCGACGACCGGCGAGGACGATTGCTGGACGATCGAGAACGTCGCCACCTGGCCGGATTATCGCGGCCGCGGCGTGGCGCGGGCGCTGATCGCGCACATGCTGCGCGAGATGGGTCCGCCGAAACGGGCGCAGATCAGCTTTCTGATCGGCAACGCGCCGGCCGAGCATTGCTACCGTTCCTGCGGCTTCGTGTTCGCGGAAGACAAAACGGACAAGGTATTCGAGGCGGCGATGGGCGTGCCGGGCATCCGGCGGCTGGCGCGGGATCTTTGACTACGCCGCCACGGCCGCCGGGGCGCCGAGGCCGAGCGCGCCGATATTGGTCTCCAGCACCGCGTGGAAGAACTGCGTCTTGGAGGCGTCGGCGCCGGTGAAATCGGGCGCCAGCGTCTTGCCGTTCGCCAGCTTGAGGCTGCCGAGATTGGCCTTCTCGAATTCGGCATGGGCGAGCTTGCAGTTGCGGAACGAGGCGCCACGCAGATCGGCGCCGGTGAAGTTGCATTCGCGCAGATCGCTGCCGTCGAAGCGCGCGCCCTGAAGCTGGCTGTCGGAGAAATCGACGCCGATGGCCATGGCGCCGCGGATCGAAATGCCGGTCAGCGGCCTTGCGGCGAAGCGTCCGCGCACCACGCGCAAATCCTCGCCGTCGAACACCGCCTGCGCGCCGCGGGTGGCGGCGCTGGCGATGCAGAGCGCGTGCGCCTCCAGCATCGCCGCGAGGTCTTCGGCCTTGGCGGCGGCCTCGTCGGTGACGTCCATCACGCAGCCTTCGAACGCTTCGGGCGGCAGGTCGAGATCGGCGACGTTCACGCCGGTGAGCACCGCGTTCTTGAAGCTGACATTGGAGAGCCGCGCGTTCTTGAAGTTCGCGCCTTCCAGGATCGCGCCGGTGAAATTCACCCCGTCCAGCCGGGCATGGCCGAACGACGCGCCCTTGAGCGAGGCGTTGGCGAAATCGACGCGCACGGTCTCCTCGGCGACCGCGCCGGGGCCCTTATAGGCGACGGTCGCGGCGCGCAGATCGGCGCCGTCGAGCTTGGCGAAGGACAGCTTGGCGCCGCAGATCGAGGCGCCGCGCATGTCGGTCTTGATCATGCGCGCGGACGTGAAGTCGCAGTCGCGCAGATCGGCGCAGTGCAGATTGGCGCGCTCCAGATTGGTGCCGAACGCGGTCGCGCCGACCAGCGAGGCGAAGGAGAAATCGGCCTCGGCCAGATTGCGGTTGGCGAGGTTGAGGCGGTCGAGCTTGGTGCGCGCCAGCTCCGCCTTGGCGGCGCCTTTCTGGTAGGCGAGGAGCCGCTCATGCGCCAGCAGGACCGCGTTCAGCTCCTGCTGCGTCAGCACTTTTCGCGGCTCGGAATAATAGTTCTTGAGCATCTACGCCCCGGCCATCGGCCTTAACCGCCCTGTTAAGACTTCCTAGAGCGTCTCAGACAAGTGTTAAGGAAAGGCTTGGGAAAATCGTTAACGAGAGATGTCGCGCCGCGCGCGACGCTAAGCGTCGGCGAGTCCGAGCACGGCAATCCGGTCCTCCAGAATGCTGTCGTAGAATTGTCCCGGGCTTGCGGCGGCGCCGGTCAGGTCCGGCGCGATCGCCGTTCCGTCGCGCAGCACCAGACGCGAGAGATTCGCCTTGTCGAACTTGGCATGCGCCAGCTTCGCGGACCGCAGCGAGGCGCCGCGCAGATCGGCGCCCGAGAAATCGGCGTCGCGCAAATCCGCGCCGTCGAGCTTGGCGGCCTGAAGCTGGGCGCCGGAGAAATCGATCCCGATGGCGATCGCGCCGCGCGCCGACAGGCCCACCAGGCTGCGCCCCGCCAGCAGGCCGCCCAGGGGACGGATGTCCTCGCCGTCGAACACCGCCGGCGCGCCCTCGGCGCCATGGCTCGTTATCCAGCGGCGATGCGCATCGAGGCGACTTTTCAATGCATCGACCTTTTCGGCCGGCACCGGCGCGGCGTCGGTCACGCAGCCTTCCAGGGCCGAGGCCGGCACCTGCAATTCGTGCATCGCGACGCCGGTCAGCACCGCGTTCTTGAACGTGGCATTGGTGAGCCGGGCGCCCCTGAAGCTGGCACCCTGCAGGAGCGCGCCGGTGAAGATCGCGCCGTCCAGTTTCGCGTTGCCGAAGGATGCGCCCTTCATCGAGCAGTTCGAGAAGTCGACGCTGGGCGCGCCCTTGCCGCGGTCGCGGCTGATGACGGTGATGCCGCCGGCCGCCGCGTACATCATCGTCGCCGCCCGCAGGTCGGCGGCGTCGAGCACCGCGAAGGACAACTTGGCGCCGTTGAACGAGGCGCCGCGCAGATCGGCGCGCGGCAGCCGCGAGGACTGCATGTTGCAGCCACGCAAATCGGCGCAATAGAGGACCGCCCGCTCCAGATTGGAGCCGCTTATATTGGCGCCCACCAGCGAGGCGCCGCTGAAATCGGCTTCGGTCAGATTGCGGTTGGCGAGATTGAGCCCGTCGAGCCTGGCATGGGCGAGATGCGCGCGCAGCCCGCCGCTGGTGCGGGCCAGATAGCGCTCGTGCGATTGGAGCACCGTGTTCAGCTCCTGCTGCGTCAACGCGGTGCGCGTTTCCTCGTAGAGATTTCTCAACATGGCAGGTCCGCCATACCCATTCTGGGTTTAAGGTCATCTCCAAACTAACCCGTGAGTTGTAAATTTTCGATGTAATGCGTGGTCGCTTGAAGCGGCGCGCGATCTTCAGCGCCGTCCGAACAGCCGTTCGATATCGGCGAGCTTGAGCTCGACATAGGTCGGGCGGCCGTGATTGCACTGGCCCGAATGCGGCGTCGCTTCCATCTCGCGCAACAGCGCGTTCATCTCCTCACCCGTGAGGCGGCGGCCGGCGCGCACGCTCATATGGCAGGCCAGCGTGCCGGAGATTTCTTCGAGCCGCTCCTTGAGCGACAGCGCGTTGCCGGTCTCCGCGATGTCGTCGGCGAGATCGCGGATCAGCGCCTTGATGTCGGCCTGGCCGAGCAGCGCCGGCATTTCGCGCACCATCACCGCGTCGGGGCCGAACGGCTCGACCACGAGGCCGAGCTCGGCAAGCTCGCCGGCGCGCGCGGCGAGGCGCGCGACTTCGGCGGGATCGAGCTCGACCACTTCGGGAATGAGCAGCGGCTGGCGCGCGATGCCGCCATCGGCCAGCGCCTTCTTCATCCGCTCATAGACGAGGCGCTCATGCGCCGCGTGCTGGTCGACGATCACGATGCCGTCGGCGGTCTGGGCGACGACATAGGTCTCGTGCAGTTGGGCGCGGGCGACGCCGAGCGGCAGGTCGGGCTGCGGCGCCTCCGGCTGCGCCTCGACGCGCGCCGCCGGCGCGGTGTCGGCGAGCAGCGGGGCGTAGAAAGCGCGGCCCGGATCGTTCGCCGAAGGACGGCGGGTATAATCCTGCTGGTAGAACGGCGCGTTCGCTTGCGGGCGCAGCGCCGCCAATGCCGCGCCGGCGACGGTGGTCGAGGCGCGGTGGCCGGCCTCGGCCAGGGCATCCTTCAAGGACGAGACGATCAGTCCACGGACCAATCCGGCGTCGCGGAAGCGCACCTCGGTCTTGGCGGGATGCACGTTGACGTCGACGAAGGCGGGATCGCATTCCAGGAACAGGGCGAGCGCGGGATGGCGGTCGCGGGCGAGGAAATCGGCATAGGCGCCGCGCACCGCGCCGATCAGCAGCTTGTCGCGCACCGGGCGGCCGTTGACGAACAGGAACTGCATCTGCGCGTTGGCGCGGTTGTAGGTCGGAAGCCCGGCGAAGCCCGCGATGGTCACGCCTTCGCGGCTGACGTTCACCGGCGCGGCGTTGTCGCCGAATTCGCGGCCCATGATCTTGGCAAGGCGTTTCAACTGCGGGCCGATGAGATCGGTCTCCGCCGGCAGGTCGAGCGCGCGGCGGCCGTCGAGCGTCAGCGTGAAGGCGACATCGGGCCGGGCCATGGCGAGGCGCTTGACGATGTCGAGCGTCGCCAGATCCTCCGAGCGCGTCGATTTGAGGAATTTCAGGCGCGCCGGCGTGGCGAAAAACAACTCGCGCACTTCGGCGCGCGTGCCGTGCTGGCCCTTGGCGCGAAAACCGGTGGGCTGGGGCGCGACGACGCTGCCGCCGTCGATGCGGATTTCGTGCGCGTCGCTCGTCGCGGTGCGGCTGGCGATGGTGAGGCGCGCCACGGCGCCGATCGAGGGCAGCGCCTCGCCGCGAAACCCCATCGTGACGATGTGGAAGAGATCGTCGCCCGGCAGCTTCGACGTGGCATGGCGCTCGATGGCGAGCGCGAGGTCGGCGGCCTCCATGCCGTCGCCGTCGTCCTCGACCAGGATGAGATCGGCGCCGCCGTTGGAGACCGCGATGTCGACGCGCCGCGCGCCGGCGTCGAGCGCGTTCTCGACCAGTTCCTTCACCGCGCTGGCCGGCCGCTCGACCACCTCGCCGGCGGCGATGCGGTTCACGGTTCCTTCCGAGAGGCGGCGAATCTTCATCGCGCGACTATACACGCGCGGCCGTGACGGCGCGCAAAACCCCTGTGGATGAAGGGTTTCACGCGGAGGCGCGGAGACGCGGAATGCGAAAACCTCCGCGTCCTCCGCGGCTCCGCGTGAGGCCTCCGACGCGCTTCGCGCGTCATTTTCCCGCCAGATATTCCCGCGCCAGGACCTTGCCTTCTTCCACGCCGGGCTGGTCGAAGGGATCGACGCCCATCAGGCGGCCCATCAGGATCGTCTCCAGCATGAAATGCATCATCAGGGCGCCGACGCCGGTCTCGTCGATCTTGGGGATGCGGATCTGGCGGACGGGGCGCTTGTTGCGCGACAGCGTCGCGGCGGTGGCGCGGGCCTCGGCGGCGACGAGATCGCCCATGTGCTTGCCGGCGAGATAATCGAGACCGAGCGCGCGGGAGCGCTCCGGCGGCGCGATGAGACCCTCGCCTTTCGTGTCGGGCGCGACGACGGTGTAGAGCGCGTCGTTGGGACCGTCGCGAAAAAGCTGGAGCTGGCTGTGCTGGTCGACCGGGCCGACCGCGCCGACCGGCGTCGAACCCTTGCCGTCCTTGCCGAGGCTTTCGGCCCAGAGCTGGCGCCACCAGCCGGAAAAGGTCGCGAGGCGATCGGCATAGTTCCAGAGCACCGTGTGATTCAGCTTGCCCGCCTTCGCCAGCGCGTGATGCAGCGCGGCGCCGGCGAGCGGGCCATTCGCTTCGCCCTCGCTCGCGAGCGTGGCGTCGATCACGGCCTTGGCGCCGGCGCGCAGGGCGGATACGTCGAGACCCATCAGCAGGGCGGGCAGCACGCCGACCATGCTGAGCACCGAATACCGGCCGCCGATGCCGAGCGGATGATCGAGCTTGGGCGCGCCGATCGAGTCGGCGAAGTCCGCCAGCGGGCTTTTCTTCGGCTCGGTGATCGCGACGAAGTGCTGCTTCAGCCATTTGCCGCCGCCGGCCTTCTCGATGGCGTCGGCCGCGGTCAGAGCCTGGAACAGCGTCTCCGCCGTGCCGCCGGATTTGGAGATCACCACGAAGCGCGTGGTCTTGAGGTCGACCGAGGCCAGCGTCTCCTGCCAGCTCCAGGGATCGGGATTGTCGTGGAAGGTGACGCGCGGCGCGCCGTCCCTCTTCGCGATGGCCTTCAGCGCCTGGCCGCCGAGGCTGGAGCCACCGATGCCGAGCACGGCGATGTCGGAGGAGTCCTTGGTCCAGGTGTCGGCGACGGCCTTCGCCGCCGCGATGTCGTCGGTGCGCTCGACGATGTCGAGCAGTTCGAGCGCGTGAGCCTTCTTCTGCTCGCGCAACCAGGCGAGCGCGGCGGCGCCCTCCTTCAGCGCGGAGTCGAAGGCAGCGCGTGGAACGGCACCGGGGCCGGAGAGAGCGAGATCGAGGGAGATGGTGAAGGGCAGCGACATGGCATACGTCCTCATGGCTACCCTCCCCTTGAGGGAGGGTCGAATTCCAGCGACAATTATAACTCAACCATGCGCGGCAGGTTTCCGCGACGGCTTGTGACTTGACGACGCGACCGCGATGGTGCCGCCGACCACGACCGTCATCCGGCGGGGATCGAACAGCCGGGCCGCCGCCCGCTTCACATCGGCCAGCGTCAGCGCCTGGATCAACCCGTTGCGGCGCGCGACATAGCCGAGCGGCAGGCCGGAGCGCTGGAACGTGTTGAGCTGCGCCGCGATGCCGGCATTCGAGGCGAAGGCGAGCGGATAGGAGCCGGTCAGATAGGTCTTGGCGTCGGCCAGCTCGGCCGCCGACGGACCGTGCGCGGCGTAGTCGGCCAGCACGCCGCGCACCACGGCGAGCGAGGCGTCCATCGCGTCCTGCCGCGTCGCGACCTGGCCCAGTACGACGCCGCCGCCCGCGAAATCGGAGAAGCCGGTGGAGATGCCGTAGGTGAGGCCACGCTTCTCGCGCACCTCATAGGTCAGCCGCGAAGAGAACCCGCCGCCGCCCACGATGTAGTTGGCGACATAGCCCGCGAGGTAATCCTTGTCGGCGCGGCCGATGCCCGGAAGGCCGAACACCGCGCTCGGCTGCGGCACGGCCATCGCCACGATGGTCTCGCCCGGCGCGCCGGGATGGACGAAGGGCGGCGGCGCGGGCGGCGCCGTGGCCGGCAGGGGATCGAAGGTCGCTTTCAGGAGCGCGGTCAGCGTCGCCGCGTCGATATCGCCGGAAACCGCGATCCTCGCCCCGCCCTTCACCCAATGAGTCGCGGCGAAGGCCTTCAGGTCGGCGGCGCCGATCGCGCTCAGGCTCCGGGTCTCGCCGTTGACCGGATGGGCGTAGGGATGGTTGCCGAAATAGACCCGATAGAAGCGGTTGGCCGCGACGGCGGCGGGATCGCTGTCGTCCTGCTGGATGGACTGGATCATCTGGGCGCGGACGCGCTCGATCGCGTCGGCGTCGAAGCGCGGATGCCGCAGCGCCAGCGCGAACAGGCGGAAGGCATCCTTCGCCTGCGACGACAGCGTACTGAAGGACAGCACCAGCCAGTCGCGGTCAGGCGACATGGAAAGCTGGATGGCGCGGTTGGCGATCTCGGACTGGTAGGCTTCGGAAGTCAGCGGGCCGGCGCCCTCGTTGAACAGATAGGCGGCGAAGGCGGCGAGGCCGGCCTTGCCCGCCGGATCGTAGGCCGAGCCCGCCGGCAGCGAGACGGTGACGGCCAGCATCGGAACGGTGTGATCCTCCTCGAACCAGACCTGCTCGTTCGGCCCGATGTCGAGCGGGCGCGGCGCCGAGGCGAGTGCCGGACCGGCGAACCCGAGGGCGAAGAGAAGCGCGAGGGCGAATTTTCTCATGACGGACCCGGCGTCAGATAGAGCGTGACGGATTCGCGCGGCACGAGCTGTTCGGCGGCGGCGGCGCGCACCTCCTCGGCGGTGACCGCCTCGATGGCGCGCGGCCAGTTCTGCAGGTCGGCGACCGTGCGGCCGACCGCGAGCACCTGGCCATAGGCGGTGGCGAGCTGGAGCTGGTTGTCGCGGCGGAACACGTCGCCGGCGACGAGCTGGGTCTTGATGTGCGCCAGTGCGGCCGCGGACGGCGGCGCCTTCGCAAAGTCGGCGAGGATGGTATCGACCGCGCGTTCGAGCTGGGGCAGCGACACGCCGGGGCGCGGCGTCGCGAAGACCGAGAAGGCGCCGGCGTCGCGCGCGTCGCCGTCATAGGTGGCCCCGGCATCGGTGGCGAGCTTCTGCTCGACCACCAGGGTGCGATAGAGCACCGCGTTGGCGTCGCCGCCGAGCAGCGCGGCGAGGACTTCGAGCGCCTCGGCCTGGCCGAGCCTGCCCTCGGCATAGCTCGCGACGCGCCAGCTTCGCGAGAAGCTCGGCACGCCGGCATCGGGGCGGGCGATGGCGAGGCGCGTTTCGCCGAGCCGCGCCGGCTCGGCATAGACCGCGCGCGGTTCGAGCGCGCGCGCCGGCACTTTCGCCAGCGTGCCGGCGGCGGCGGCCTTCACCTCGTCCGGAGTCACGTCGCCGACCTCGACCAGGATGGCGTTGTTGGGCGCGTAGTGATGGTCGTAGAAGCTCTGTGCCTCGGCGCGGCCCATGCGGTGGACTTCGTCCGGCCAGCCGATCACCGGGCGGCCATAGGGATGGGAGAGATAGAGCGCGGCATCGACCTGCTCGGCGGCGAGCGAGGCGGGCACGTTGTCGATGCGCATGCGGCGCTCCTCGAGCACCACGTCGCGTTCGGTCTTCACGCCGGCATCGGTGAGTTCGAGATGCGCCATGCGGTCGGCCTCCAGCCCCATCACGAGCTTCAGCCGGTCGCGCGCGATCTGTTCGTAGAAGGCGGTGTAGTCCTCGGTGGTGAAGGCGTTGTCCTCGCCGCCGTTGCGGGCGATCAGGCGCGAGAAGGTGTCGCCCGGCTCGGCCTTGGTGCCGCGAAACATCATGTGCTCGAAGAAATGGGCGAGGCCGGAATGGCCGGCCGGATCGTCCATGCCGCCGACCTTGTACCAGATCATCTGGGTGACGACCGGCGCGCGGTGGTCGGGGATGACGACGACCTGCAGGCCGTTGGGGAGCGCGAACTGGGTGACGGATTCGGCGGCGGGGGCGGCACCGAGCGAAAGCAGCGTCGCCGCCACGAAAGCGGGCAGCCCTACCCTCCCCTTGAGGGGTCCTAGCGACAGCGTATGGACGCGCAGCGGGGGTCGAAAAATTCGAAGCGCAGCGAAGAATTTTTCGGGGAGGGGTCTGGGTGCTCCAGCTTGACCCCTCCCCGAAATTTGCTTCGCAAATTTCGACCCTCCCTCAAGGGGAGGGTAGAAATTGGAGCCCATCAAAACGGCCAGAGGTCGTCGAGCAGGCCCTTGTCGCTGGTCCCGCTCGAATCGTCGGGCGACCGCGGCGCCGGAGCACCCGGCGCGGCGGCCGGCGAGCCGGCGCGGGCGGCGTCGACGCGGCGGGCCTCGGCGTCGGCATCGACCGGCGTCGAGCCCGGCTCGGGCGTCGGACCCTTCCAGAACAGGACGCTGTTGGCGAAGCTGTCGTCGGAGGCGCGCATGCCGCGCGCGTCGGAGGCGATCTGCTGGCGGATCGCCGGATCGGCGTTCTGCACGCCGGCGGCGGCGAGGAAATAGCGCTCGCCGGGGCTCATCGTGGCGGGCAGCGTCGAGGCGATGGTCGCCTGGTCGGCGTTGAACAGCGCGCTCTGCGCCGACTGGGTCGGCTCGGTCTGGTTGGTCGGCGCGGTGCCGGGCGCCGGCGGCTTCAGGTTGAAGTCGGGCGGGATGACGAGCGGCGCCTTGGTGACGACCGCGAACTCGTCGGGGGAATCCTTGCCCTGGCCGGCGGCGTCGCGGATCTGCTCGCAGCCCGACAGCGCGAAGGCGGCGCCGGCGGCGAAGGCAAGGGCGAAAAGGGTGCGCGACTGCATGGACTACTCCCGAACTCTGCTATTCCGTTCAACCCGGTTCATGGCCCGGGTGCGCCTCCGGCCGCATCAGCGCGTCGTACAGCAGCGCGATCACGCCGAAGGTGATTGCCGCGTCGGCCACGTTGAAGACATACCAGTCATAGCCGAAGACGTAAAAGTGGAAAAAGTCGGCAACCTTTCCGTAGATCAGCCGGTCGATCAGGTTATTCCCGATGGCGCCGCCGATAACCAAGCCGAGGCCGATCGCAAGCGCCCGCCGCTGGGCGTTCCACAGCCACCAGCCGAGGCCGATTACCGCGAAAAGCGACAGGAAAACCAGGAAGGTCGAGCCCATCCGGCTGTGCGCCGGGAACAGGCCGTAGCTGACGCCGGGATTCCACACCATCACAAGATTAAAGAACGGCAATACGGGGACGGACTGGCCGGCGACCATGTCGCGGAAGCCGAAGCCGTACAGCAGGGCCAGCTTGCTCGCCTGGTCGAGCAGGAGCGCGACCGCGGCCGAGGCCAGGCCCCAGTCGCGCGGGGACATGGTTAGCGACGGCCTAGGCGGCATCGACGGCCTCGCTGCAGCGGTTGCAGAGGTCGGGATGGTTCGGGTGGCTGCCGACCTCGGGCAGGATCATCCAGCAGCGGGCGCATTTGTCGCCCTCGGCGTGATGGAATTCCACCGCCACGCCAGGAACCTCGGTCGCAAGCTCGAACGCGCCGGTTGGCCAGATCAACCGATTGACCTTCCGACCGGGGCTTTCAAGCTTTCCCATATTTTCAAGATTCTCTGCCTCGAACCCTGTGCCCGGAGCTGTTCCGAGCTGCACCATGATTTGTGATGTGATTGCGATCTCCGCAAACGGCACACTCTTGAGCAGTTCTTCATCCTTTGGATCGGAAACGTATACGACCGGGCGCGCTTCCAGGCTGGCGCCGATCACCTTGTCGCGGCGCTTGAGCTCCAGCGCGCCGGTGACGACGCGGCGCAGCACGCGGATGCGGTTCCATTTCTCGATCAGCGCGTCGTTCCGCCAGCCTTCGGGCGTGGGCGGGAAGACCTGCAGATGCACGCTCTCATGCTCGCCGGGGAAGCGGTGCAGCCAGGCTTCTTCCATGGTGAAGCACAGCAGCGGCGCCAGCCAGGTGACGACGCGGCGGAACACCTCGTCCGTCACGGTGCGGGCGGAACGGCGGCGCGCCGCGTGCTTGGAGTCGCAATAGAGCGAATCCTTGCGGATGTCGAAATAGAACGCCGACAGCTCGTTGGTGCAGAACGAGAAGACGGTGTTGTAGACGCGGTTGAAGTCGTAGGATTCGTAACCCTCGCGCACCAGGCCGTCGAGCTCGGCCAGCTTGGCGAGGATGTAGCGTTCCAGCTCCGGCATTTCGGCCGGCGCGATGCGCTCGGCCTCGTCGAAGCCCGCGAGGTTCGCGAGCATGAAGCGGATCGTGTTGCGCAGGCGGCGATAGGCGTCGGCGTTCGCCTGGATCACGTCGCTGCCCATGCGCAGGTCCTGCGTGAAATCCGACGAGGCGACCCAGAGGCGGAAGATGTCGGCGCCGTTCTTCTCCGCGATGGCCTGCGGCAGGATCACATTGCCGACCGATTTCGACATCTTGTCGCCCTCGCGGTCGAGCACGAAGCCGGCGGTCAGCACCTCGTCATAGGGCGCGCGGCCGCGCGTGGCGCAGCTTTCCAGCAGCGAGGACTGGAACCAGCCGCGATGCTGGTCGGAGCCTTCGAGATAAAGATCGGCGTGGTCCTTTTGCGGCCATTCCGGTTCGAGCGGCTGTTCCACCGTGAACACGTGCGTCGAGCCGGAATCGAACCAGACATCGAGGATGTCCTTCACCTGTTCGTAGTCGTCGGCGTCGCGGCCGTTGCCGAGGAAGCGCGCGGCCGAACCCGGCTTGTACCAGGCGTCGGCGCCTTCCTCGCGGAAGGCCTCGGTGATGCGGGCGTTCACGTCGGCGTCGAACAGCACGGTCTGCGTCTTCTTCTCCACGAAGATGGCGAGCGGCACGCCCCAGGCGCGCTGGCGCGACAGGACCCAATCGGGCCGGTCCTTCACCATGCCGGCGAGGCGGTTCTCGCCGGACTTCGGATACCATTTGGTGTCGTGGATCGCCTTCATGGCGCGGGCGCGCAGCGTGTCGGCCGGATCGGACGTGATGGCCTTGTCCATCGCGACGAACCATTGCGGCGTGGCGCGGAAGATCACCGGCGCGCGGGAGCGCCAGCTATGCGGATAGGAATGGCGCAGCGTGCCCTGGGCGAGCAGCGCGCCGGCCTCGATCAGCGCGGCGATGACGGATTTGTTCGCGTCGCCGTCCTTCTTGCCGTCGCGCGACAGGATGAACTTGCCGGCGAAGAGGGGAACGTTGGCCGAGAAGGAGCCGTCTTCCTTCACCACGTTGAAGGCGTCGGGATTCGTGCGCGCGTAGTCTGGGAAGTTATGGAGGATCAGCTCGAAATCTTCCTCGCCATGGCCGGGCGCGGTGTGGACGAAGCCGGTGCCGGTGTCGGCGGTGACGTGATCGCCGGAAAGGAGCGGGACGTCGAACTCGTAGCCCTGGCCGCGGAACGGGTGCGCGGCGACCGCGCCTTTCGGATCGGCGGCGCCGAGACGGTTCAGCACGATCTTCGCGTGCTTGGCCGTCTGATCGGCCAGCGCATCGGCGAGCGCGATCTTCTCGCCGGGCTTGGCGAGAGCGCCCTCCTCCGCTGCCGTCACTTCATAAAGGCCGTAATCCATCGTCGGCGAATAGGCGATGGCGCGGTTGCCGGGGATGGTCCAAGGCGTGGTCGTCCAGATGACGATGCTCGCGCCTTTGAGCGCGCCGGACACGACGGGAAACTTCACATAGATCGTCGGGCTGGTCTTGTCGTGATACTCGACCTCGGCCTCGGCGAGCGCGGTCTTCTCGACCGGCGACCACATCACGGGGCGGAAGCCGCGATAGAGCAGCTTGTTCGCGACGAACTTGTGCAGCTCGCCCGCGATCACCGCCTCGGCGCGGTAGTCCATCGTGGTGTAGGGCTTGTACCATTCGCCCATGCAGCCGAGCCGGATGAATTGTTTCCGCTGCACGTCGATCCAGTGCTCGGCGAAGGCGCGGCAGTCCTTGCGCAGCACGTCGATCGGCACGTCGTCCTTCGACTTGCCTTCCTTGCGGTACTTCTCCTCGATCTTCCATTCGATCGGCAGGCCATGGCAGTCCCAGCCGGGGATGTAGGGCGCGTCGTAGCCGAGGAAGCCGCGCGACCGCACCACGATGTCCTTCAGCACCTTGTTGAGGCCGGTGCCGGAATGGATTTCGCCATTGGCATAGGGCGGGCCGTCGTGCAGCACGAAGAGCGGGCGGCCCTTCGCGGCGGCGCGGATGCGGCGGTAGAGATCGATCGCGTCCCAGCGCGCCAGCCATTGCGGCTCGGCCTTGGGCAGGCCGGCCTGCATCGGAAAGTCGGTCGCGGGCAGGAACAGGGTGGCGCGGTAATCGTGCGCGGAAGTCTCGGTCGTGGTGTCGGGCATCAGTCGGGCTTTCGAGTCGGCGGGATGGTTGGATAGGGTCCCGGCCTCCGCGCGTCAGGGCTCAACCCCGGCGAGGAGCCGGGTGGCGAATTCGCGAAAATCCAACCAAAACAGGCATCTTTCCCGGCCGCCAAATCAGCGAGGCTGGTTCTAACAGGGGGGCGGCGGGCGGTCCAGCCTAGGTGCCCGGCGGCAGTCGGTTCACGCGGAGGCGCGGAGACGCGGAGGGCGCCAAGCCGTTCACGACACGTTTGAGGCCATCTTTCAGCGTCGGCTGACCGAAATTGATGAGAAGGCCGACGGGGAGATTGAGCAGGCGCAAATAGGTCAGCAATTGCTTTGCGTGGACCGGCGAAGTCCGTTCAACCGATTTGATTTCCACCACGACCTGACTATCGATGAGCAAATCGACACGCAGGCCGTCGTCGAAATGCATTCCGTCGTAGTCGAAAGCGACTCCGTGCTGCCGCTCGACGGAAAATCCCCGGCGCGCGAGATCGCGCGCCAGAACCGCTTCGTAGACCGACTCCAACAGGCCGGGTCCGAGCCCGACGTGCAGCCTGTAGGCGGCATCGACGATCGCGCCCGTGACGTCGTCGAGCGAGCGCTCCGCGTGCTCCGCGTGATAATCCCATCGCGCCTCGGTCCGACGAAGATCAGGGCATCCTAGCACATGTTACGCTGTTTCAGGCGTTCGTCTGTGCGATCAGGGCGCCGGCGGGAGGCGGCAATCGGGCCGCAGGCGCGCGTCGAGGCGGCGCGCGAAGGCGTCGAGGGGAAGGCCGCGCTGCCCGACGGGCACCACGCGCAGGCCGGGGGCCAGCCGGCGGATCGCGTCGAGCGGCTGATAGTAGACCTTCATCCGCACCGTCCGCACGCCGTGGTCGCGCCACAGCTCGAAGGCGAGCGCGGTGCCCGGCGCGGTGTCGTCGGGCTGGCCCGGCAGGCGCCAGCGCACGCCCAAAAGTCCGGACAGGTTCGAGAGATTGGTGTCGTGCCCGAGGAAGAGGACGAAGCGCGCCCCGTCCGGCAGAGGCACGCCTTCTTCGCCCGGCACGCCGAGCGCGGCGAGGATCGCGCGGGCGAGGAAGGTCGCGTTGGCGGCCGCGACCGCGGGCGTGCGCCGGGCCAGGTCGGCGTAGAGATTGTGCAGCGGCATGACGGCGGCGATCCGTCCGGCGGCGCGGCCCCAGCCCACCTGATCTCGCGCGAAGCCTTGCGCGTATTCGAGCAGCAGATTCTCGGCCAGCGTCGAGCCGGTATCGAGCGGGCCGGAGAGCTTCCCGTCGTCGCTCACCCGATTGTCGCCGGCGAGCGCGCAGTCGGCCGAAGCCAGGCACGCCTGCGGCCGCAGGATGCCGCGCAGCGCCGCATTGGCGCGCGCATAGCCGGCGCGGTTGCGCGCCACGACCCGCGCCAGGCGCGTGCGAAGGGCCTGCGCGGCCTCCTTGGAATCGAGCCGGCAAAGCTTCGCGCCATGGAACAAGGGATCGTCGTCGCCGGGCGGCGCCGATTTCACCGGCACGGCGCAATCGGGCGACAGCCCCTCGGCGACGGCGGCGGCGCTCGCAAGGGTGCGGCTGTCGGCATTGTCGGCCCAGAGAAAGACGCCGGACGGACAGCCTTGCGCGGCGAAGAGACCGGTCCGCGCATAATGCTCGCGAAGCGCGGCGCCGATGCGATGGAGCGCTTCGGCGCCATGATCGGTGAGCTCGCCGGGCGCCGCCGGCCAGGCGGGCCAGGGCTGCGCGGCGAAGGCGGCATAGGCCTCGGGCGGCTTGGTGGGCGAGCGCACGCCGTGCCGCTCGACGATCACGACACGCTCCAGGACGGGCGCGGCCTGCGCCCCCGCCGCGCCGACAAGCAGCGCGACGGCGGCGCAGAGGCGGTGAAAGTTGCGCAAGCCCGGACCGTTCCTAGTAGAGCGAGGACGAAAAGTTGAGGAAAACGCTGCGGCCCGCAACGGTCCAGTACAGCGGCACATCGGTTCCCGACTGCGTGCCGGCATAATCCACGATCTGCCGGTTATCGAGCAGGTTGCTGATCTTGACGCTGACGACCAGGTCGGCGGTGTTCTCGATCAGCGGATCGAAGCGATAGCCGGCCGCGAGGTCGACCGTGGCGGACGAGCCGAGCCGCACGTCATCCACGGCGATCAGCTTCTGCGTGACCGGATCGAGCGAATTGCCGTCGTCGCCATAGCGCGGCCCGATCAGCTTGCCGATCAGCGAGCCGTAGAAGCCGGTGCCCCGGTCGTAGAGCACGCCGAGCGCAGCCGTATAGGCCGGGCTTTCGGCGATCGTCACCGAGGTGCCCTTGTACACCGCGCTGTTCAGCGAGTAGTTGCCGTAGAACGACACGCCGTCGCCGAGCGCGTACTGGCCTTCGAACTCCAGGCCCTGATAGACCGCGCCGCCGCCATTGACGAAGGTCGTGTCGGTGCCGCCGGGGATCTGAATCTGGGCGAAGTAGTTGCTGAAGTCGATGTAGTACGCATCGGCGCTGACCGTGAAGTTGTCGCGCTTGAGCGTGCTGCCGACCTGGTAGTTCCAGGTCGTCTCCGGCCGGATCGAGTGCGGCGCGGTCACCTGGAAGACATCGACCGGCGGGGCGAGGAAGCCGCGCGCGACCTGGGCATAGGCGTTCCAGTTCTCGTCGATCGTGTAGCGGGCCGAGACCGAGGGCTGCAGCGAATCGTATTCCTCCGAATAGTCGATCGGCGCGACCGTGCCCTTGTTGATCGGGCCGTTCACGTCGCGCTGGAAGATCGAGAACTTCACGCCCGGCGTCACCAGCAACTCGGGCAGCACCTGCCAGTCGAGCTCGGCGAAGGGCTGAATCGTGCTCGACACGGTGTGGTAGTTATAGCTGTAGGGCGTGCCGTTCTTGCCCGGCGCCGGCGTGCCGCCGGTCGACAGGTCGATGGTCTCGGACCAGCGGTTGTCGTGCTGGTCGTCGTACCAGACGCCGGCCTGGACGGTGCCGAAATCGCCGTCGTAGGAGACCCGGAAGACGTTGCCGAAGGCGCGGAACCGCGCATTGGTCGCCTTGCCGGGAATGTCGGTCGTCTTCCGGCCCTGCCGCGAGGCATAGCCGGCCGCGTTGTAGACGTCGGGATAGATCGTGAGCGTGTTCAGCGACGGGTCGGTGATCGTCGAGTCCTTGCTCTCGGTGTAGACGTGCGCGAAATAGTCCGTGTACACCTTATCTTCGACGCGCAGGCCCCCGATGAGGGTCTTGAGGTCGCCATAGGCGAAGTCGGAATAGTAGTCGCTCGGATTGTAGCGGTAATAGGCCTGCGTCGCGGGGTCGTTGTTCAGCCCGAAATCGCGGCCGTATTTCGCCATGTTGGCCAGCGTCGCGCCCTGGGTCGTGTACTGGAATTCGTGGTTGTAGCTGCCCAGCAGCGTCAGCGTGGTGTCGGCGTCGAACTGGTGCTCGAACTTGACCAGCACGTTGTCGCGATGCTCCGCCGAATAGGTCAGATAGCCGTCGGTGTTCTCGTGCTGGTAATCGACGAAGCCGCTGCCGAAGCCGGTGTCGCCGGTGTTCAGCTCCAGGCCGCCCGAGATCGTGTTGAAGCTGCCATAGGTGAAGTAGGGATTGAGCGAGGCGGTGTCGGGCGCGCTCTTGGTGACGAAGCCCATCGTGCCGCCGAACGTCGCCTTGCCGATGGTGGAGGCGGTGCCGGGGCCGCGGTCGATCTCGGCGGTGGCGAGGTCGTGGGCGATGAACAAAGCCGAGCTGGTGTGGTGCAGGTCGGTCGAATCGCCGAACGGGATGCCGTCGAAGGTGACGTTGTACTGGCCGTCCTGGAAGCCGCGCAGGCTGAGCGTCTCGGACTTGCCGAGGCCCGGGCCGTTCGGGCTCGCGTCGAACACGCTGGGCTCGAACTTGACGACGTCGTCATAGCTGCCGAGCGGGATGATGTTGTCGCGGATGAAGCCTTCCTGCACGATCGACGTCGGCTGCAGCACGTCCACCGGCGGCGCCGACGGCGCGATGTAGATCGCCTGGCCGATGACCGTGACGGTTTCGATTTGCGCGTCCGGCGACGCGGCATTGTCGGCGGCCCGGACCCCGGCCGGGATCAGCAGCGCCGCCGCGCACAGAAGCGCGGACCGGCGCGCGGAAAGACCGTGACATTTTACCCTTGAAAACATTGAGTTCCCCAACCTTCGAGAGGCCGGAGATGTCGGGGCGCAGCGTAACAAACGCTGTAAGGGCATGTGACGAATTCGTGAAAAGTCACGGGGAAAAGATCATGTCGCAGCCCTGTGTGTCGCAATCTGTCGCCGCGAGCGTCGTCGCTGAAAACTGGCGAAACACGTTCAGCGCGAATGCAGGATCCGCCGCGCGTCTTCCGTGTCCTTGGCGATCTGCAGCTTGAGCGCGCCCAGCCCGTCGAGCTTGGCTTCGGGGCGCAGATAGGCGACGAACTCCACCGCCAGATGCTTGCCGTAGAGGTCGCCGGAGAAATCGAACAGATAGGTCTCCAGCATCGGGACCTTGGTCTCGAACATCGGGCGGATGCCGAAATTGGCGACGCCGTCATGCTCGGACACCACCGCGTCGTCCTCGAACAGCTTCACGCGCACCGCATAGATGCCGTAGGCGGGCTGCAGGCAGTCGACCAGCCGCATGTTCGCGGTCGGAAAGCCGATGGTGCGGCCGCGCTTGTCGCCGTGCTCGACGCGGCCCTCCACCGCCCAGGGATGGCCGAGCAGGCGCGCGGCGATATCGGGCTTGCCGGCCTTCAGCGCGTCGCGGATATCGGTCGAGGAGATCTTGTCGCTGCCATGCGCCAGCACCGGATCGAACAGCGTGACGCCGAAGCCTTCCATCTCGCCCATATAGGAGAGCATCGTGGTGTTGCCCGCCCTGCCCTTGCCGAACTGGAAATCACGGCCGACGACGACGGCGCCGACGGCGAGGCCGTCGACCAGCACGTCCATCACGAAATCGGGCGCGGCCTTGGCCGCCATCTCGGCATCGAAGGCGAGCGCGTAGAGCGCGTCGGCGCCGAGCCCTGCGATCAGCCGCGCCTTGGCGCGGAACGGCGTCAGGCGGAAGGATTGCGGCGAGGGGCGGAAGAATTCCTGCGGATGCGGCTCGAAGGCCAGCACGCCGAGGGGCGCGTGACGTTCCTCCGCCATGCGGCGCGCCTCGCCAATCAGCGCCTGGTGGCCGAGATGCACGCCGTCGAAATTGCCGACCGCCACCACCGCGCCCTTATAGGCATCGGTCACGTCGCTGGTGTGGCGGAAGATCTTCATCGCGCCCGCGAACCTGGCGATTCTATCGCACGCGGAGACGCGCAGACGCGGAGAATTCCAACCTGGCTCCGCGATCTCCGCGGCTCCGCGTGAATCGATTGCGCGCTGGCGCGCGCGATGCCGGCGGCGGAGCGAGGCACGCTCACCCCTTCGGGCGCGGCGGCGCCATGACCAGCGCCTCGCCATCAACCACGGTGATGTCGCCGACCTTGCAGACGCAGTCGAACACCACGCGGCGCTTCTCCGGCACGACCTCGCGCACCGTGCAGGTCGCCGTCACCGTGTCGCCGATGCGCACCGGCGCCTTGAAGCGGGTGGTCAGCGACATGAAGATCGTGCCGGGGCCGGGCATCTTCATGCCCAGCACGGTGGAGATATAGCTCGCCGACAGCACGCCATGGGCGATGCGGCCCTTGAAGATCGTGGTCCTGGCGAAGTCCTCGTCGAAATGGACGGGGTTGGTGTCGCCGGAAATCTCGCCGAATTTCTGGAGGTCGGATTCGGTGACGGTCTTGGTGAAGCTCTCCGACATGCCGGGCTTCAGGTCTTCGATGTAATAGGGCATGGGCGCCTCTCGATACGGGCAGAAGTTCTATCGGTTCGCGCCGCTACCAGACAAGCGCCCGCATCGCCGCGACGGCGTGGACGCCGGCGCCGGCGAACAATTCCGCCATGTGCGGCGCGGTGAATTCCTTGACGTCCTCGCCGTGGATGCCGTCGGCGATGAACACCGCGTCGATGCCGGCGGCGTTGGCGCCCCTGATGTCGGTGGCGAGGCCGTCGCCGATGGCGAGAAAGCGCCGCGCGCCGCCGGACGCGGCGCGGACGTGATCGTAGATCGGCCGGTGCGGCTTGCCGTAGTAGACGACCTTGCCGCCGAGCGCCTCATAAGCCTTCGCCAGCGCCCCGGCGCAGTGCACCAGCTTGCCGCCGCGCTGCACGACGAGATCGGGATTGGCGCAGATCATCGGCAGGTTCCGCGCCTTCATCCGGGCGAGCAGGCCGGCATAGTCGCCGGGGCCCTCGGTCTCGTCTTCGTAGAGGCCGGTGCAGACCACGAGGTCGGCGCGGGCGAGGTCGGTGCGTTCCAGGTCGAGGCCGGCGAACAGGCCGAGGTCGCGCTCCGGGCCCAGATGCAGGATCGCGGCGCCGCGCCGGTGCGCCAGTTCCTCGCGCGTGGCGCCGCCGGAGGTCACGATGGTGTCGTAGCAGTCCAGCGGCACGCCGAGGCGTTCGAACTGGATTTCGAGATCGGAGGGCGGGCGCGGCGCGTTGGACAGCAGGACGACGCGGCCGCAGGTGTCGCGGAAGGTCTTGAGCGCGGCGCAGGCCGGCGCGAAGGCCGTCACGCCGTTGTGCAGCACGCCCCAGACGTCGCAGACCAGCGCGTCGTAACCGGGCGCGATGTCGGCGAGATGGGTGAGAAGTTTCGGTGCGTCGGCCATGGCGTAGCGGTCGCATGACGACGGCGGAGGGTCAATATGGCGCGCTATCCCGCCTTGCGCAGCGGTATGACGGCCGCGTCCTTTTCGACCGCCTTGAGCGTCTCCTCGCGCACCGCGCGCGGCTCGCCGAAGAGATAGCCCTGCGCGTAGTCGACGCCGTAGTCGAGCAGCTGCACGACGGTCTTCTCGTCCTCGACGCGTTCGGCGATCAGGTTGAGGCCGTTGCGTTCGAGCAGCTTCTTGAGATCCTCCGCCGTGACGGCGGCGCCGGCGCCGCTCATGCCGTAGGCCAGCGTGTGGGCGCGCACCTTGAGATGGCGGAAGCCGGTCTTCTTGAGCTTGACGAAATCGAGCGCCAGCGAGGTGACGTGATCCATCGACAGCGTGAAACCGAGGCTCGACAGATAGGCGAGGTTCGCCTCGCCGGCGCCGCCGGCCTTGGCGACGGCGTCCTGCGAGAACTCGAACACGATGTGGCCGGCGAGGTCGCGGTTGTGGTGCATGTATTCGAGGAATTGCGGGAAGAATTCGGTGTCGGTCAGCGTGTCGCCGGAGATGTTGCAGAACACCCCGACATCGCGGTTCTTCTGCGTCAGGCGGCGCACGATCTGCACGCAGCGGAACAGCAGCAGGTTGTCGACCACCGACATCAGGCCGGCGGGCGCGGCGACCTTGATGTACTGCTCCGGCATGATGACCTTGCCGTCTTCCGAGCGCAGCCGCGACAGCGCCTCGTAATAGCGCAGCTTGCGCTGCGGCAGGCTGACGATGGGCTGGAGATAAAGGTCGACGCGGTTCTGTTCGAGCGAGGCGCGGATGGTCTCCAGCATCGCGGAATCGCCGAGCGCGTTGACATAGGCGGCGGCGGTGCCCTGGCGCGGCGCCGGTTCGCGCGCCTCTACCGGCTCCAGCTTGGCGCGGCCGGAGACCTTGCTGGCGAATTCGCGCATCAGGGTTTCGAGCACCTGGAGCTCGGCGACGATCTTCTTGTTCTGGGCGCTGGTCTTGGCCTCGATCGTCCGGGACATGTCGTCCATCTTGGCGCGGGTGTCGTTCAGCGCCTGTTCGAACTGGAAGCTGACGCGCTTGAGGCCGGCGATCTCGCGGTCGGCGATACGCTTGTCGCGGCGGCGGCGGAAGGCGGCGTGGATCTGGGTGCAGCCGAGCGCGAGCACGACGCCGGTCAGAAGGCCGAGCGGAATGCCGGCGACCATGAACATCGCGGTGGCGACGGTGGCGCAGGCCAGAAGATAGGTCGCGACGATCAGGGCACGCGTCATGAACGGGCTCTCGGCTTCACTGGGCAATATTTGCAGGCCGCGCGTTTCGAAAGGATTAACCATGGAACGGGCGCGGATGGCGGGGCGCGGACGTTAAAGAGAGGTTAAGCGTCTGGCATAGCGCGCGCCGGAAGCGTTACTATTCGAGTGGCTTCGAACCGGAGGACAATATGACCACGGCCTATGATTTTTCGTTCAAGTCGATCGACGGCGGCGCGCTGCCGATGGCGGGCTTCAAGGGCAAGGCGGTCCTGGTGGTCAATGTCGCGAGCCAGTGCGGGCTGACGCCGCAATATGCCGGGCTCGAAGCCTTGTGGAAGGCGAAGAAGGACAAGGGGCTCGTCGTGCTCGGCGTGCCGGCCAACAATTTCGGCAGCCAGGAACCCGGCACCGAGGACCAGATCAAGACCTTCTGCGAGACGAAGTTCGGCGTCGATTTTCCGATGACCGCCAAGGAAGACGTGATCGGCCCGGGCGCACATCCCTTGTACAAATGGCTCGCCGGCGAGCTGGGCGAGGACGCGGCGCCCAAGTGGAACTTCCACAAATACCTGATCGCCAAGGACGGCGGCATCGCCGGCGTGTTCGGCTCGCGCACCACGCCGGACGACGCGGAGATGAACAAGGCGATCGACGAAGCGCTCGCGAAGTAGGGTGCATGGGTGCCCCTCTCCCCGGTGTCATCCGCCGCGAATGCGGCGGACCCAGGTGATGCGAGGATGTGCAGTCGTCAACTGGGTGCCCCGCATTCGCGGGGCATGACACCTTTTTGTGAAAACGAACGGCGGCACGCTGGGCCGGCTAAAGCTGCGCGGCTACATCGGCGGCTTGACGCCGTTCTTTTCCAGGACCAGCGAGCCGATCACGATCTTGCCGTCCGCCAGCGTCGCGGCGCCGGCGAACACCGCGAGGCCGGGCTTGGGATCGGTCGGCTGGGCCGGAACGATGGCGACGATCTGGGTCTGCGGCGTGACCGCGACCGAGGCGACGCCGGTGCAGCCGCCGGCCGCCGGCGCGTGGCCGACGCATTTGCCGTCCACGATCCCGGCGCCGCGATAGGTCACCTTCAGCGTCTGGCCGCCGGACATCGTGACCGTGCCGTTGGTCATGCTGCCCGCCGTCACCGGCGCGGTCTGCACCACCGCGACGGTGCCGTTGGTCATGCTGCCGGCGGTGGCCCTGGCGCCGCCCGGGTGATGATCCCAGGGATAGGACCCCTCGCCGACATGGATCGGCAGGATGTGGATCTCTTCCGCCTTCAGCGTGTCGCCCGGCCCGGGCACCGAGGTGATGCCGACGAAATCGGTCGCCTTGATCTGGTCGAAGCGTCGGGGTTCCACCGCCGAGAAGAACGTGCCGGGCCCGACGGCGCCGGTCACCGAGGTGCCGTCGGCCTTGGTGATGGTGACGGACTTGCCGTCGAAGCTCGCGATGACGCCGCGCACCAAAAGCGGCACGGGCGGCGCGGCGTCGGCGGCCAGCGCCGGAGCGGCGAGGAGCGCGAATGCCGTGGACATCATCAGTGTACGGAATTTCATGGCGTTTCCCCGACATTGTGCGATCTGGTTGGCGGCAGTGCATACGAGAACGGCGGCAAGAGCAAGCGCGACACGGCAAGTTTACCTTGCCTATCCGGGCGCCGGGCGGATGAGGATCTCGATGCGGCGGTTGCGCGGCTCGGCCTTCCCGTCGCCGGTCATGACCCGCAGATGGGCTTCGCCGAAGCCCTGGGCGGCGAGGCGGCCCGCCGGCACGCCTTCATGGGCCAGCGCGTCGGCGATGGCGCGGGCGCGCCTTTGCGACACCGCCATATTCCGCTCCGGCGTGCCGGCCGTGTCGGTATAGCCGTTCACCGCGATCGCGGTATGGCCATAGCCGCGCAGGATCGCGGCCAGGGGCTCCAGCACGTCGTCGCCGGCGACGCCGCCGTCCGGCGCGAACAGCAGGCTGTTCTCGATGACGATGGCGATCTCGTCGCCGCGCCGCGCCGTGACGAGGCCGCGGGCATGAACGTGGCGGCGCAGATCGGTCTCCAGCGCGTCCATATAGGGCTCGATCCGCGCCACGGTGAGCGGGCCGGCGAGCGCCTGCGGGATCGGCGCGGCGGCCACCACGCCCGGCACGGCGCCATGGGCCGGTGGCTTCGCGATGGGCGGACGCGGCGTCTCGCGCGCGGTGCGGTCGACCGGCGGCGGCTCGTAGATCGGCCTCGGCCCGCCGCCGCAGGCCGCGAGGCCCAGCGCCAGAAACACGACCGAGAACCTGAACCTGGACATGCGCGCATTTTCCGTTTTTGCCGCGCCGATCTCGCGCGGCGATGGTGGCGGATGTTTGGCCGCGGGCCCGCCCGCTGGTAAAGAGAACGCCTCGCTATCCATAACGCACGGGGACGGAAAAATGACGACATTGTTCGATCTGACGGGGAAGGTGGCGCTGGTCACCGGCTCGACCAAGGGCATCGGCGAGGCGATCGCGCACCGCCTGGCCGAGCACGGCGCCAAGGTGGTGATCTCCAGCCGCAAGGCGGACGCCTGCGAGAAAGTCGCCGGCGACATCAACGCCGCGCGCGGCGCCAAGGTCGCGGTGCCGATCCCGGCCAACATCAACTACAAGGAGCAGCTCCAGGCGCTGGTCGACGAGACCCGCAGGCAGCTCGGCAAGATCGACGTGCTGGTGTGCAACGCGGCGATCAATCCGGCCTATGGCCCGATGTCGCAGATCGCCGACGACGCCTTCGACAAGATCCTCGGCGCCAATATCCGCTCGAACCACTGGCTGGCGCAGATGGTGCTGCCCGACATGATCGAGAAGAAGGATGGCGCGATCATCATCGTGTCGTCGATCGGCGGCTATCGCGGCTCGCCGGTGATCGGGACCTATTGCATCTCCAAGGCGGCCGACCTGCAGCTCGCGCGCAACCTCGCGGTGGAGAACGGGCCGCACAACATCCGCGTCAACTGCATCGCGCCGGGCCTGGTGAAGACCGATTTCGCCAAGGCGCTGTGGGACACGCCGGAGGGCGAGAAGCGCGCCAGCGCGGGCACGCCCTTGCGCCGCCTCGGCGAGCCGGACGACATCGCGGGCGCCGCGGTGTTCCTGGCGAGCAAGGCGGGATCGTGGATGACGGGACAGTCGATCGTCATCGACGGCGGCACGCTGGCGTGAGACCGTCTTCAACTTGGGAGAAGCACCGCATGAAACGCCTTGTCCTCATCGCCGCCATCGCGCTGGGCGCCGGCTCGCCGGCCGTCGCCGCCGATAAGCCGGACTGCGCCAATCCCGACACGACCTTCGACATCGACCAGTGCGCCGGCAAGGACTACACCGCCGCCGACGCGGCGCTGAACGCGCTCTACCGCCAGCTCGTCGCCAAATACGACGCCGACAACAAGAAACTGCTGCAGGCGGCGCAGCGCTCCTGGATCAAGTACCGCGACGATGAATGCGCCTTCGAGACCAATTTGACGGTCGGCGGCACGATCCATTCGGCGATGGAAACCAATTGCCGCGCCGACCTCACCCGCGCCCAGATCAAGCGCCTCAAGGCCCAGCGCGATTGCCAGGAAGGCGATCTGAGCTGCAATCACCCATGACGAGGTCCGCCGGCATGAGAACGCTGATGATCGCGACTGCGGCGGCGCTGCTGCTCGGCGCCGCGCCGGCCCGGGCGGACGAGGCGGACGGCCTGGACTGCAACAACGCGATGACCCAGCGCGACATGAACATCTGCGCCGACAAGGACTACCGCGCCGCGGACCGGCAGCTCAACGCGGCCTATGTCCGGGCGATGGAGGGACTGGACGGGCGCAGCCGCGAGCTGCTGCGCACCGCCCAGCGCAACTGGATCAAGTTCCGCGACCTGGAATGCGCGTATCGGGCCGAGCAGAACGAGGGCGGCAGCATCTATCCGCTGGTCTATTCCGGCTGCCTGACGGAGCTGACCCTGGCGCGGACGAAGCAGCTCAAAGCGGGGCAGCAATAGGCCGCCAGACATCGCGCCGCGAGCGCGCGTCGCGGTTTTGCCCGGGGTCTAGGCAAGAACTTATTCCAGTAGTATAAAGGACTCGTTAGCCGTTTCTCTAGTCGAGCGCGGTAATCGCTCTCGGCCTTTGCCCGACCATTTGTTGCGTACCGCTGCCGTTCCGGAGGCGTCGCACCATGGCGAAGACCTATACGGCCGACATCCGGCCGAAATTCCGCGACAGCGACATCGCGTGCATGAAACGCAATCGGGTGATGCTCGGCGAAGCGGCGTGGATGTGCGACGGCGCCCCGACCCATGGCTTCGCCGATCACGGCAATGCCAGGCAGGTCTTCACCTATCTCGCGGGCAACGGAGCCGCGCCGATGCCGCCCGATGGACCGTGGTCGCAGGCGTGGCTGGATACCTACAAGGCGTGGATGAACGACGGATTCCAAATCTGAACCGAAACGGAGGGGCATCATGACTCGCAGACTCGCATGGACCGGCATCGCGGTCCTGACCGCGATGGCAGCCGCAAGCATCGCGACCAACGGCAAGCCGGCCGCGTTGGGCACGACACCGGTTCCGATTCCGCCCGGCTACGGGTTTCCCACGCCGAACGCGACGATCGAGCAATGGATCGCGACCAGCGACACCGGCGCGATGCGCGGCCATGCCTGGGAGCTTTGGGCGGGAATGACGGCGCCGTCCGGCCAGGGCACCCTGCCGGTGTGGGACACCTGGGGCGGCAAGGCCGATCTGAAGGGACCGCCGCCGAGCGCCGTGGCGCTGACGGCAATACCGCGGGCCGCCGCCGGGCACGCTTTCGAGACGCCGATCCAGTTCACCCATCGCGCGCGCCGCCTTCACTTGAAGGCGATGCTGGGCACCAGCGTGACGGCCGCCCAGACCCCGATCGAGGCGGAGCGATTCGACCCGACCGACGTCGCCTTCGTCCGTTCGCCGCATCCTGGGCCCGACGGCAAGACCTATTTCTACAACAGCGCGACCAGCCTCAACGCGCTGAACAGCGCATGGCCGACCAACACGCCGGTGCAGAACCGCGCGATCGTGGACTTCCCGAACACCGCGATCGAAACCAAGCCGGTCTACAATCTGGTCAAGGCGACCGGCCTGACGCCGCTGCCGGTGTGGCAGGGCGGCGCCGGCGCGACGAACCAGACCAACCCGACCGAAGACACCTGGACGAATTGCCTGCTGATCGATCCGAAGGGGGCGGGCGCCGTGCAGCCCGCGACGCCGGCGCAAATCAAGAGCGTTCCGGCGGCTCGGCTGACGGGACTGGCCTGCAAGACGTTCTTCTACGGGCCGCTGTCCCTGATCTATGCGCAGAAGCTGTCGGCGGGCGACGCCGCGCGCTTCGGTCACGGCGCCGCGGCGGGCGACTTCGCGGTTCTCGTGGCCATGCACGTCAACACGAAGGAAACGACGCTGTGGACGTGGCAGACCTTCTATTGGGAGCCGCTGCCCGATCCGGCCGGCCAGAATCCGGGAAGCAAGGACAATCAGCCGACCAGCCTTCCCGCGCCGTGGAAGACCTACTCGATGTGCGCCAATTACGATCAGACCACGACCTCTGGCGGCACCACGATGGATGTCTGCTACAATCCCTATCTCGAGACGTCGCCCGGCATTCCCGCCGGCGTCACCTCGAACTGCATGAGTTGCCACGGCGTCGCGACGGTGAACAGCTTCGGCGGTTATCCGACGCAATACACCAAGCCGGTGATCTACTTCACCGATCCGTCCTACTACAACGCCACGACGACACGGACCGACTTCTCCTGGACGGTCGCGGACTTCTGACGGCGCCGGGCGCCGGCCTCTCCCATGAGGGGCCGGCGGTTCGCGCGCTCACATGCCGATGACGTCTTCGGCGTCCCGGTAGGGCAGCTTCTGGGCATCGGCGACCGCCTTGTAGGTCATCGTGCCCTTGTAGACGTTGAGGCCGGCGCGCAGATGCGGGTTGCGGCGCATCGCGGCCTCGGCGCCCTGCTCCGCCAGCGCGATGGTGAACGGCAGCGTCGCGTTGTTGAGCGCGAAGGTCGAGGTGCGCGCCACCGCGCCCGGCATGTTGGCGACGCAGTAATGCACCACGCCGTCGACCAGATAGGTCGGATCGGCATGCGTCGTGGCGTGGCTCGTCTCCGAGCAGCCGCCCTGGTCGATCGCGACATCGACGATCACCGAGCCTTTCTTCATCTGGCTCACCATCTTGGCGGTGATGAGCTTGGGCGCCGCGGCGCCGGGCAGGAGCACGCCGCCGATCACCAGGTCGGCGCTGATCACCTGCTCCTCGATCGCGTCGAGCGTCGAGAACAAAGTGTGCATGCGCGAGCCGAACTGCTCGTCGAGCTCCTTGAGCCGGCCGAGCGAGACGTCGAGCACCATCACATGCGCCTCGAGCCCCATCGCCATGCGCGCCGCATTGGTGCCGACCACGCCGCCGCCGAGCACCACGACCTTGGCCGCCGGCACGCCCGGCACGCCGCCGAGGAGTTGGCCGCGGCCGCCCTGGGCGATCTCCAGGCTGTGCGCGCCGGCCTGGATCGACATGCGGCCCGCGACCTCGCTCATCGGCGCCAGCAGCGGCAGGCCGCCGCGCGCATCGGTGACGGTCTCATAGGCGATGCAGATCGCGCCGCTTTTCAGCAGGCCCTGGGTCTGCTCGGGATCGGGCGCGAGATGCAGATAGGTGAACAGCACCTGGCCGGGGCGCAGCCGCGCGATCTCCACCGGCTGCGGCTCCTTGACCTTCACGATCATGTCGGCGGTCGCGAAGATCTCGTCGGCGGTCGGAAGGATCTTGGCGCCGACGCGGACATAGTCCTCGTCGGAGATGCCGATGCCGCCGCCCGCCTGGGCCTCGACGAACACCTCATGGCCGCGCGCGGTGAGCTCGCGCACCGCCGGCGGCGTCATGCCGACGCGGTATTCGTGGTTCTTGATTTCCTTGGGAACGCCGACGCGCATGGGCTGGCCTCTTGAGGTTGCGCCGGGGTGGGGCGCGGTCACGAAGAAGCGCGGAAAATATCGGTCGGCGGCGGCACATTCAATCGAAGCCGATTGCGCTCTTTGCCGCCGCCCCGACCGAATGTTTCAGAAAAGCCGCCCGCTCAGCCAGAGAACGGGATTGCCGCCGCTTTCGCGCGCGCATGCGAAAACGGGCGGCTCTCGCTTGCCGCGCGAGAGCCGCCCGCTTTGTAGGCGCTAAATGTCAGTGGTGATGGCCGCCGCCGCCACCATGTCCGCCGCCACCGCCATGACCGCCGCCATGGCCGCCCCAGTTGCCGCCGCCATGGCCGCCACCGTGACCGCTCCAATTGCCGCCGCCGTGGTGGAAGTCGCCATGCCAGCCCGAACCGCCATGCCAGCCGCCATGATAGTAGAACTGGCGATGGCCGCCGTAATAGCGCGACCGGAAGCCGCCGTTCAGCCAGAGGCCGTCGATGAAGACCGGACCGTTGTAGTAGTCGTAGTCGCCATAGTCCTCGCAGCGATAGGGGTCGTACCAGCGGCTGTAGGGATCGCAATAGGCCGGCGGATAGCCGCCGGGACCGTAATAACCGCCGCCGCCGATACCGATGCCGATGGAGACATGCGCCTCGGCGGGCGCCGCGGTGAAGGCTGCCGCGCCGGCCAGAAGCATGGCGCCGATCGCGGCTTTCTTGAAGAGTTTCATGGCTTACCTCGTCCTTGAATGGATTGCCGAGGCCGACATTGACGCCGAGCGCCTGAACCGGACATGAACGTCGCCGTCAGGATGGCGGCGGCAAAATCAGGCCGAGCGGCCGCGCGCCTCGACCGGCCAGATCGCCTTCAGCACGTCGCCGCGCACGCCGTGATAAAGGTCGTAGAGGTTGACCGTCGGATCGCAATGCGGAACGACGCAGCGCAGGACATCGCCGGGCTGCAGCGGCGGGCCGTCCTTCGGATAGAAGATGCCGCCCTGCTCGTCGCCGAAGAAAAAATAGACCGCGCCGGCGGGCGCGCCCGCATGCAGCAGCGGCGGACCGGCATCGGTCGCGAAGGATTTGAAGCCCGCATCGGTGGTGGCGAGGCCGGCGCGATTGGCGCTGATCACCGTGGTCTGCACGAACAGCGCGGTTTCGAACGGCGGGCGGTCGCCGGGTTTCTCCCACACCTCGTTGTACTGCTTGTCCATGAAGATGTAGGAGCCGACCTGAAGCTCGGTCAGCACCCGCGCGTCCGGATCGATGTCGAAGGTGCCGGTGCCGCCGCCCGATATGATCTTCGGCGCGAGTCCGGATTTCGCCAGCGTGTCGCGCAGCGCGCCCAATTCCTGCATCACCTGAAGCGAGACGGCGCGCCGTTCGTTCGGCGATTCCATGTGCTGGGCCTGGCCCGCATAGCATTGCAGGCCGCAATAGGCGAGGCCGGACGCGGCCGCGACCTGCTCGACCAGCGCGGGCGCGTCGGCGGGGCGGATGCCGGTGCGGCTGATGCCCGGATCGATGTCGACCAGGACCTTGAGCGGCTTGCCCGCCGCCCGCGCCGCCGCGTCCAGACGCGCCGCCACCGTCGCGTTGTCGCAGACCGCCATCAGCTCCGGCATGCGCGCGTTCAGCGCCATCAGCCGCGCGATGCCCGCCTCGGTGACGACCGGCGAGGTGATGAGGATCGATTCGATGCCGCCCTCGGCCAGCGCCTCGGCCTCGCCGAGCTTGGCGCAGCATATGCCGTTGGCGCCGACCGCGATCTGGCGCCTGGCGATCTCGACCGATTTGTGCGTCTTGGCGTGCGGGCGAAGGCCGACGCCGGCCGCCTTCGCATGGGCGACCATGCGCGCCAGATTGCGTTCGAAGACGTCCAGGTCGATGACGAGCGCGGGCGTCTGCAGCCGGGCCACGCCGCCCGCGACGCCGATGAGGTCTTCGTTCAAGGCGGTCATGTTTCCCTTTGGGTAGCGATGCGGCGGCAGTATTGCGCGAAAGCGGCGCCAAGATAAGGTCGATGCGTGACCTTCGCGCTCGTTCTCATCTTCGTTTCGGCCGCCGTGCATGCCGTCGTCAACGTGCTGACCAAGCGCGCCGAAGACAAATACGCCATGCGGCTGCTGATCGGCGTGTTCTCGGCGGTGCTGGTGACGCCGGCGCTGTTTTTCCTGCCGCCGCCGCGCGGGATCGCGGTGTGGCTGCTGGTCGCCACCGCCTTCGTGCATGCGCTCTACGAGCTTTTGCTGGTCAAGTCATACGAGAACGGCGCGTTCTCCGCCGTCTATCCGGTGGCGCGCGGCACCGGTCCGCTGTTCACCGCCATCGGCGCGATCCTGATCCTGCGCGAGCACGCTCCGGTCAGCGAGATATTGGGCATCGTGATGGTGTGCGGCGGGGTGATCGCGATCGGGCTGTCGCATCGCGCGACCGACGGCGCGCTGAAGGGCCTCGCCTATGCGCTCGCCACGGGACTGACCATCGGCGTCTACACGCTGATCGACGCCTCGGGCGTGCGCGCGGTGGAGCAGCCGCTGAGCTATGTGGCGTGGTTCTTCGTGGCGCATGGCGCCTCGGTGCTGCTGACGGCGCCCGGCATCCGCGGCCGCGCGGTGGTGATCGAGGCGCGGCGGCAATGGAAGCTCGGCGTGCTCCTGGGCGCGCTTTCGATCACGACCTATGGTTCGGCGATGCTGGCCTACAGCTTCGGCGCCACGGCGCAGCTCGCGGCCTTGCGCGAGACCAGCGTGCTGTTCGGCACCGCGCTGGCGATGACGTTCCTGGGCGAGCACATGACGCCGCGCCGCTGGCTCGCCGCCGGCGTGATTGCGGCCGGCGCGATCATGCTACAGATGGGCCCATGAAGGTTTTCTATTCGCCCGTCCATCTGGGCCATGCGCCGCCCGAGGAGTTCGAGGGCGGGCGGATGAGTCCGGCCGTCGAAGTGCCGGCGCGGGTGGAACGCGTGAAGGCCGAGGCCGAGCGGCGGAACGTCGGGCCGATCCAGGCGCCCGCCGATTTCGGCATGGCGCCGATTGCGCGGGTGCACGATGCGGGGCTGGTGCGCTTCCTCGGCGAGGCCAGCGCGCTGTGGCGCAAGCAGTATGGCGAGGAGGCGCCGCCGGCGATTCCGTCCGCCTGGCCGGGACGCGGCATGCGCGACCGTTTCGAGGGCGATGTCGAATCGCGGCTCGGCACCTATGCCTTCGATACCGCGACGCCGATCCTGAAAGGCACCTGGAGCGCGGCGCTGTCGGCGGTCGATTGCGCGCTGTCGGCGGCGGCGGAGATCAGGAGCGGCGCGCGATCCGCCTTCGCGCTGGCGCGCCCGCCCGGCCATCACGCCAGCGCCGATGTGTTCGGCGGCTATTGCTATCTCAACAACCTCGCCGTCGCGGCGCAGTGGTTCGCGGACCAGGGGCTGCGGCCGGCGATCCTCGATGTCGACTATCACCACGGCAACGGCACGCAGAGCATCTTCTACGGCCGCGGCGACGTGCTGTTCTGCTCGATCCACGGCGATCCGAGTTTCGCCTATCCGCATTTCCTGGGCTTCGCGGACGAGATCGGCGCGGGCGCGGGCGAAGGCGCGAATCTGAACCTGCCCTTGCCGATGTACACGGCGTGGGACCGCTATGGCGAGGCGCTGGGCGCGGCGGCGAAGCGGATCGCGGCGTTCGGGCCGGACGTGCTGCTGGTGTCGCTGGGGCTCGATACGTTCGAGGCCGATCCGATCTCGAAGTTCAAGCTGGCGGCGGCGGATTATCTACGTATGGGAGAGAAGATCGCGGCGCTGGGCCTGCCGACCCTGTTCCAGTTCGAGGGCGGGTATAATCTCGATGCGCTGGCGGGGATCACGGTCAACGTGCTGGAAGGGTTCGAGGGCGGTTAGGGTCTGCGCGCTATTGAAATTCACAAATGGTGTCATGGCCCGCGAATGCGGGCCATCCAGTTGAAGCGCCAATTCCGTTGAAGCCAGTAGCGTTGTCACCTGGATGGCCCGCATTCGCGGGCCATGACAATTTGGGACGGACCATGGCAATTTGGGATTGGAATATCCCAACAGATCGCAACGGATTCCATCGCAACGGACTCTAACCGCCTCTAAGGCGCGTCGCCGCCCATCTTGCGCACCGTCTCGTGCAGCTTGTCGGCCGCGGCCTTGGCCGCGTCGGCCGCCTTGGCGGCGGCGTCGCCGGTCTTGGCCTGCATCTCGTCGATCGCCTTGTCCACCGCCTGCTTCATGCTGGCGGCGGTGCCGCCCTTCTCGAATTCGCGCAGGATCACCGCCTCGACCTTGCCGATCACCGCGTCGACCGTGAAATCCTTGTTCAGGACGCGCTCGCGATGGGCGACGATGGAATAGATGTCGATCGAATCGTCGATGGTGCGGCCCATCTCCACGATCTTGTAGAAGCGCTCGCCCTCGGTCTTGCCCCGGATCACCAGATCGAACGCCGCCACCGCCAGCGTCAGCGGGATCTGGAAGAAATTGTGCAGATTGTTGAGCGCCAGCTTCATCTCGAACACGGCGACGTCGCGGATGAATTTCCAGCGCGTGTCCGCGTTCGGCGTCGGCGGTGGGGTCAAGTCGCTCATGGCGCGCCGGAGTATGCCCGATGACGCCGCGCGCGCAAAACCACCGCCGCCGGAAGGTCACGCGTCGCCGAACATCGCTTCGGGCGTCGCCACGACGCCCATCGGCGCGGTGACCTTGAAGATCGCGCTGGCCCGAAGGCACAGCACACCGTCCGCCGTCGCCAGCCCCTGCGCGAAGAACAGGCTCTTGCCGGCGCGCAGGAACTCCGCCCGGCCCTCGACCCAGGCGCCGAGCTTGGCCGGCGCGATGTAATCGAGCGTCAGGTTCACGGTCGGCGCGAAGCCGACATCGGCCTTGGCCTGCACGCGCGCCGCGATGGGGATGAACATGTCGGCGAAGGTGGCGAGCATGCCGCCATGCGCGACCTGGCCGGGATTGCAGTGGCGCATCTCGACGCGAAAGCCCATCGTCAGCGTCGCGCCGTCCCATTTGCCATAGAGCGGGCCGACGACTTCGATGAAGCCCATGTTGAACTTGAACGGCCTAAAGCCTTCGGGAATGTCGGCGGACATGGCAAGCCTTGGATAGCGGTTCATGCACTGTGGCGGCGATCGCGGGCGCGCACAACATCGCCTCTCACTTTTGCGTCACCATGGCCGCGCGGCTTGCCAGCACGGTTGCGCAAACTTACGTTCGGTCAGGCAAACAACGGCGCACCCCACACCTTGAAACGCGTTCTCCTCCTCCTCGTGCTTGCCCTGTCGTGGAGCGCGGCGCATGGCGAAGAGCACACGGACCGCGAATTCCAGGAGTGCCCCGGCTGTCCGGTGATGGTCGGTATTCCGGCCGGCGGCTTCACGATGGGAAGCCCGCCAGGCGAGGCGGGCCATTTCGACAATGAAGGGCCGCTTCACGCCGTTTCGGTGCGGGCCTTCGCGCTCGGCAAGTTCGATGTCACGAGCGAGGAATTCCTGCGCTTCCTCCAGGAGACCGGCTATCGGCCGGCGGCCTGCAATTCGATCCTGAACCTGCGCTGGCAGCCGGCGGCGGGCGGGCTGCCGCGGCCGCCGGCCGAGGTCGAGCCGCCGCGCTGGCCGGCGGTGTGCCTGGAATGGAAGGATGCGCAGGCCTATGTCGACTGGCTCAACGCGACGGTGAAGACGGCGCGGCCGCAGCTTGCGGGGCGCGCCGGACCCTATCGCCTGCCGAGCGAGGCGGAATGGGAATATGCCGCGCGCGGTGGCACCGCGACGGCGCGCTGGTGGGGCGACGATCTGGGCGCCGGCAACGCCAATTGCAATGGCTGCGGCAGCAAGTCGGACGCGCGGGTGCTGACGGAGGTCGACAGCTTCGCGGCCAACCCGTTCGGCCTGTTCGGCATGCTGGGCAATGCCTGGCAGTGGACGGCGGATTGCTGGCATCCGAGCTATCTCGGCGCGCCGCGCGACGGCTCGGCCTGGACGGGCGGCGGCGATTGCACGCGGCATGTGCTGCGCGGCGGCTCGTGGGACAACGTGCCGGTGTTCGTGCGCTCGGCGGCACGCACCGGCGCGCCGGCGGTGAAGGGCGAATATGATTATTCGAGCCTGGCCGGATTCCGCGTGGCGCGGACGCTGCCATAGCGTGCGACAACCGACCCTGCGGCATGTGCGACGCCGTTCATTGTCCGGTAGCCGGCACGGTACTACGTCCACCACCATGAACGCGCTGACGTCCAAGCTCCAGGAGCTTCAGGCAGAGCCCGTGATCCGCGGATTGCTCGGCCGCTGCCCCAATTGCGGCGAAGGCCGGATGTTCCGGGCCTTCCTCAAAGTGAACGACAACTGCCCGGTGTGCGGCGAGGAGTTGCATCACCACCGCGCCGACGACTTCCCCGCCTATCTGGTGATCGTGATCGTCGGCCACATCGTGGTGGCGCTGACGCTCGGCGTGGAAGCCGCTTACTCGCCGCCGCTCTGGCTGCACGCGCTGCTCTGGATCCCGCTTACCCTGGCCATGGCGCTGGCGCTGATCCAGCCGGTCAAGGGCGCGGTCGTCGCGTTCCAGTGGCAGCACGGGATGGAAGGCTTCGGCCCCGCCAAGCGCAGCCGCGACGCGCTCGCCGCCCTGGCTATCTGAGCGCATCGCGCGGGTTCAGGTTCAACGTCACTTCCATGCTGTAGTCGATCGCGCCGGCCGGCAGCGTCAGCGGCGAGGACAGCAGCACCGCGTTGCGGGCGCTGAGCGCGATGTCGCGGTAGAGCGCGTCGCGCGTATAGCGCTCGCGGTCGAGGATCTCGGCGCTCGCCACCGTGCCGTTCTTTAAGACGACGATGCGCAGCGCGACGATGAAGCCGCGATTGCCGAGCAGCGCGACGTTGAAATTCCATTTGCGCTCGACCTGGGCGCGGATGAGATCGCGCACCGCATAGGCCGCCTCGTTGCCGGGCGCCGCGTCGTTGCTGCTCGCCGCCTCCTCCGCCGCCGGCGTTTCCAGCGGCCTGGTGTTGCTCTGCGGCTGGCGCAGGCGCGCTAGCGAATTCAGCTTGGTCTCGAGGTCGTCGGGCAGCGGCCTGGTGCCTTTCGGCGAGGTGCCTTCGGGGCGGTTCGCGGAAGCCGGCTCGCGCGCGGCGGTGCGCGGCGCGAAGGGGCGCGGGATTTTCGCCTTCACCGGCGCGGGCGGCGAGGTCGTTTCCTCGCCCAGGCGGATGACGTCGATCGGCACGATGTGCGGCGGCGCGGCCGCCGGCGGCGCGCCGCGATGAAGCATCATCAGCAGCAACAGCGCCGCGAACAATCCGTGCAGCGCCAGCGAAGCCGCAAGCCCCCTGCCGTCGCCTTCCAAGTAGGCGATGCCCGCGCCCAGGAGCGCGCGTCCATTCTCCATCGTGAACCGGGCGGGCATGCGGCTTCGACACTATCCCTTTGGCGACGCCCCCGCGCGCGATGCTGCGCCGGCCGCGCGGCGCTTTCAAGCACTCGCGGCCGCGGAGTGCTGCCGAACGCGGCGCTCGACAAGATGCACCAAACCGCTTCATCCTGCGTTTAACAATGATGTGACAGGATCGGGAAACGCAGTCGAGGAAGGGCGTAACGGAGCAAAGATCGAAGGGGTCATGATGAGCAATCTCGAGTCCCGTCTTCGCGGCTATCGCCTGACCACCGCGGAGATCGTCTATCGCCTGCCCGACCATCCCGCGATGCTTCAGACGTTTATCTGGCAGGATCTCGACGTCGCACCGCGCTTTCCCGTGCTCAACAAATTCCTGCGCTTCTGGGAGACCTCGATCGAGGGCAAGCTCTTTCAGGTGCGCGTCGCCTCGCGCGGACTGATCAGCGACGCGGAGCTAAAGCTCGTCGGCGGCGAATTCGCGCTGCACTGACGGCGCATAGCGCGCGGAAAACACGGCGCCGGCCCAAGGACGGGCCCGGCTGCCCCGTTGCGCGCGCGTCCAAGGCGCAGCAAAGTCGGCTCCAGCGACCATGCGAGGAGCCTTGCGATGACCGACGTCCCCTATACGCCGCCCAAGGTGTGGACCTGGGACAAGCCGAGCGGCGGGCAGTTCGCCAACATCAACCGGCCGATCGCCGGGCCGACGCATGAGAAGGTGCTGCCGATCGGCAAGCATCCCTTCCAGCTCTACTCGCTGGGCACGCCCAACGGCGTGAAGGTGACGATCATGTTCGAGGAGCTGCTCGCCGCCGGCCACAAGGGCGCCGAGTACGACGCCTGGCTGATCAATATCGGCAAGGGCGACCAGTTCGGCTCGGGCTTCGTCGAACTCAATCCCAATTCCAAGATCCCGGCGCTGGCCGACCACACCACCAACCCGCCGACGCGGGTGTTCGAGTCGGCGTCGATCCTGGTGCATCTCGCCGAGAAGTTCGACAGCGCCTTCCTGCCCAGGAGCGGCACCAAGCGCACCGAGACCTTCAACTGGCTGTTCTGGCAGATGGGCAGCGCGCCTTACGTCGGCGGCGGGTTCGGGCATTTCTATGCCTATGCGCCGATCAAGATCGAATACGCCATCGACCGCTTCGCGATGGAGACCAAGCGCCAGCTCGACGTGCTGAACCGCCATCTCGCCGATCACGAATATTTCGCGGGCGACGAATACACCATCGCCGACATCGCGATCTTCCCGTGGTACGGCTCGGTCGTGAAGGGCGCAGCCTACAATGCCGCCGAGTTCCTGTCGGTGCATGAGTACACGCATGTCATCCGCTGGGTGGACCAGATCGCGGCGCGTCCCGCGGTGAAGCGCGGCCGCGCCGTCAACCGCGCCTTCGGCCCCGTGGAGGGCCAGGTGATCGAACGCCACGACGCCAGCGATTTCGACGGCAAGGTGCTGGACTAGGCGGCGAAGGCCGCCTCTCTTTCTACGCCTTTGGCGGCGGCGGGACGTTGCGAGACACCGCGCTCGCGGCATCGTCGACCGCCTTGGTCATCTCCGCGCCGGCGTGGTTGAGGGCTTCCAGAATCTTGTCGACTTCGACGCCGTGCTGCTCCGCCGCCGCCTTCAGCGCCTTGGCGTGATCGGGCACGCGCGCGAGTTCCCGGTTCAAAGTATCGCCGACCGATTTGAGCTTTTCGGGCGTGAGGCCGGCCTTGGTCGCGGCGTCTTTGAGGTTGGCCTGAAGGTCATCGTACCAGCTCATCGTCGGTCTCCTTGCTGTGCCCGGCAGAATCCAGCACCCGGACGGCGTTAAATAACGACGAAAGTCTCGATCCTTGCCCGGACAAGGTTCTTGACGCCCATCAACAGCCACCCTAAATAGCCCACTATATGGCTTGGCACTCTCCAAAGGCGAGTGCTGCCATTCGGGATTAATCCTTTAGTCTCAACAATCTAGGGAGCAAGACGCATGAAATTCCGTCCGCTTGGCGACCGCGTGGTCGTCCGTCGCGTGAAAGAGGAACAGAAGACCGCCGGGGGAATCATCATTCCCGACACCGTGCAGGAAAAGCCCCAGGAAGGCGAAGTCATCTCGGTCGGCCCCGGCGCGCTCGACGACAATGGCAAGCGCGTCGTTCCGGAAGTGAAGGCCGGCGATTTCGTGCTGTTCGGCAAGTGGTCGGGCACCGAGGTCAAGGTCGAGGGCGAGGATCTCCTGATCATGAAGGAGTCCGACATCATGGGCATTCTCGAGGGCCGCAAGTCGTCCTCGAAGAAGGCCGCGTAATTCAAGTTCTCACAGGAGATAAAGACACATGGCAGCCAAGGACGTAAAATTCGGCGCCGATGCGCGTGAGCGTCTGCTCCGCGGCGTCGACATCCTCGCCGATGCAGTGCAGGTGACGCTGGGCCCGAAGGGCCGCAACGTCGTCATCGAGAAGAGCTTCGGCGCCCCGCGCACGACCAAGGACGGCGTGACGGTGGCCAAGGAGATCGAGCTCGGCGACAAGTTCGAGAACATGGGCGCCCAGATGGTGCGCGAAGTGGCCTCCAAGACCAACGACGCGGCCGGCGACGGCACGACGACGGCGACAGTCTTGGCACGCGCAATAGTCCGCGAGGGTTCCAAGGCGGTCAGCGCCGGCATGAACCCGATGGACCTGAAGCGCGGCATCGAGAAGGCGGTCGAGATCGTCGTCGCCGACCTCAAGAAGCGCTCCAAGAAGGTCAAGTCGAACGAAGAGATCGGCCAGGTCGGCACGATCAGCGCGAACGGCGACACCGAAGTCGGCAAGATGATCGCCGAAGCGATGGCCAAGGTCGGCAATGAAGGCGTGATCACGGTCGAGGAAGCCAAGTCCCTCGCCACCGAGCTCGACGTCGTCGAAGGCATGCAGTTCGACCGCGGCTATATCTCGCCCTACTTCATCACCAACGCGGACAAGATGGTCGCCGAGCTCGACGAGCCGTCGATCCTCATCCACGAGAAGAAGCTCACCAGCCTGCAGCCCTTGCTGCCGATCCTGGAAGCGGTCGTGCAGTCGGGCCGTCCCCTGCTCATCATCGCCGAAGAGATCGAGGGCGAGGCCCTGGCCACGCTCGTCGTGAACAAGCTGCGCGGCGGCCTCAAGGTTGCCGCCGTCAAGGCGCCGGGCTTCGGCGATCGCCGCAAGGCGATGCTGGAAGACATCGCCATCGTGACCGGCGGCCAGGTGATCAGCGAAGACCTCGGCATCAAGCTCGAGAACGTCAAGCTGAACATGCTGGGCACGGCCAAGAAGGTCCGCATCGACAAGGACAACACCACGATCATCGACGGCGCCGGCAAGAAGTCGGAGATCCAGGCCCGCGTCGGCCAGATCAAGACCCAGATCGAGGAAACCACGTCGGACTACGACAAGGAGAAGCTGCAGGAACGTCTGGCGAAGCTCGCCGGCGGCGTTGCGGTGATCCGCGTCGGCGGCGCGACCGAGGTCGAGGTCAAGGAGAAGAAGGATCGCGTCGACGACGCGCTCAACGCCACCAAGGCGGCGGTCGAGGAAGGCATCGTGCCGGGCGGCGGTACCGCCCTGCTCTACGCCACCAAGTCGCTCAATGGCGTCGCCGGCGACAATGACGACCAGACCCAGGGCATCGCGATCGTGCGTCGCGCGATCCAGGCTCCGATCCGTCAGATCGTCGAGAACGCGGGCGTCGAGGCCTCCATCGTGGTCGGCAAGCTGCTCGAGCAGAAGTCGTCCACCTTCGGCTTCAACGCGCAGACCGAGACCTATGGCGACCTGATCGACCTCGGCATCGTCGACCCGACCAAGGTGGTCCGCGTCGCGCTGCAGAACGCGTCGAGCGTGGCGGCCCTTCTGATCACGACGGAGGCGATGGTCGCCGATCGTCCGAAGAAGGAATCGGGCGGCGGCGGCATGCCCGGCGGCGGCATGGGCGGCGGCGGCATGGGCGACATGGACTTCTAAAGCTTGTGGCCCGGCTTGTCCGGGCCATCCAGTCGTTCGACAGAAATGCGGAAAAGGGCCGGAGCGATCCGGCCCTTTTTCTTTGCGGCAAGGCCCGTCGGACGTTCGCGGCGACGGTCGATTTCCCGCCGCGCGTCGGGCAGGTAAACTCGACACATGAAGCATGTGCTCTTCGTCTGCGGTCGCAACCGGCTTCGCAGCCCCACCGCCGAAGCCGTGTTTTCCGATCATCCGGGAATCGAGGTGGCGTCGGCCGGTGTCGGTCGTGACGCCGACGCGCCGCTCGACGCCGACCTGGTGGCGTGGGCGGACATCATCTTCGTGATGGAAAAGTCCCACCGCGAAAAACTGACGTCGCGGTTTCGGTCCGCGTTGAAAAACACGCGCGTCGTCTGTCTCGATATTCCCGACAGATTCTCCTTCATGGAGCCGGCCCTCGTCGCTCTTCTGAAAGCGAAGGTAACGCCGCTCTTGTGAGATCGAGTCGGGCAAAATGGCGGCGCAGGACGGGGCGGCATGCCAATCCTAAAGCCCTTTCGGTTTGAAATTATTCACCGGAAGTCGTCATTGCCCGGCTTGTCCGGGCAATCCAATTTGGCCGCACAAAGAAAATTGGATCGCCCGCATAAAGCGGGCGATGACGACTATTCTTTGAATGATTCAATCCAAACCGAAACGGCTCTAATTGCAGAGCGAAGAGGAAAAGGCCCGGTGACGACACGCGGCCTTTTTTGTTGCGTGGCGGTCAGGGAAAGCCGTCCTGCTTCTTTTCGGGGTCAGGCGCCTTCTGCGTGTCCGGATCGGGCTTGCCCTGCGCATCGTCCTGATCCAAATTCCACGCCACTTTCACCGTCATCGGCGCATCGACGAGTTGCCCGTCCTTGACCGCGGGGCGGTAGTGCCACTTGGCCACGCAGTGCACGGCGGCGTCGTCGAGGCCGTCCGAGCCGCTCGACTTGGCGACCTTGACATCGCGCACCGTGCCGTCCGCCGATACCGTGAAGGCGAGCTCGGTGGTGCCCTCCCGGTCGAACACCCGCGCGAAGAACGGGTAATCGTTGCGGCAGTTCTCCTGTTTGGACAGCGCCGGCGGCTGGGAGACGTGCTGCACGACGGGCACGCGCACGAGCTGCTTCACGACCTTGACCGGCGCTTCGGTGCGGACTTCGAGCTTCTCGTAGAGATCGTAGAAGAACAGCAGCGAGGATGCCGTCGCGATGGCGCCCGCGACCACCACGGCCCACAGATGGTGGCGAAACCGCCCGCTGTAGAACAGCCCGGACGACACGACGAAAATCACGAACTCGATAAGGATCACTGCTGCTCCTGCCTTCGAAACGGTCCGGATTCATTTGATCCGCGCCGCGTCCCGTTTCGGTACATATCTCTAAACTTTTATGCAAATTCGAGAATCCACAGCAACGACGTTTGGCGTATCGGAGAATCGTCCAATACTGCTCACAGCGGCGTAATCGGACGCCGCGCGGTTAACGTCCTCGCAAGGGAATTGGGCCGATGCAGATCGATCCGGTGGTGGCTCTCGCGCAGAAACTCGCCGACGCGGAGCGCGCCCTGCGCGACGCGCGGCTTCGGCGCGACGAGAAGATGACGACGCGCTGGCTCGCCATCCTCTCCATGCTCAACGAAGACCTCTATACCGTCGTGCCGACCAGTCCGCTGGGCGCGGCGGAACTCTTGCGCAAGGCCGCCGCCCCGCTCGGCGGCGCCTGGACCGTCTATGCCGGGCATATGGACGCGATCGCCGAGCGGCTGTCGAACGGCTCGCGCGCGCTCGACGACCTCGTATGGCTGCGCGCGATGCGGCCGGCGCTGTCCAGCGGGATGTGCGGCAATGAGGGCGTGATCGTCGCGCCCCTGGTGGCGCTCGCCATTCGCGGCGCGTCGCGGCCGATGATCGTGTTCCGCGCCGTGTTCCCGCCGCGCAACGACGACGGCTGGGGCCACGCCGCCTCGCGGTCGCCATAGAGCGCCCTTTCCGGTTCGCCCCCGATTTGCCAAGATTGCCTGCGCAACTGATATCCCGCGCGAAGGGACGCGATCCCGCCGGATCGCTTAAGGGCTGGAACGATGTTCAGACATGCACGCGCCGCCGCCTTGTCGGCCGCTCTCGCGCTCGGCGCCGCCCAGGCGGCGCTGGCGGCCGCGCCGCCGCCCGCCGCTTCGACCGCCGCGATCCCGATGAAGAAGGACGGCGGGGTCTATGTCGTGCCGGTGACGGTGAACGGCCTCGTCACCATCGACTGCATCGTCGACAGCGGCGCCTCCGACGTGAACATCCCCGCCGGCGTGTACCGCAAGCTGCAGCGCGCCGGCGCCATCCAGCAGAGCGACCTGCTGGGCACCGAAGACTACACGCTCGCCGACGGGTCGACCGAGCACGGGCGCGTGGTGCGCATCCGCACGCTGAAGGTCGGCAATATCGTGGTGCACGACGTCACGGCCAGTATCGGCGGCGACGAGAGCAGCGCGCTTCTGGGCCAAAGCTTCCTGGAGCGCTTCCGCTCCTGGTCGCTCGACAATGGCCGCCATGCCCTGGTGCTGAACGGCGTGCCGTCGGAGCCGGCGCCGCGCGTCGCGCGCGATGGCAACCGCCCCGTTCCGGCGCCGCATGCCGGCCCTTCCGACGATTCCGGCGCCCCGACCGTGGCCCAGATCTCAAGCGGCCATGGCGGCCATGTCCGCCGTCCGCCGCCCAAGCAGAACAGCGGCGAGGCCGGGGACGAAAACCTCACCGGGCAATACCGCAAGTAGGCGGCGGGCCCGCCTAGCCGGTTTGACGCGCTCCGCCCGGGACGGGATCGCGACGCGCGATCGACGACCGACGAATAAAACCGCCACTGGGCCGGGGCGACCGATTTCAAGCCTTGATCGGCGCCGCGAAGAGGCGTCCGGTGCGCGCGCAATATCCCAAGCGAGGACACCATGGCCTATACGATCTACGACGCCTCCATTCCGGTGATGATCCGCAGCCTGACCAGCCTGTCGAAAATCCTCGACAAGGCGGTGGCGCAGGCCAAGGCCGACGACCTGCCGCTCAGCGAACTTCTCGAGGCGCGGCTGGCGCCGGACATGCGTCCCTTCACCCACCAGATCCAATTGGCGTCGGACGCCGCCAAGGGCGCCGCCGCGCGGCTCGCCGACGTTACGCCGCCGGGCATGCCGGACACCGAAACGACCTTCCCGGAGCTGCACACGCGGCTGCAGAAGACCATCGCCTTCCTGGAGACGATCAGGCCGGAGCAGCTTGCCGGCGCCGAGGACCGTGAGATCGTGCTCAAATTCCCCAGCGGCGAGAGGAAATTCACCGGCCGCGACTTCCTGGCCGGCTACGCGCTGCCGAACTTCCTGTTCCACGTGACCACCGCCTATGCCCTGTTGCGGCACAAGGGCATCGTGATCGGCAAGTCGGATTTCCTCGGCGGCGCCTAAGGCGCGAACCGCGCGACGGCGCTACGCCGGTTCGGTGGCGCCGTCGGCCGGGCCTTGGAGAAAGGGCTCCACCTTGCCCTTGTACTTGATCGTCATCGGCCGTCCGTGGCGGTCGACCGTCTTGCCGACGGCCAGCCGCACCCAGCCTTCGCTGACGCAATACTCCTCGACATTGGTCTTTTCCTGGCCGTTGAAGCGGATGCCGACGCCGCGCTCGAGAAGCTCGCGGTTGTAGTGCTTGCTGTCGGGATCGGTCGAGAGGCGGTCGGGCAGCGTGTCGGTCATGGGCGTGTGCTCGTTTTGCGGCGCGCATAATGCGGAGGCGGGGCGGGATTGCAACCGCGCCCCGCGATGCCCATTTTCCGCTGAATGGAAGCCCGGATCGTTCCCTGCCCGCATTGCGACGCCGCCAACCGGGTTCCGGCCGGGCGCGCGCCGGGGGATGCTCGCTGCGGGCGCTGCCACAAGGCGTTGTTCGAGGGCCGGCCGCTGGCCCTGACGGCGGCGCGGTTCGACCGTCACGCCAATTCCGACCTGCCGCTGCTGGTCGATTTCTGGGCCGCGTGGTGCGGCCCGTGCCGGATGATGGCGCCCGGCTTCGAGAAGGCGGCCGCCCTGTTCGAGCCCAGGGCGCGTCTCGCCAAGGTCGATTCCGACGCCGAGGGCGCGCTGTCGGCGCGGTTCGCCATCCGCTCGATCCCGACGCTGATCCTGTTCCAGCGCGGCAGGGAGATCGCGCGGCTGTCGGGCGCGCTGCCGCCCGGCGAGCTCAACCACTGGATCGAGCAGCACCTGCCCGCCTAGGACACCGCCTGCGGATAGCTGCAGAACAGGATGGTGCTCAGCCCGCCGCCGGCGCCCGCCAGCGGCAGCGCCACCTCGCAATGCCAATACGTCGCGCGGCCGAGCGGGACCGCGGAATTCGCGACGACCGGCACGCCGGCCCGGATCGTGGCGTTCAGGATCGACCGCAATTGGCGCTTGATGTCGTCGGCGAGGACGTCGACGTTCAGCCCCGTCGCCTCCCGGCCGAAACGGCGGATGAGATTTGTACCCGAAAGGCGAAAGCGGAATTGCTGGTCGCCTGAGATCTCGATCAAAGCGAGGTTGCCGAGCCATGGTCGGAGGTCCTGCTCGGGTGTGCTGACCCCTGCCGGCATCGGCCGCCCGCCGCATTTCCGCAACCAGTACGAAATGAGCGATTGAAGGGCGGGCGGGAGCGAGCGGGTCTGGGCACCGAGGCGGTGGACATTCTGACGGTCCGGCATTCCTTCAATCGCAATTTTCGCGGCCAAGCGCGACACCCGGAAGAAGTGAGCGACGCGCGGAAAGAGCGGCCGGTGCGGAAGAATACCGGCCAGGACTCGACTCTTCTGCGCGCCGCCGCTTGACGCCCTCCGCATACCAACCCGATAAAGGTCGGGTTTCCGCGATTTGCGGACGACAAATCGCCCAGGCACCCATGAATATCACGGCTGTCCAGAACAAACTCGCGGTCCGCAAGTCTTCAAGCAGACAAAACTTTAGATATCGGACATTGCAACCTGCGGTCAAGAGAAAATTGTAGGAATTTCGGCGTGATCGGGAGAAAATCTAAAGGAAATCGCAGCTTCCCGAGGAATGTCGGGGAAGCTCCGGCAAATTTTCGGGTCGAATTGGGCGAACGGATACGCTGGCTGCTCGATCAGTTTCCCAATCGCGTCGAGGCGGCGGAGATCGCGGGCGTGACGCCGGAGCATCTTGCCTCCTACATCGCCGGGCGCGCCAAGCCGCCCTTCGAACTCGTCGCGCGGCTCGCCGCCGCCAAGAACGTCTCGCTCGACTGGCTCGCCAGCGGCGAGGGATCGCGGCAGGCGGGCGAGGCGGAGCCCGACGGTTTCGTGTCGATCCCGGTCGCGCGCGACGCCGATGCGGGGCCGGACGGCGGCGAGGATGCGGTGCTGTTCTCGGCCGGCTTCCTGCACGGCCTGGGCGCCGCGGATATCGACAAGCTGCGCATCGTGGTCCAGCGCGGCGCCGCCAACGAGCCGGTGATCCGCGACGGCGACCTGCTGCTGGTCGACACCTCCAACGACCGCATCGCGCGCGACGGCCTCTATGTCTCGCTGCGCGACGGCCGGTACTTCGTGCGCTTCGTGGAGACGGCGCCGAACGGCACGGTGACGCTGAAGTCGCGCAATCCCGAATACGGCACGCAGACGCTCGCGCCCGAGGAAGCGGAGCAGTTGCGAATCTTCGGCCGCGTGCGCTGGCGCAGCGGCGCGGTCTGACCGCTCAGCCCTTCGCCTGCTTGCGCAGGCTCTCGCGCAGCTCGGCGTTCTGCGTGCGCGCGGCGGCCAGTTCGCGCTCGGTCTCGCGCAGCTGCGTGAGCAGGCGCTGCGCCGCCGCGGCGCCGCGCCGGGCCGCGAACTCGGTGCGCAAATTCATCAGCTCGGTCACGTCCTCGACGCTGTGGATGATCCACTTCACATAGCCGTCCGGTCCCATCACCGGAACGTTGAGCCAGCTCCAATAGCGCTCCGCGAAGGCGCCGGTGCCGTGCTCGCGGACGTCGTATTTCTGGACGTTCATGCGGTCGGGCTGGCGCGACTTGAGCACCTTCAAAAGCGAGGCGCGCAGATTCTGCACCCCGTCGGCGGCGGAGTCGCCGGGATTGTCGGGAAACACCTCGAACAGATGCCGCCCGAGGATCGCGTCGCGCTCCGTCATCGTCGCCGCGCAGAACGCATCGTTCGCGGCCACGATCATGAAGCTCGGGTCGAGCACGAGATACAGCCCCGGCGTGCCGTCGAACACGACGGCGAATTCCGCCGTAGGCAGACGATTGGGATCGACCGCGCCGTCTTCGGATGTAGCGGTCATGGCATCCGCAGGACTTCAAAATACGCCCGGGAATATTGGACGAAACGCGCATCGCGGCATCCCCCTTGTTTTGGGGGGCGTGGACGCGCGGGCGCTCTACCGCGAGTAGAAACGCGGATCGCGGCCCGCGCCGCCGCGCGCAACCGTAGGACGCGCCGGCCGCGCGCGCCTCATCGCCAGTGATCCAGTTCGATCCACCAATCGCCCTCGATGTTCTTCTCGAAGGAGGCGATCGCGACGCGCTTGTCGAGATAGTCGTTCAGGTCCTTCGGCGGCGGCTCCTTGATCTCGATGATGCGGTAGAGCGGCGGCCCATAGCGGTACTTCTTGTAGGCGGCGGGCTCGCCGACGCCGGCCGACCACACCTCGATCCAGAGCTGGCAGCCGCGGATGTATTTCACGCCCGCGGCACCCAGCGTGCCGAGCAGGGCGCGCAGGCGCTTCTCGTCCGCCGGCGGCATCTGCGGCTGCGCCCAGGGCGGATCGCGCATCACGGTGAGATCGTATTTGAGCTTGCACAGATCGGTGCGCAGCGTCTCGAACGCGGCGCGCCGGGCGCGGAAGCTCGCGGCCATCTCGTTGTCGGTCGGCGGCGCCTTGCCGCAACCCGCGAGCACGAGCGCGGCCGCCAGGAACGCGGCGAAACGAACAAGGTTCATCGCGGCGGAATTTCCCGCTTCGCGAATTCCGCGTCCAGGCTGCTGCGCTGTGTCGCCGGCATGGTCACTCCCCTGCAGAAGCCTACATCAAGCCCGCCGGACGCGGCCGAGGCAATATCAGCCGGCGCGCTGGCCGATCTGCTCGGGCACGAACGGCCCCAGCACGCAGATCTGGTTGGTCCGCAGCACACGGATGGATTGCGTGCCGCCGCAGATCTCGTCCAGCGGCGTGACATAGACGAAGCCGTTGAAGTTGAGGCCCAGGCACGGCGTGCGCAGATGGCTGGCATAGACCCTGCCGTCCTTCAGGCGGAACAGGAGCTTCTTCGGGTTGACCACGGTCGTGCGGTCGATCAGGCGGGATTTCAGGCAGATCCGGGCATGCTGCTGCTGCTGCGCCGCCGCCGGCGCGGTCAGGGCGAGGACGGCCAGGGCGCCTAGAATGGCAAAACATCTCATGTCGTTTCTCCAAATATAGTGTGCCGCTCCGCGACGAGTTTCACCCGGCGGCGGCGCCGCGCATAGCTGAAATCCGGGCCCATTCCTTGACTTGCGGCGCGACTTCGACTCATGGTCCGCCCTCTCTTCCGTATGGAGACTGGACCATGTCCGCCGCCTCGCCGATCCACATCACCCTGCCCGACGGCAAGACCCTGGATTTCAACTCGGGCGTGACGGGCGCGCAAATCGCCGCTTCCATCGGTCCGGGCCTCGCCAAGGCGGCGCTGATCGTCGAAGTGAACGGCAAGCAATGGGACCTGTTCCGCCCGATCGAACGGGACGCCAATGTCCGCATCATCACAAGGAAAGACCCCGAGGCGCTGGAGCTGATCCGCCACGACGCCGCGCATGTGCTCGCGATGGCGGTGCAGGATCTCTATCCCGGAACCCAGGTGACCATCGGCCCGGCGATCGAGGACGGCTTCTATTACGACTTCGCGCGCGCCGAGCCGTTCACCCCGGAAGACCTGCCGAAGATCGAAGCCAAGATGCACGAGATCGTGAAGGCGGCGCTGCCGACCGCGCGCGAAGTGTGGCCGCGCGCCAAGGCGATCCAGCACTTCAAGGACATCGGCGAGACCTACAAGGCCGAGCTGATCGAGAGCATTCCATCCGACGAGGACGTGTCGATCTACTATCACGGCAACTGGCACGATCTGTGCCGCGGCCCGCATTTCGCGACCACCGCGCCGATCGGCGACGCCTTCAAGCTGACCAAGATCGCCGGCGCCTATTGGCGCGGCGACGCCAAGAACGCGCAGCTCCAGCGCATCTACGGCACCGCCTGGCGCGACCAGAAGGAATTAGACGCCCATCTCGAACGGCTGGCCGAGCAGGAGAAGCGCGACCACCGCCGCATCGGCCGCGACCTGGAACTGTTCACCTTCTCGCCGGAGGTCGGCGCCGGCCTGCCCCTGTGGATGCCCAACGGCATGGTGATCCGCCAGGAGCTGGAATTCCTCGCGGTGCAGGAGGAGCGGCGCGACGGCTACAAGCGCGTGTCGACTCCGGAGATCACCAAGGAAAATCTCTACATCCGCTCGCGGCATCTCGCCTACTACGGCGACGACATGTACTCGCCGATCGATATCGAGGGCGAGAACTACTACCTCAAGCCGATGAACTGCCCGCATCACCACATGATCTATCTGGCGACGCGGCACTCTTATCGTGAACTTCCCCTGCGGCTCGCGGAATACGGCCATTGCTATCGCTACGAGGCGTCGGGCGGATTGTCGGGGCTGATGCGCGTGCGCGGCTTCACCCAGAACGACGCGCATATCTATTGCCGCTTCGACCAGGCCAAGGACGAGTTCCTGAAGGTGATGCGCCTGCATGCCCGCTATTACGACCTGATGGGCATCAAGGACTATTACATGCGCTTCTCGCTGCCCGACCTGACCAAGAAGCACAATTTCGTCGACGAGCCGGAAAGCTGGCGCGCCTCGGGCGAGATCATCCGCGCGGCGATGACCGAGAGCGGCCTGCCCTATGTCGAGGCCGAGGGCGAGGCCGCGTTCTACGGCCCCAAGGTCGACTTCATGATCAAGAGCGTGATCGGGACCGAGTATGCGATCTCGACCAACCAGCTCGACTTCATGGCGACCAAGACTTTCGGCCTCTCCTATATCGGCGAGGACGGCGGCGAGCATCCGGTCTATGTGATCCATCGCGCGCCCTTGGGCAGCCACGAGCGCTTCACCGCCTTCCTGATCGAGCATTACGCCGGCAACTTCCCGACCTGGCTGGCGCCGGTGCAGGCGCGGGTGATTCCGATCAGCGAGAAGGCATTCGACTACGGCCACAAGGTCGTGGACGCGATCTTCCAGGCGCCGGTCGTCAACGGCACCACCGGCCTGCGCGTCGACATCGACACCAGCAACGAGCGCATGCAGAAGAAGATCCGCGACGCCCAGCTCAAGAAGATCCCCTACATGCTGGTAGTCGGCGAGCGCGAGGCGGCGGAAGGAAAAGTCGCGGTGCGTCTGCGTTCCGGCAAGGATCTGGGGCCGATGCCGCTCGAAACCGTCATAGAACGGCTGAAAAAGGAAGCCGAATCCCGTGTGGATGTGGCCGAATAGCCCTTGCGTTAACGGATTTGGCTCCTATTCTTAAGGGGTCAACCGTCGCCCCGCGCGACGCTTTGCGAGGACACCCCGCCACGCCGCAGAACCGGACATCGTTTCGCGAGGCATAACGGCAAGGGTCCTCGCGGAATGCGTTTTCGCGTGGGCGCAAATGAGGAGAGAAAGTCATAGTCCCCAGACGTTTTCAGCAGCCCGACAAGGCTCCGGCCAAGGGCGGCCCCCGCGTGAACGAGGAGATCTTTTCGCGCACCATCCTTCTGATCGGCGACGACGGCCATAAGTACGGCGAGATCGGCCTCGACGAAGGCCGCGCCATCGCGGAAGAAAAAGGCTTCGACCTGGTCGAGGTGTCGCCCGAGGCGAAGCCTCCCGTGGTCAAGCTGATGGACTACGGCAAGTTCAAATACGAACAGCAGAAGAAGGCCGCCGAGGCGCGCAAGAAGCAGAAGGTCATCGAGATCAAGGAGATCAAGATGCGCCCGACCATCGACGACCACGACTACGACACCAAGATGAAGCAGATGCGCCGCTTCTTCGACGAGGGCGACAAGGTCAAGGTCACGCTGCGCTTCCGCGGCCGCGAGATGGCGCACCAGAATCTCGGCATGGACCTGCTCAACCGCGTCCACAAGGACGTCGAGCCGGTCGCCAAGATGGAACAGTGGCCGAAGATGGAAGGCCGCCAGATGATGATGGTCTTGGCCCCGCGCTGAGCCATCGATGAGACGGACGACACTTATCGGAGCGCTGGCGGCGATGGCCGCCGGCGCTCTTTCTTTTTCCACCGCCGCCGAACTGCCGCCCGACATGGCGGCGATGAACCAGCCCCAGGCACCGTTCAAGATCGCCGACGATCTCTATTACGTCGGCGCGAGCGACGTGACGTCCTATCTGATCGTGACGCGGGACGGCTACATCCTGCTCGATGGCGGGTTTGCGCAGACCGCGCCGATGATCCTCGGTCATATCCGCGCGCTCGGCTTCGATCCCAAAGGGATCAAATACATCCTGAACAGCCACGCCCATTTCGATCACGCTGGCGGCATCGCGGCGATCCGCGCCGCGACCGGGGCGAAATTCGTCGCCAGCGCGCCGGATGCGCCGGCGCTGGAAGCGGGCGGCGCGGACTTCCCACCGGCCAGGCCGGACCGCATTATCGCCGACGGCGAGCGCGTGACGCTGGGCGGCGTGGCGATCACCGCGCACATCACGGCGGGCCACACCAAGGGCTGCACGAGTTGGACGCTGCCGGTGACGATGGACGGCAAGACGGAAAACGCGCTGTTCCTGTGCAGCCTATCGGTGCTGTCGAGCTACCGGCTGATCGGCGATCCGCGCTATCCGAACCAGGCGGCGGATTACGAGAAATCCTTCGCGACGCTGGACGGACTGAAATGCGACGTGTTCCTCGGCGCGCATGGCCAGTTCTTCGACATGAAGGAAAAGACGGCGCGGCTCGGCGCCAAACCCAATCCGTTCATCGACCCGCGAGGCTGCCGCGCCTTCTTCGCCAAGGCGCGGGCCGCGTTCGACAAGCGGCTGGCCGAATGCAAGGCCGATCCGGCCTGCGGCAAGACGGAAGAGTGATTCAGTAAACCGTCCGGGCCGAAACCGGGATCGCGGCGGTGCGCGGGCGCTCGATCGGCGCCGGCGCGGGCTCGCGCTGCGCCAGCATCGTCTGCGGCACGCCGCTGATCGCCTTGTAGGCGACGCGGCCGTCCTGCACCAGCAGCGTCACCGCCGCCTCGCGCGTCGCCGCGTTGGCCGAGCCCAGGCCGAAGGAGGCGAACATGCCGGAGCCGCTTCTCTGGTCGCCGGGCTTGAACACCAGCGCGGTGCAGCGGTCGCGCGCCTCGATGCATTCCTGCAGCGCCGCGTCCATCCGGTCGAATTTGCGCGAATCGCCGGCGAACCGCTCCATGACGCCGAGATAGGAAAGAACCTGGACATTCGCGGTCGTGGTGTCGAAGCCGAGCGCCGCGAGCTGGGAGGCGCGGGTCTCGCCCGGCTGCACTCTTATATAAGCGGTGGCGAGGTCCTGCAGGGAGCGGAGCTGGCTGCTGCTGGGGCTGTCGGAGGAGGGGCGCGGCAGCAAAGTCAGCGTGCCGCATCCCAGCAACGCCACCGTTACCACCAAAAGCGCAATCGAAGCGGCGTAGCGGAGTGAGCCGCTACCCTGTCCCTCGTTCATGGTCCCCAACGCCCGCCATATTTTGGTTGCCCAATCCTAAACACGTTGTTGTGGATAAGAAAAGCTGATCGGGCGCAAATGGTAACCCAGTATGGTTACGGATCGGTGATGGACGCACAGCAGCGCACAACCATGGCGATATCGGCGTTGCCGCCGGACAGAACGACCGCGATGGCCTTGTTTCTGGTATCGAATTTGCCCGCGAGCACCGCCGCCAGGGCGGCCGCGCCGCCCGGCTCGACGACGATTTTCAACCGCTGGAAGGCATAGCTGACGGCCCTTTCGAGCTCCGGGTCCGTCACGGTACGCACTTCAGCCACAAATTTTTTCGCAAGCGCGAAGGGGATATGGCCGGGCGCCGGCGCCATCAGGGCATCGGCGATCGACAGGGCGCCGCCCGGGGCGGCCGTCCGCGCGCCGGCCGCCAGCGACCGGCGCATGCCGTCGAAGCCCTCCGGCTCGACGCCGATCACCCGCGTCGCCGGACTGGTGCCGGACAGGGCGAGCGCGATTCCGGTCAGCAAGCCGCCGCCGCCGCAGGGCGAGACGACCGAATCGAGGACGACGCCGGCGGCCTTCGCGTCGGCGGCGATCTCCAGCCCGATCGTCCCCTGCCCCGCGACCACCATGGCGTTGTCGAAGGGCTGGATCAGGGTCGCGCCGGTGCGCTCGACGATGGCCTGCGCGATGGCTTCGCGGTCGTCGGTCAGCCGGTCGTAGAACACGATGGTCGCACCGAGCCGGCGCGTGCCGGCGATCTTGGCCTGCGGCGCATCCTTCGGCATCACGATGGTTGCCGGCAGGCCGAACTGCGCCGCCGCGGCCGCCACGCCCTGGGCGTGGTTGCCCGACGAGAAGGCGACGACGCCGCCGGCGCGCTTGTCGGGCGGGATCTGCAGCACCGTGTTGACGGCGCCGCGGAATTTGAACGAGCCGGTGCGCTGCAACGGCTCGGGCTTGAGGAAGATGCGTCCGCCGGCGCGGGCGTTGAGCTCGGCGTTCTCCAGAAGCGGCGTGCGCACCGCATAGGGCGCGATCCGCGCCGCGGCGGCTTCGACATCGGCGAAGGTGGGGAGGGCGATGGACATGGCGACCTGTCGGTTGGGGCGTCTTGTTTTATCCTCACCTGGCGCAAAACGCGCTCGTCATCGTCGTCATATCCGGCATTCTGCCTTACGGCTGGTTCGAGCGGCGCGGCTGGCTGTAGACTGACCGCGATGCAGCACTCCTCCCGGGGCATCGCGCTGAAGCTCGGCGCGACCTTCGCCTTCTCCGTCCAATATGTCGCCCTGAAGCTGGCCGGCAACACCGTGCCGGTCGGCGAGGTGGTGTTCTTCCGCGCCTTCTTCGCCCTGGTGCCGCTGCTGGCGCTCTCCTTCTACACGGTCGGGCCGGCGGCACTGATACGGACCAAGCGGCCGGGACTGCACCTGATGCGCGCGGCGATCGGCTCGTCCTCGATGTTCCTCGGCTTCGCGGCGCTGAAGCTTCTGCCGCTGGCCGACATCACGGCCTTCGGCTTCGTGCAACCGGTCTTCGCGGTGATCCTGGCGGCGCTGATGCTGAAGGAAAAGGTGGGGCCGCATCGCGGCTTCGCCGTGGTGGTGGCGTTCGGCGGGGTGATCCTGATGGTCCAGCCGCATGGCGGATTGCTCGGCATGGCCTCGGGCGGCTTGTCGGTGGGCGCCGGCCTGGCGCTGACCGCCGCGCTGTTCTCGGCCTTCGTGGTGATCTTCATCCGCCAGATGAGCGCCACGGAGAAAAGCGAGACCATCGTCTTCTACTTCATGTCGTTCTGCGCCGCGCTGGGCGCGGTCACCATGATCTGGTGGCGCGTGCCGCTCACCTTGTGGATGGCGACCTGGCTGATCCTGGGCGGCATCTGCGGCGGCTTCGGGCAGATCATGATGACGTTCGGCTACCGCTATGCCGAACCCTCGCTGCTGGCGCCGTTCGACTACACCGCGATGATCTGGGCGGTGGCGTTCGGCTATCTGGTCTTCGCCGAGGTGCCGGCAACGCTGGTGCTGGCGGGCGCCGCCGTCGTCACGGCGGCTGGAGCCTATATCGCGGTGCGCGAGCACCGGCTGGGCCGCGAACTGGCGAGCCGGGTCGAGGCGGTCTGAGCACCCCATGTTTGCGGGGGCGGCGCGGCCTTGACGGCCATCGGCATCCGTTGAAAATCCCGCCGGCTTTCGGTTGGGGGACGGGATGAAATTCAGGGCACTCTGGATCGGCCTGGCGGCCGCCGCGGCCATCGCGTTCTCCGCCCATGCCTCGGACGCCGGCGGCGGCGAGCCGGTCGGCGACCAGCAATCGCCGGTGAACATCGTCGGCACGATCCCGGCGAAGATCAAACCGTTCGTCGTCGATTACCGCTCGCGCGACTTCGACGTCACCAATGACGGCCACACCATCAAGGTGACGCCCGTCGGCGGCACCAACACCGTCGCCTATGACGGCAAGGTCTACACGCTCAGCCAGTTCCACTTCCATCACAAGAGCGAGCATGAGGTGAACGGCGTGCAGACGCCGATGGAACTGCATTTCGTGAACACGCTGGACGGCGATGCCGTCGTGCTGGGCGTCTTCCTGGACACCGGGGCGGCGAACGCGGCCTTCAAGGCGATCATGGACGCCGCGCCGGCGAGCCCCGGGCCGTCGAACCGCGTCAGGATAGATCCCAACACGCTGTTGCCGAAGGATCGGCACTACTGGACCTATATGGGCTCGCTGACGACGCCGCCCTACAGCCAGATCGTGCGCTGGATCGTGCTGCGGCACGGGGTGAAGGTCGATCCGGCGAGCATCGACAAATTCGTCGCGCTCTATCCCGACAGCGCGCGCGAGGTTCAGCCGCTCGACCGGCGCTTCATCCTCTCGGGGCCCTGAGCCGCCAGCCGGTCGAGCTCGGCCACGAAATCCTCGCCGAAATAGTATTTGAGCTCGTCGCGGGCGCCCTCATAGACGCTCGGCCCCTGGCCGGCGCAGGCGAGGCTCTTGTCGTGGACCTCGCTGCTCGCTTCGAGCACGCCGTAGTTGAAGGTCGTGGGGAACAGCGTCGAGACGATCGGCTTGAGCTCGTGATAGTCGATGCCCTTCTCGATCGCATAGGCGTGGATGGCGCAGCCGCGGCCCCGCGCGTTGCGGAACACGCATTTGCCGCCCCGCTCGCGCGTGCGGATATAGCGCCCGGTGGGAAATTCGGCGTCGTCCGTCACCGCGTCGGTGAACCATTCGGTGCGCGGGGCGGCGATGCGCGCCGAGAAATCCTCGCCCAGCGCGGCGATGCGCATCGCGTTGCCGACGTCGATATCGACGCCATAGGAGCAGCACTGGTCGTCGCAGAAGATGCAGTCCATGCATTTGGCGAAATAGCGCAGCGAGAAGATCGCCGTGTCGACCGAATGGATCACCGGCGCGCCCTGCACGCAGATGTAGCTTCGGGCGAGCGGGACGACGCTCATGCGATCTTCTTGAGCGCCGTGCGATCCGAGCGGCCGCCGGCTCTCTTCTTCGTCGATTGCGCCCTGGCGTTGGCGAGCGCGGTGTCGACCACTCGCTGGACCAGCTGGTCGTAGGCGAGGCCGATCTTCTCGCCCGCGGCGGCGAAGCCGGCATCGGGCGCGATGCAGGGATTGGTGTTGATCTCCAGCACCAGGGGCTCGCCCTTCGGCGTGACGCGGAAGTCGACGCGGACATAGCCGGTGAAGCCGAACAGCTTCCAGGTGCGCAGGCAGGCCCGCTTGAGCTTGGCGGCCAGCACCGGTTCGGCGGTCTCGGTCTCGAAGCAGCGGATCATCTGGTCGTTGATGTCCAGGCTCTCGTCCCATTTGGCGCCATAGCCGACGATGCGCGGCTTGTCGGACGGCCAGTCGTCGAACCGCATCTCGGCCAGCGGCAGGACCATCGGCTTGCCGTTCGGGCCCTGCATCATGGAGATGTTGTATTCGCGCCCGTCGATATATTCCTCGGCGAACCATTGGCCGCCATGGCGCGCCAGGCTTTCCGCCGCCCGGCGCCTGACCGCCTCTGCGCCTTCCACGACGCAGCCGTCGTCGAGGCCGACCGAGGCGTCCTCCAGCGTCGACTTGACGATGTATTTGCGGTCGTCCAGGCCGGCCCAATCGGGCGGCTCGTGCCAGTCGGCGGTGGCGATGCCGGCCTCGCGCAGCTTGCGCTTGGTGAGCGGCTTGTCGGTGGTGACCGCCATGGCGGCGTAATCGACGCCGGTGAAGACGGCGCCGGCCTCCTCCAGCATGCGCGGCGCGACGGGCGCGAGCCGCCCGAGCCCGTCGACGCCCTCGACCAGGTTGAACACGACATCGGCGCCCTCGTGCGCCAGCAGCGCGCGGAACCGGTCCGTATCGGTGGTGAACGGCGCCTTGGAGACTTCGTGGCCGTGCTTCAGGAGCGCCTGGGCCACGGCCTCGGCCGAGGTCAGCGTGTCGATGTCCTCCGGCGGCGCGTCGGGCGGCACGTCGGAATGCAGAACGAGAATGCGCATGCGGTCCCCCAATTTCCTACTTCGCCAGCGCCGGATAGCGCCTCAGGAACGAGTCCATGATCCTGCCGATCAGCTCCTGGTACGAAACGCCCTCGCGCGCGGCGATGAAGCACATGTCCGAGTACTCCGGCCGAAGGCCGGCCAGCGGATTGACCTCGATGAAAAACGGCCTGCCCGCGCCGTCGCATCGTATGTCGATTCGCCCGCCGTCGCGGCATCGAAGACAGCGCCAGGCCGCGAGCGCGACTTCGCCGGCGGCTTTCGCCTCGGCCGGCGGCGCGCCCACGATGTCGAGGCGGCCGTCCCAGTCCTGCTTGTTGACGAGGCCGTAGCCGTCGCCGTGATAGCCGGCCAAGGGCACGATCTCGCTGACGCCAAGCACGGCGGCGCTGTGGCCGGTACCGGTGATGCCGACGGTGAACTCGCGCCCGGCGAGAAACGGCTCGACCAGGACCGGTTGGCGGAAGCGCGCCAGCAGGTCGGCGGCGGTGGCGCGCATCTGAGCGCGGTCGGCGACCTTGTTGTTGGTACCGATGCCCTTGCCCGAGCCTTCGGCGACGGGCTTCAGGAAGAGCGGGAACGGCAGGTCGATGGCGTCGACGTCCTCGATCCGCTCGATCACGGCGAAGTCCGCCGTCGGCACGCCGCAATCGCGCGCGATCCGCTTGCACATCGCCTTGTCGAGCGTCACCGCCATGGTCAGCGGATCGGAGAACACATAAGGGATGTCGTAGGCTTCCAGGATCGCCGGAACCTGGGCCTCGCGCGCCAGGCCCTTGAGGCCCTCGCAGAAATTGAACACGCCGTCCCAGCGGTCGCCGGCGGCGAGGCGCGCGACCAGGGCCTTCACATTGCCGATGCGGACGGGCGCGAAGCCGAGCCCGGCGAGAGCGTCGCAGAGACCGTCGATGGTGACTTCGGCGTCGAACTCGGCCGTCTCCTCCTCGCTGTAACCCTGGGCGAGGTAGTCCTTGCGCAAATCGAAGGTGACGCCGATGCGGAGCATGAAATCACCTCCCCCTTGCGGGGAGGTCGAAAAACATTGAGCGCAGCGAGATGTTTTCCGGGTGGGGGGCGGTGCCGGACGGAGGGAGCGGCCCCCCACCCGAAAAAGCTTCGCGCTTTCGCGCGAATCTTTTTCGACCTCCCCGCAAGGGGGAGGTGATGGAAGTGCGCATATCCCAAACAGTTCGGCCTCCCCGTTCGGAGAGGCTGGGTGATCGCATAACTTCGCCTTCGACCTTAGCCGCCTATTTGTCGGCGCCCAGCGTGCCGCCGGGATCGGGGTAGCGGTACACGCCGCCCTCGAAATTGCGCAGCAGCAGATCGTCGCCGTCGCGCCCCGCCACAAAGTCCGGCGCGATCTGGATCTTGCCGCCGCCGCCCGGCGCATCGACCGCGAAGATCGGCGTCGCATAGCCTGTGGTGTGGCCGCGCAGCCCCTCGATGATCTCCAGGCCCTTCTCCACCTTGGTGCGGAAATGGGCCGAGCCGCGGATCGGATCGCATTGATAGAGGTAATAGGGACGGACCCGGCGCTTGAGCAGGCCCTGCATCAATGGCTTCATCACCTCGATGTCGTCGTTGATGCCCTTCATCAGCACGGTCTGGCTGCCGAGCGGGATGCCGGCATCAGCCAGCCGGGCGGTCGATTCGGTGACCTCGTCGGTCAACTCGGCCGGATGGGTGAAGTGGATGCTCATCCAGAGCGGGTGATACTTCTTCAGGATGGCGATCAGGTTCTTGGTGATGCGCTGGGGCGTCACGACCGGCATCTTGGTGCCGATTCGCAGGAACTCGATGTGCTTCATCGCCCGAAGGCGCCCGAGCAGCCAGTCGAGCTTGTCGTCGCCCAGGGTCAGCGGGTCGCCGCCCGAGAGCAGCACGTCGCGGATCTCGGTGTGCTGCTCCAGATAGGCGAGGGCCTGTTCCCATTGCTTGGTCGAGAACTGGTATTCGCCGCCCGGATTGCCGACGACGCGGGCCCGCGTGCAATAGCGGCAATAGGTCGAGCAGGTGCCGGTGGTCAGGAACAGCACGCGGTCGGGATAGCGGTGGACCAGGCCCGGCGCGGCCATGTCGTGGTCCTCGGCCAGGGGGTCGTCGTCCTCGCCGGCCGTGGTCAGGTATTCGTCGCCGGTCATGATGTGGGTGCGCCGCAAGGGTTCGCGGGCGTCCTTCAGCCCCATCAGGCTGGCGTAATAAGGCGTGATGCCGACCGGGAGCGAGCCCTTGTGGCGGCTCACCGCGTCGAACTCGTCGGCCGACAGCGAGAAGATGCGGACCAGCTCGTCGCGGGTGCGGATGCGGGCGCGCATCTGCCAGCGCCAGTCGTTCCACTCCACCGTCGAGGTGCCGGGATAGAAGGTCTTGTAGAAAGCGCGCGTATCGGGATTGACGGGGAAGCGGAGGGCCACCTTCTTCGCGGGGGCGGCCTCTTTGGAGGGAGCAAGCAGCGGCTGCGCGCCGGACGCTTCCGTCAGTTGGGGTCGGACATCCTGCCTTGGGCGGATCGTCCGGAGCGGAGGCTTGGCTTCACGCCCCCGCGCGATTTGGAGACTCATCGTCCTATAAGACGCTCCGAAGTTGCGATCCACGCGAAAGCCCCAACGACTCCCCATCAACGGATGCAACAACGAGAGCGATATTTAGTAGCTTCAATTCACGCGTCAAGAGTAACAAGCGGTCGGCCCCGCCGCGTCGAGCGGCAACGAACGCCGCGCGACGACCTTCGAGGGGGCCATTCGATGCGTATGAGGACGATCGCGAGGGCCGGCGCATCGGGCGCGGTCCGATTCAACTCGCGTTGCATCTAACCCTTGCCGAATCGGCATCGGATGAATTTCGCGGACGCTGCATTCGACCGTCCTGGGCGGCATGCGGACAGCGCCGTCGACCGTAGGACCGGCGCATTGGCGTCCGCGCGACGGGGGGCGGCCCGATCGAACGTCCCTGTGAATGAATTGCCGGCCTGTGACCGACGCGCCTCACTCGGCCGGGGGAACGGTCACGTCGTGGGTCGCCGTCACGCGATAGAGCGTGATGTGCACCTTGCGGCCGCGCGTGTAGTTGAACCCGTCGAGCCGGTCGAGCGGCACCGCGTCGGTCTCGCGCTCGGCCAGATGGGCGAGGAAGGACGGCCGCTCCGCGTCTTCGACGAGGGCAAGGCCGCCCTGATAGGCGCCGACCTCGGCCGCGCCCATCCCGTCGGTCAACCGCGTCTCGGTTCCCAGCGCGAAGAGCAGGCTGGGCTCGGCATAGCCGGCGGCGACCACCGGCGGGTCGCCCGGCCTGGCATATTTCGCGACGAGCGCGGCGGCGCGCGGGCTGATCCAGATCGCGTCCAGCCGCGGCCCGGCGCCGGCGGTAAGCGTCGGATAAGCCACGAAAACCGAGAGTATCGCGAAGGCGAAGGCGGGCACTTTCGCGGTGCGAAGATAGAGGATGAGGGCGGTCAGGCCGAGGAGCGCGCCGAGCACCGCCGGCGCGATCAGCCACCAGGGCGCGCCGGGCCCATAATAGAGCGACACCAGGATCGGCGCGGCCGCCAGCGCCGCAGCCCCGATCAGGAACTGCACGGCCGATAGATAAGAGAGCGCCGCCTGCCAGCGCGGGCCGTTGGTCTCGCGCGGCCACAGCATCCAGACGGCCGCCAGCATCGCGAGCGGTGGATAGGCCGGCAGGATGTAGTTGGGCAGCTTGGTCGGTACGATTTCGATCATCAGCCAGCTCGCGCCGGCCCAGGCCAGAAGGAAGCGGGTCGCCGGATCGTCGCGACCGCGAATCGCGGCGCCGAGACCGGGCACGACGAACAGGATCGCCGGCCAGAAGGTCAGCGTCACGAGCAGCAGATAAGTGCCCGGCCAAGCGCCGTGGCTCTCCTGCCCGCCGGCCAGCTTGGCGGCGAAGTCCTGACCCAGCGACTGTTCGTAGAACGCACCATGGCTCGCGAGCAGGATCGCGATGCCCCAGGGCAGCACGATCAGCAGCATCAGCGGGACGCCGAGAAGCGGCTTGGTGCCGGCAAGCCAGCGCCAGTCGCCGCGCCCCCAGGCGATGAGCGCGAGCACGGTCACGGCGCAGACGCCGGGCACGACCGGTCCCTTCACCAGGATGCCGGCGGCGAAGGCGCCCCAGCCGATCAGGACCAGACCCGTGCCGACCGCCGGACGGTCGGGCGCGCGCGACGCGAGATAGATGCGAAGCAAGACGCCCATCGCGCCCATCAGGCAGGCGAGCTGCACCGCGTCGGTGGTCGCCATGGTCGATTCGGCGGTGAGGAGGAGCGAGGTCCCCATCAGCGCCGCGCCGAGCCAGGCGACCTCGGGGATCGCAAAGGTCCGCGCGCACCAGAAACATAAAAGGACCGCCAGAATGCCGCCGAGCAGCGAAGCGAGACGGTAGGTCCAGATATGGCTGCGGTCGCCGAGGCCGGCGATGGCGGTCGTCGCGGACTGGAGCCAATAGATGCCGGCCGGCTTCTTGTAGCGCGGCACATGGCCGAGGCGGATGTCGATGAAATTGCCGGTCTCAAGCATCTGGCGCGAGGACTGCGCGAAGCGGCTCTCGTCGCGGTCGATGGGCGGCAGGCTGAGGATGCCCGGCAGCCACAGCGCCAGGCACAGCACGGCCAGCGTCGCCCACCAATGGCGCGCCGCCCAGGACAAAGCGTGGCCGGTCCGCGTCGCCGGCACTTGCGGCGCGAGCATCACGGGCGGCGGGGCGACAGCCTCGTCGTTGCCGCTCATCTGGAACGTCCCTTGTATGGCGTTGCCGCGGCCGGGTGCCTCCGGCGGGGGGATTGCGGCAAATGGGTCATCCTGGAACAAGCCTGTTTCTTGAGGGGCCGGGCCTGTATAAGGCGCCCGGCCGCGCGCCCGAAAGGCAGGCCCAAGGACGGCCGGCGGGCACTCTATTCTACGATGGGATCGAACGGAACCTCAGCATGGCGGTCGCCCTCTCCGTAGTCGTGCCGGTCAAGGACGAAGCCGAGAATGTCGGCCCGCTGGCGCGCGAGATCGCGGCCGCGGTGAACGGCGAGGACGCCGAGATCATCTTCGTCGACGACGGCTCGACCGACGGCACCGGCGCGGCGCTGGCGGCACTCAAGAGCGAAATCCCGTCGCTGCGCGTGATCCGGCACGGCCGCAATCTCGGCCAGAGCCGCGGCATCCGCACCGGCGTGCGCGCCGCCCGCTCCGAAACCATCGTCACGCTGGACGGCGACGGCCAGAACGATCCGGCCGACATCCCCAAGCTGCTCGCCGTGCTGCGCGGCCCCGACGCGGGCAATGTCGGCGTGGTTTCCGGCGTGCGCGCCCGCCGCAAGGACACGTTCAGCCGGCGCCTCGCGTCCCGGCTGGGCAATGCGATCCGCGCCCGCCTGCTCGACGATGGCGCCATCGACACCGGCTGCGGCCTCAAAGTGTTCCGCCGCGAGGCCTTCCTCGCCCTTCCCTATTTCGACCATATCCACCGCTTCATCATCACGCTCATGATCCGCGAGGGCTATGACGTGCGCTTCGCCGAGGTGAACCATCGCCCGCGGACGCATGGCCGCTCGAAGTACACCAATTTCGGCCGGCTGCTGGTGAGCGTGAACGACATTCTGGGCGTGCGCTGGCTGCAGCGGCGTTTTCGGGCCAACGCCGAATCGCGGGAGATCTGATGAGCTATCTCACGCATCTCTATATGCTGGCGCTGCAGCACCCTTATGACACCGTGTGGACCGGCATCGGCTTCTTCGGCCAGGCGATCTTCGGCGTGCGCTTCCTGATCCAGTGGCTGCGCAGCGAGCAGGAAGGCCACAGCGTGGTGCCGGTCGCCTTCTGGTATTGCAGCCTCGGCGGCGGGCTGATCAGCTTCGCCTATGCGGTGCACATCCAGGCCTGGCCGCTGCTGATCGGCCAGGGCATGCCGATCCCGATCTATCTGCGCAATCTTTACATGATCTACCGCGACCGCACCCGGAAAGCCGCGGCGCCGCCGGCTTAACCATCGGCCGCGTTAACCGCGCCCCTTTTTCGCCCCAATATGGTACAAGCCTGACGGCCGTGTCGGTCCCGTAGCTTTAGCCGCATTTGCCGGCGGTGCCGGAAATGCCCGTGGGGAGGATTCCATGTTTCGCCTGTTTCCGCTGCTTGTGATTCCGCTCATCGTCTACAATCTGATCGCCCTGGGCGGCGGCGCGATCCTGCATCACGCCACGCAGGACCTGCTGAGCTACGAGCACGCCGTGTCCATTCCGATGTTCTCGGGCGATGTCTGGAAGTTCAGCTTCGGCGACTTCCTCGTCCTGCTCAGCCTGTGCCTGCTGTTCGTGGAAGTGGTCAAGGCGACGCGCACGACCTCGCGCGAGATCATCAATCACGGCCTGTCGCTCCTGGTCTTCATCATCGCGCTGGTCGAATTCATCGTGGTGAAGGGCTTCGCCTCGACGCCGTTCTTCTTCATCATGGTGATGACGCTGTTCGACGTGACGGCCGGCTACACGATCTCCATCGTCGCGGCGGAGCACGATCTCGGCCTCGGCCGCGCCGGCACCGACTAGGACGGCACGCAAGCCTTCGCGAACGGGCGGTCCATGCGGGCCGCCCGTTTTCGCGCCGGCCGTTCAGTCCGCCGGCTTGCCGACGCGCGCGGCCGGCGCAAGCTCGGCGCAGGCGGGCGCCAAGGCGGGGTCGTGGCGGACGGCCTGCCGAAAACAGACCTCGGCCCGCTCCGGCTGGTTGAGCTGGCGATGCGCCAGGCCTTTCTGGAACCAGGCGCCGGCGAGCGTCGCGTCGATCGTCAGGGCGTCGCCGCAGGCGAGGACGGCCATGCGCGGCCGGCCGAGCGCGTTCAGGCATTCGGCGAGCGCGCACAGGGTCCGCGTCGATTTCGGCGCCAGGGCGTGGGCGCGCTGCAGATCGTCGAGCGCATCCTTGAGCTGGCCGCGGCGCAGCCTGCACCGGCCCCGGCTTTCGAACAGGAGCGGATGGGTGTGGCCGGCATCCAGCGCCCGCTGGGCCAGTTGCGCGGCAAGGTCGAGATCGCCGGCGGCGATCGCCTGCTCGATGCCGGCGATAAAGAGCGGGGGCTGGGGCACGCCGTCCTGCGAGCTCTGCACTGTCCTGCCTTCGGTCGGCGGACATTCCCCAACGTCCGCATGGCAGCGCTCCGGGCGCGAAACTAGAATCCGGTCCCGCTCAAAAGTTTCTCGAACCGAACAGAAAGTTCATGTTGCCGAAGGCAAAGTGCGGGGTGCCGCGCTGCCCGCAAGGGGCCGGTTCGGCGAGGGCGAAATTCCCAGGAATTGTCCGGGTTTGCATTTGGCCTGCAGGCGGGATATCTCGCGCCGCCGTCTATCAAGGCGGGCGTCCCGGACAGGTGGCCGAGTGGTTTAAGGCGCACGCCTGGAAAGTGTGTAACGGTTAATAGCCGTTCGAGGGTTCGAATCCCTCCCTGTCCGCCACTTCAGAACAGAACTGGGCACGCCGGGCGTAGCCGGCGCTACGCCCGCACCAGTGGCAAGGGTTCTGAGCAAATCCCCCTTCGATCCCATGATGCGGACTTCTTTGTCAGCGACTTCGACGCGCTGGGCAAGCGCGCGGAGATGGTCGCGACGGTAGCCACCACCCTCGATCCGCATACGCTCCCGCGCCGTCCGGGCGAACTTGCGGACCATCTGCGGCGTGATCGCCTGCTGGCCGGAGCTTTCGAGCATGGCCTGAGCGCGCTCGGAGTCTGCCTGCGCCTGATCGCGAGTTGCCTTGAGGCCGGCGATACGGTCTCTCAGCGCCGTGTCGCCCAGATCGGCCACGCCCGACTCGATGGCGTCATAGAGCCGCTTGAGCCGTAGGTCGGTCTCGGTGGCGCGCTTGTTCAGTTCAGCGATGTGTTCGCGGCGACGTTCCGAGCGCTCCTGCCGGCGGTCGAGCACGGCGGCCAGCACTTCCTTAAGCCGCTCGGGCTGCAACAGCCTGTCCTCGATATGGCTGGCCACAAGGTTGTCCAGCTTCTCCATCGGGATCGAGCGGCCTTTGCAGCCCGTCTCGCCCTGCCGTGCCTTGATCGAGCAGGTGTAGTAGCGATAGCGCCCGCCCTTGCCCGTGCGGAGCGTCATAGCCCCGCCGCAGTCAGCGCAAAAGCAGATGCCGGTAAGGAGGGTGGGGCCGCTGACCACACGGGCCGGCGTGACTTTGGGGTTTCGTGAACGAAGATGCGCCTGCACGGCATCGAAGGTCGTCTGATCGATGATCGGCGGCACGGCGACGGTGACGATCTCGCTGACCGGCTTCAACGCCTTGGCCTTGGAGCGCTTGTTGAACTCGTGCTCACCGATATAGGTGCGCCGCGTCAGGATGCGATGAACCTGCCCGATGCCCCAGCGTCCGCCGTCGCGGGTGAAGAGGCGGTGGCGGTTGAGATGAGCCGTGATGTTCTTCACGCCCATTGGGCCGGACGTGCCGTCGCCCTCCAGCGCAAGCCTATAAATCAGTCGGATCGTGTCGGCGTGCAGCGGATCGATTTCCAGCTTCTTTTTGACCTTGGCCCCACGCTGCTCCGCCGCGACGATGCGATAGCCAATGGGCGGCAGGGAGCCGTTCCAGAAACCCTGACGGGCATTCTCCTTCAAGGCCCGCAGGACGTGCTTGGCGTTCTCTTTGGACTGGTACTCGTCGAACAGCGCCATGATCTGACGCATCATGACGTGCATGGGATCGTCGCCCATCTCCTGCGTAATGGAGACGAGCTTGACGCCGTTCTTGGCGAGCCGGCGGACGTAAAATTCAAGCTCGAAGTGATCGCGGAAGAACCTGCTGAACGAATGGACGATGACGACATCGAACACCGCAGGCTTGCTGGTGCCCGCTTCGATCATGCGCTGGAATTCGGGGCGGCGGTCGTTCGTGGCGGATGCGCCGGGTTCAACGTAGGTCTCGACAAGCTGGTAGCCGCGCGACTGGCAATAGGTTTCGCCCTGCCGCTTCTGATCTGGAATGGAGACATCATGCTCGGCCTGCCGCGCCGTCGAGACGCGCAGATAGAGGGCGGCGCGCAGCGGCACGGTCATGGCAGAAGTCTCCTTGTCAAATCATCGGCACGGCCCAAACAGTTCATCGAAGAGGTCGCCGAACCATGCCTCGAACACGTCAACCTCGGCTTCCGTGACCGGGACGCGCCGGGGCCAGTCGTCGGTGACGGTCCACGTCGCAACATCATGCTTCGGCGGCCGGCCGATGCGGGGCCACGGCTCCAACTGGACGTAAAGATCGTCGGGCAGGACGTCCAGGTGCGGATAGTCGCGACGGTCTTTGCGGTGAAGGGCACGCGGTTGGGACATCCCGACAGGATCGCGCGACTAACCCGAGACAAGAATAGCCGAATTTTACGCCACAGCACGCTTCGCGGCGGAGCGTGAAAATACTTGCGTGGTATGACATCAGACGAGCGGAGCGTAGCGAGCGCGGTCCAGAGCAGTTCCCTCACTGTCTAAGCCTCCCGTTGCGTCCTCGGAGACACGGCCAGCCCAAGGAACACGAGGATCGCTTGATTGAGCCGTAGGATGTCCTCGTCGTCCAAGCGACCGACATGCGCGCCGACCTTAGACTTCGGGACGGTAGTGATCTTGTCCACCATCAGCCGGCAAGCTGCGCGCAGCCCGTTGCGCTCGTTCGGCTCCACGGGCAGGCGGAACAGAGGCGCTTCGGTTGCGTCCGTCGTAAAGGCGCAGACGGTGATCGAGTCGGTGGCGTCGAAGCTGTCATCCTGCACGATGACAACCGGGCGCGGTTTGCCCGCGTAATCCTTGCCGCCGGCGACGGTCCAGATGTCGCCACGCCTCATTCATCGCCCCAGTCCGATACTGCGTCGATAAACGCCTGATCCTCGCGGGCATGCGCGCTCGCCGCCACGGCCAAGGACTGGCGGTGTGCCTCCGACCGGAACGATGGCGAGCGCACATCCGGTACCCAAATCTGAATTGGACGAAGGCCCTGCGACCGCAGGCGTTCTCGATGTTCCCGTACCTTCACGCGGGAGGGCTTGGGCCTCGATGCCGATGGCATGATCAATCTCCAAATAAGTTACATGTAACCTATCACGGGCAATGGGCCGTGACCAGCCCCTCGTCAGGGAAGGAGTGGATCACTCCCAATCAGCCTTACTTGCCTGGAGAGCCCCCTGCCGGGCCGGGGACAGCCGGTCAAGGCCGTAAGCCGCGCAGCGGTGGCGCGCCAGCGCCAGCCTTGACGGGCTGGAGCCGGTCCGGCCTCATCGAGGAAGCAGGTTTGCATGGGGAAGCATCAATCTCGGCCAAATAAACGCCCAAGCCAGCTTTTGGGGCGGTTCCGGTCATTCCCCGGCACGGCCGCGCTCGACGACTTTTGTGGGGGTGGCTCGGGCGAACTAGCGATAATTGCCGTCACACGCTCAAGCTCGGATCGCCCCTTCGCTGTTATCATGTCGCTTGGCAAGCTACGGAGATTGTAAACCCATTGAAGGCGACACATGCAGCCAACTTCTTGAGCGGGCCTTGTGGAATCATTGATGTAGCCGTGGGCGCCCGCATTCATAAGGCCCTTCTCGATAGCCCAATTGCCCCGCACGGCGTAAACTTTTCCGTCGCGCGCCTCGTGATCGTAGGTCTTTTGATATTCGCCTTGTTCATCCAATTCGCTGTAGTGCCAAATCGCTGCAAGCGGATTTCCTTGAAGGGAGAATATGTATTCGATCTCAGCGGCAAGGCTATTTGCCTTATAGACATAGAATAGCTTCTCCCACTTTGCTAATTGCTGAAGCTCCTTCTTGATCTCCGTAATCTGTCTTTTGGCAGCCTTGTCTTTTGTTCCGACGCTCGGCACTTGTTCAATAAATTGCTCTAATCGAGAGTTAAACTCACTTATCTGCTGATCGAAATAGTGCTGTGCCTGCAAATGATAAGTCGCTACGCACTCTGCAAGGCAGACCTTTATATTTGGCAACAGCGCGTCGAAATTCCCTGCGATTTGACTACCGCTAGAACTAACTAGGCCAGATTGGCCGTCGCCGCCAATGATTTGACGGGTTGGCATGCCTCTGACTTGTATCACCTTTTCAAGAAAATCTTCGCCGGCCAGCTTATAGGTGGCTGTCGCTTGTTCGACCGTAGCCGATATGTCCCGTACGACTTCGGCCACCTGCCTCTTGATCTCATCTTGGTGAGCGTCCGACTGCGGGCCTGACTTCATAAAGGCCGCGAGGGAGTCACCTATCGCTTGAATGGCCTCGCGGGCGTCTAGCATGAGCGGCCGTTCCTTCACTAATTTGCATTCATCCATAAATGTCCGGCCGCGGTTACGCGGCTAAGGGCTTCGCACTTATCGTAAAGCCCGCCTCCGTTCATATAAAATCCGAATCTCCGAGGCGTGGCGTGACACAGGCGATCATAATCCGATCCCAAGTTCTCTTTTTCTACCGAATCCCCAATCAATGCCGCCGTCGGAGCGCCGGACACCGCTGATGTACTGGTCGATACGCTTTTCGAGAACTGGCTGCCAGGGCACGAGCTGGAAGCCCATGCCGTCCTCGATCATGGCGAAGCGCCCGCTGGTAAGATTGGCGACGCCCGCCAGCCGGCCGGTCACATATTCCCCCGGCCCGCTTGGCGCGTAGGGCAGCCCGCGCTCGGCCGCCATCTGCCGGCCAACGTGATCGACCTCTTGTCGTTCCAGCGCGGCGATGGTCTTGCGCGGGATGGTAATGGTTTGCCCATTGTCCGTGGCGTAGCCTATCTCCACCAGCCGCTCGGCGCGGCGATGGAGGGCATCCTTTACCTCCTGGCCGAACCCCGCCTCGGCCAGCGGGGTCCGTTTGTCGGCGACAAGCTCCCGATCCAGCCAGGTTGCGCCGCCGCTGCCGATCTGCCGTTCAAGGTCAAGGGTGGAGAGCGTGCGGGCAGCGAAGTCCTTGGGTCGCCCCTGCGCGTCATAGGCGACACCGCGCTCGGCGATGTCGGCGGGGATTTTCCAGTGATCGGCGTCGATGCGTTCGACGTGCCCGGCACGGCGAAGCGCTTCCAGACGGCGGACATGGGAGCGGATGAAGGCGTCCGGGTCGCCGTGGCGGCGTTCGATGATGTCCCGCGTGGCTTCCAGATGCTGGCTCGGCCGGTAGATGCCGCCATTGGCTTCCGCCATCGTGTTGATATTGAGGTCGGCGGGTCTCGGCTCGGCCTTGGTCGGGGCGGGATCGAGCGAGATGATATGCCCCCGTTTGATCTCGTCCAGCTTGGTCGCATCCGCCGTCTCGACATAGTGGGTGCGACCGTCTACCCCGTCGATGACCAGATGCAGCCGGTCGCCCATCTCGTCGCCGGCCAATCCCTTGGCGAGCACGCGCCCGACGACTGGATGGGCGATCTGCTTGCCGTGGGTGACATACTGGCTCGGGCCGCGCTCGTCCGCGATGCCGTGATCGGCCAGTGCCCGGTGCATGGTCTTGATGATGTCGTTGCGCTCGCCCAGAGCCTTCAAGGTCGGCTCGGCCCTGTCGGAGATGGCCCAGCGTCCAGGTTCGGTTTCGGTGGCGAGGTCGTAGCGTTCCAGCCGCTTCGCCCGATCGATCAGCAGATGCCGGTTGGCGCGGACGGTGTAGCCCTCGGCGGCGTCAGGGCGCAGGTCCACGACGCCCTTCTCCTGTTGCTCGGTGATGAGCATCCGGTCGAGCCGGGTCAGCCGTTCGGCATCCACCTCGGTCGCCAGCTTGCGGGCGACATCAAGCTCGGTCTGTGGCCCGAGTTCCAGCGTCACCAGTTCGCTCGCCCGGTGGCGGACCCCATGGGCTATGTAGTCGCCGGCGATATTGAGGATACGGCCATCGTCGAGAACGCCCCGAACGATCACATGGGTATGGGGGTGGCCGGTGTTGTGGTGATCGACCGCAACCCAATCGAGCTTCGTGCCGAGGTCGGTTTCCATCTGCCGCATGAGGTCGCGGGTGAAGCCGCGCAGGTCGCTCATCTCGACGGAATCCTCCGGCGCGACGATGAAGCGGAACTGGTGACGGTCCTCCCGCCCGCGCTCGACAAAGGCACGACCATCCGCCTCGTTCTCAATGGCGGAATAGGCGCGGCCCTTCTCGCCGTCGCGCATCACCCCGTCGCGTTCGAGGTAGCGCAGGTGGGCGTCGGCCGCCTTGCTCACCGTGCCGCGCATCTTCAGGCCGCGTGAGCCGCGCTGCGGGTTGAGCTTGACCACCCGCGCCTTGACCACCACACGGCGCGAACGAAACCGCGCGCCGTTCCCGTCGCGGCTCCATCCGCCACCGTCTTTCGGAAAGGAAGCCACCACCTTCGCGCCCCGGCCGTGCGCATTGAACCGCCCGCCGCCTTCCCCTTTCCGGCTGCCCGCCGATCCCGATCCCCGGCCGATCCGATTGGGGTTGCCGCCGGCCTTGCGAACGGCCGCCTTGACCTGTTGCAGGAACGGCAGGTCGTGCGAACGGACGCGCGTCCTTTGGGTACGGGACCGCCCCGGTTTGATGCGGAAATCGTCTGCGTCATTGCCTGCCATGACAGGACGATCAGCATCGGATTCGGGATGCGCAAGTCCTCGAAAGCACTCGTCGTGGTGTGGCGGAAAAAGACTTGCTGTAGCGTAGAAACGGCAGAACGCGCCACGCGGCACCTTGCGACCGCCACCCACTTTTGCATTGAAAATAAAGAGAAAAGTGCCTCAGGCGGCACCACGCACACCGTTCGGAGTGCCGCTACATCGCCGTAAAGCGGCTCAAAAACAATGTGCAGACAACCACTTACGACCGAAGGGAGCGCGGATTGAAAATCCGCTTTATCTTGCCATCCCCGTCCCAGCACAAATCGGCGCCTTCGTGCCTTCGCTCTTCCTACGTCGCACAACCCTAACTACGATCTTTGACCATGTCGTCGCTGAGCAGGATTGGCGCATATCGTACAGTCGGGACTGTCCATGAACCTTGATCGGAATGGCGCAAATTTGCGTAGCGAGGTGCCAGGTCGCGGCTGCGCGACGAACGGACTTGTGCATGAGCCACCGCTTCTGAGACCGACGATTAGGATCGCGTCCGCTCCGGTCGTTCGTCGCCAGCAGGACACCGCATCGCCATCTTTCTCGACGGATGAGAGCAAGGCGGGCGCTGTCAGGACGCATGTGGTAATGCTCACGCCGATGCATCGACCGTACGATTCAACTCCTTTGACGGTGACGTTCGACACCAACACGCTGGCCTCGGTGGTTGCCCCCGAAACCGCGCAACGTGGGACCGGCGCAAGCGGGGCCATTGTCGCGGCTGCCATGCGGGCTGGGCGCGTTCGCGGCTTTTTTAGTGAGACCGTTATCACGTTGGAGGGAATCAAGAACGTCGATCGTGCCGACGTTCTTGGGAGCGCTCGGGTGGTTTCCGATGCCTCATCGACCGGCAAGAATAATGTCACTCTCACGGTTGGCATCCGGCATGTCCGAAATCCCCTCGACCCCCGATCCTCTGCAAGAGTCCGGGCGGCACTGGAGCTAGGCATGCGATCCTTACGAACGGCTGCCCGAATCGGCGGATATCATCTGAGGGACCAAGATTGCGAGCTTTACGAGCCGGATGGGGGAATACTCGAACTCGTCCGTTGCATGGACAAGGTAAATGAGCTGACAACTGAAATCGCGAGACGCGGCGTCGGTCAGGCCATCGCTGTCGAGCTTGGATTGCAGTTTAGCCAACGTGATGGTGTCGAGAATCCGGAGTTATTCCTGCAAGGCCTTGGCCGCGCGAAGGATAAGCCGGAAAGGAGAAAGGTAGCAGAAGCAGTCCGTGAATGGGCAGACGGCGATAGTGTTGCTGCTCACTACGGTTTCGGCTTGAAGCTTTTTTGCAGTGAAGATTTCCGAAAGGATGGCACGGGTCGTTCCGTGCTCGACCACGATAATCGCCAGTGGCTCAATACAAAGTTTGGAATTGAATTTGTAACGCTGGCAGAGCTCGCACAGAGGGTAATCGAATGAGCCGACTCCCTACCACCATTATGTTGGCGCTGGTCGTAAGCGTCTGCAGTGCCTCAATCTCATGGGCACAAAACAGCGTTCAGGTTCCAACACAACAAAGAGAACTCACGCGCATCCTTTCAAAATACAATGATCTCCATGAGAGCGCTCCGAACGACATCCAGCGAGACAAGATTGATTTGGAATTTCGGAAGGAGTTTTGCGCGGCGATACCGAGGGGCGAGGTATCCGGCTGGGTCGGTGAGGTGAACTCCATCGATAACAACTCACCAGACAAGGGAATACGTCTGTCCTTGGAGGTGCATACCCAGGATCTGAGCAGCGGCGGATTGGGAGTCGAGCTTTCTTTAGGGAATTACTATGCGTATGGCGTCGATGAACAGAACACGCAGCCTCATGGTTCGACAGTAATTCCCGTTAACTCACCCCTCTACAATACGGTCTCCATGTTTCGGAGCGGCGATACCGTGATTTTCAGCGGCACCTTCATCCCATACTCCTCGCCGCAAGCGTGCTACGACAACGATACCACATACTTTTCGCTATTCCGGTTTTCTACCATCCGGAAAATAGGATGGGGGATTACATTCTAGACTATCGCATGCGCTGCATTCACACGGGCTTGTTGACGGTCTTGCTCATCGGATGGTTGGCGATCAGATGACGCGCGATCTCGCCGAATGGCGTCGTTAGGTGGCTGAAGATGTGAGCCGTGCGCGGCGTGATCCATGGATTCATCTCTGACGCCGGAACGGCCATTTTAATCAACTCGCGTCTGAACGCATAGCCGCGATGGTCGATGGCGGCGAGCGTGAGGATTATCCGAGTGTCTTTCACAGCGTCATAGATCGCGCGCTGCTCGGTGATGGGCGTTCTCTCGCCTAGGGTTACGGATTTGATACACTCAGGCGGGAGATGCTGTGTGTAAACTGGAAACCCGCGGGGACCAATGCCCTTTTCCTCGCAATCTGCAAGGCTGCGTATGACCCGGACTTCCTGCTCGTATTTCCACTCCTCGGACTTTGCGCAAAGTTCGGCGACGGGGATTGGTTGGGGCGGAGAGACGTATGCGCCGACATCGCGCATCGGCCGTCGCGGTCGATATTCGACATCGATCTGGCCGTCGAAGAATTCGTGCGATCCGTCAAACTCAACCACGGCGCCGGCATATTGATTGGCATAGTGGGACCACATTAAGAGCGAGTCACTAACCCGCGACAGACAAAGAATGCCGATAAGGGTGTTGAACTGCTGAACGATGTCGCGCGACATGGAGTCGCTCGCCTGGCAGCCGTCCGGCACCTCGTTCAGCGCACCCGGCGGCGGCTGCCGGCGTTGCGCCCGTACGTCGAACGAAAAGCTGAGCTGCTTTTCGCCCGTGTCGTTAGGGACCACGACTTCCGGCAGCAACTCGAACGGATCGTTGAAGGCGCTCGGCTGTGTGAACCGTATGGAGCCTTCGAGAATTCGCTTCAGGCCGGCGATGTCCACATACTTGAAAAGCGGTGCGGAAGCCGCGCCGGTCGCCGCGTCAGTCATCGTCCTCTCCCTTGGTTGACGGGGCACCTCTGGTCGAAATCTTTACCACGCTGTTAGCCCATGCGGGCCAGACCCGCATTCCGACCTTCGCTAATCCCAGGAGCGAGACGGTCCGGCCTCGGCCAGCCTTTGTGCCTGAGATTATCGGGCTATAGCGTAGACATAGTGCTCATCATCGTCGGCCGTGGCCCGCCAAGTTGACATGTAAGTGTCTGATTATATTATATATTATCGTTTATGGTGCTGCCTACCCCTAACCCTTCCCAAACCCGCTAGGACGCCTCTGGAGCGGGTGCTTTTCTGGGCCAGCCTGGCTGCCTCCAGCGCTGGAGCTAGCGAGTCTGGGCGTAGGGCACCGTGTCGGTGAAATCGCGCAACGCCATGCCGATGTCGCGGCCGCCCACGAGGATTATTTCTGGCTCGTCAGCCATTCATTTCCACTCACTGTCATCCCCGGCCGAGCGAAGCGAGAGGAAGGGGATCCAGGCGGGTAGACCTAGCTTACTCTGACCGCCTGGGCCCCCTCCCCTTCGCGATGCTGTCGCATCGCTCAGCCGGGGGTGACAGGCGGGCATTCATTTCATCGTCGGAATTACGAAGCTGGCGTTTTCGCGCACGCCGCCTTTGGGCCAGCGCGCCGTCACCGTCTCGACGCGTGTATAGAACCGCACGCCCTCCGGGCCGTGCTGATTCACGTCGCCGAACGCCGAGCGCTTCCAGCCGCCGAACGTGTGATAGGCCAGCGGCACCGGGACTTCGGCGACGACCTTGCCGTGCTCGGACGACAGCAGGCGCGCCAGCTCGTCCATGTTCTTCTCGACCATCGCCTTGAAATTGAACATCACCCGGGCGCGGCGCTGGGGATTGACGGCGGACCATTCGCGGAACGCCTTGGACGCGACCGCGACGGTCTTGCCGTCGATGAAATGGCCGTATTGTTTCATGGCATCGAACTCCCGTTCGGCGGTGCTCTACCATGGCGGACGGCAAATCGCACGCGTCCGAACGAATCCGAAAACTTCGGGCGCAGAATGCGGAAAATCGGATGGCGTTCCGGCTATGCGCCGCTGATCCCGCCGCCAGCGCTCAAGTCGGACGCCGGCAACTCGCCCGCCACGCGACACGCACGGGCGGCGGCGCGCGCGCCTCCTCGCTTTCGGAGCTTTGCGCCGCACAGTCTTCAGGCGTGCCGGCGCACGATGCGGTTGCGCAAGATGCCGATCTTCTCAATTTCCAATTCGATCGTGTCGTTCGGCTTGAGAAAGCGGTCGAATTCCAGGCCGCAGCCGGTGCCGACAGTTCCGCTGCCGATGACTTCGCCGGGATACAGGGTTTCCTCGATCGAGATAAAGGCGATGATGGCGGCGAAGGAATGATACATATCGGACGAATTCCCGCCGCCCCAGCGCTCGCCATTGATCCGCACTTCCATGTCCAGATCCTGTGGGTCGCCGATTTCGTCCCGCGTCGTGATCCACGGTCCGAGGACGTTGCCGGTATCGAAATCCTTGCCCTTGGTCGGGCCCTGGCTGAAGATTTTTTCCTTGGCCTGGGTGTCGCGCGCAGAGACGTCGTTGAAAATGGTAAAGCCGAAAATGTGATCCAGCCCTTCGGCGCGCGATATGTCCTTGCCGCCGCGTCCGACGATGCAGGCGAGTTCGAGCTCGAAATCCATCTGCTCGGAATAGCGCGGCCAGATAATGTCAGCGCCGCTTCCAATCACGCTCATCCGGTTGCCCTTGTAATAGGTCGGTCGCTCGAACCAGAGCGGCGTGATCGGCACCGGCGGGTGCCCGGAAATCCGGGAGAGCCGCTCGGCGCCGTTGATCATGTGCTGCTGGAACACCAGGCAGTCGCGCAGCGAGACCGGACGCGGCAACGGCGCAAGTAGATCGAGGCCGGTCAGCGGCAGGCTTGCCCCTTGCGGCCATTCTTCGGCAACACGCTTGGCCTCGGCGAAGCCCGCGTCGCCGGATTCGATCAGGTCGATCATGCTGGCAAAGACATCCCCATCGCCCTTGAGGATTTTCGCCGCGCCCGCAAGGTCCAGGACGCGATCCTTCGCGACGTCCACCGCGCCGATGCGCCGGGCGCCCGATGGCGACAGGAAGGTGGCGAGTTTCATGGGGCCCTCCGAAAGACCGCGCCGCTCAGAAGGCGTAAACCCGCGCCGGATTGTCGACGAATATCTTCCGGCGAATGGCGGCGTCGGGCACCCAGTCATGCACCAGATCGACCATGACCCCGACATCGGGGGCGCTGTCGCCCATGGCGACATAGGGCCAGTCCGACCCCCAGAGCAGCCGGTCGGGATTGGCCGCGACCAGCGCATCGTGGAACGGCTTCAGCTCCGCATAAGACGGATACTGGTTCGAGCGGCGGCAGAGCGTGAGCTTCACATAGACATCGCCGACGCGGACATGGCGCAGCAGCGACTGGAACGACGGATCGCCGACGCCGCGGGAAACATCGAGACAGGCTAGGTGATCGAGCACGATGGCGATGCCGTGCGGAATGAGATCGGGTAGCAGGGCCAGGTGGTCGTCCAGATTCGCCCAGAGTTCGGCATGCCAGCCCAGCGCCTTCATGCGCGGGGCGAGATGCGTGAGTTCGCGCGCCGAAACCGCGCCCGAAAATTTGTTGCCCTGAAGGTCTAGCATGTCGACGAAGCGCAGGCCGCGCACGCCCGCCTCGTCGAGTTCGCGTAAAGCGGCATCGGCGATCGCCGGTGTGGCGATGGCAATGCCCCGCAGACGGCCCTTGGCCGCCTTCAGCGCATGCACCATCAGACGCGTATCGGTGCTGTAGGGCGCGGGCTGCACGATGACGCCGCGCGCCGCGCCGATCGTATCCAGCATCTTCAGATGCCGCTCGACCGGTGCGTCCGGCGGCGGGTAGCTCGACGGAAGCATCAGGGGAAAGCCGTCGAACGGGCCGAAGACATGCGTGTGCCCGTCGCAGGCCAAAGGCGGCAGCGTGTTGCGGGGCCGCGTAGGCATTTTCGGCATGACAGGTTGCTGGACATCGGCCATTTCGGATTACCTTCTCGAAGACGTCATTTGCGGCGCGGGATCAGGAAACGACGGGATCGGGCCTGGTGGCGCGGACCGACGGCCGGCTCTCAAAGCCTTCATGCCAGGCGGCCAGAAGCGGCCGGTCGCTGCGCCAGGAAAGATCGGCGAAGCGAAAATCGATATAAGAGAGCATGCAGCCGAGCGTGACGCTGCCGATGTCGAACGGTGCTTCGGCAAGCGCCTCGGCCTGTTCTTCCAGCTGATCGAGGGCCGTCGCGACCTTGAGCGCGAACGCCGTCAGCAATTCCGGCGTCTGCCGTTCCAGCGTCTTCAGTCGCTCCTGCCGCCACAAGATGAGCGCATCCATCAGCCCGTCGCCCAGAGCCTGGCGGCGCAGCGCGTCCCAGCGCGCCTCGCCGGCCTCGGGAAAGAATTTGCGCTGGCCGTGAAGGGCGTCGAGATATTCGCAGATCAGCCGCGAGTCGTAGAGCGGACGGCCGTCGTCGAGCACAAGCGTGGGAATCTTGCTGAGCGGGTTGTCGTTCAGCAGCACCTCATTGGCTTTTGTCATCGAGACGGCGGTGCTGGCCAGCGTCAGGCGCTCGGCCTGGCCGGTTTCATGCGCCAGGATCATGACCTTGCGCACGAACGGAGACCGCGATGCCCAATAAAGCTTCATCGAAATGCCCCAACTCCGGTCTTGTGAACGCGCCGATACTGCCCATGGGCGCCTGACGCGGACTTTAGAGACGAAAATCCGGCTCCTCAAGACCTATTAAGCCATGTTTTTAGTCTTTCTTGCCGTGACGCCAGCCGGCGGTCCGGCCGCAGGCCTATTTCAGCTTCATGCTGAGCCAGACCACATCGCCGCGATAGACGGTTTCACCCATGAAGATGAGCGAACCTTTCTTGTCGGAGGCGTAGCGCCGCATGAAGGCGACGGGGGCGTTCAAATCCATGTTAAGCATCTCCGCGGTGACCATGTCCGCGGCGCCGATCGTCAGGATCTGGCGGACGTCGCCGATTTCCAGGCCGCGCACTTCGGACAAGATTTGCAGGCCCGTCTTCGTCGCGATCGTGGCGCGCGGCACGCGCTTGCAAAGGGCCTCGTCGATATAGATGTCCGATAAAAGAAACGGTTCGCCGTTGCGCCAGTGGCGGCGGCGAAAATGGCGGTAGCCTTTGGTGTGCTTGCCCGCGACATCCGGCAGCACGGGAAGCTGCTGGTTGACGCTTTCGGCGAGGGTTTCGATCGTCGCGCCCTTGCGCGAACGCAGCAGGCCGGGCCAGTCCGTCTCGACCTCGCACCACAATTGCTCTTCGGGATGGTGCGTCACGAACGTGCCCTTGGCACGGAACCGTTCGATCAGCTTTTCGCTGTCCAGAATATCCAGTGCCTGTCGCACGGTGGCGCGCGCAACGCCGTGCTCCGCGGCCAACTCCTCGATCGTCGGGATCTGCTCGCCGATCTTCCAGCGTCCCGTCGCGATATGGCGCCGGAACAGCGTGGCGAGCTGTATATAGCGCGAGACGCCGCTGCTGCCGTTCGCAAGCACCGATTTTGCGTCACTTTCTTGTTCGCGCACTTGTAGTCCTCACTTGAAATATCGTGGCATTGTCGGGGCATTCGACGGAGAAGCCCGCCGCCTCAGGGAGCCGCAAGCAAGGCGACCGGAATGCCACGCCATCGGGCTCTTTGTTTGACAGGATGCGTTCTGCGCTCCAACAATATTACGGCGGAACGGAAACTCCTACACCGGATCTCGCCAAGAATTCCCGCCACTACCTATGCCCGGTGGGCAGAGAATCGTTTCAGGATAGCAGGGAATTTACCAAAAGCGAGATGACTGGACTATAGGCCCATTACGGGCGATCGGTCCGGCCCCATCGACCGTATGATAGCGCGCTAGACCCCGCTCCAAGATCGTGGCGATGCCGGCCGACGCCGATGCACATCGTGTAGAGACCTCGTCGAGCTCGATGACATCCATCGGTATGGCTCAGTCGGCCCTCCGTTCTATCTGCCGTCGCCGTGCGCGGCGCGGGTGCGCGCATGCAATTCGCGCAGGATAGCAAGTTCCTCGCGGCCCGGCGGAACGGTCTCCTCCAGCCGCTCCGCGAAGTTCACCTCCCAACCTGTCGCCGCCCGCACCTGCTCGCGCGCGATGCCGGGATGCAGGCTGACGACGGTGAGAGCCTTGGTCGTTGGATCGGGTTCCATAATGCACAGATCGGTGATGACCTTGACGGGTCCTTTGGTCGCGACGCCGAGGCGCCAACGCTCGTTGCCGCCGCTGCCGAAGCCGAGCGAGGTAACAAAATCGACCTTCTCCACGAAGCTGCGCTTGGACTGTTTCATGACCACGAAGACGGCCTGACAGGCGGTCGCGATTTCGGGCGCCCCGCCACCGCCCGGAAGCCGGGTCTTGGGCCGGCCGTAGGTTCCGCCGACAAAGGTGGTGTTGATATTGCCATAACGGTCGAGCTGGGCCGCACCGAGGAAACCGACGGTGATCCGCCCGCCCTGTAGCCAATAGCGAAACATCTCCGGCACCGAAACCGTCGTCAGCGCGGTCTCGCACAGCTCGCCGTCGCCGATGGAGAGCGGCAGCACGCTCGGACGCGTTCCGATGGTGCCGGATTCGTAGATCAGCGTGATGCCGGGCGCGTGCGACAGCCGCGCGAGGTTGCAGGCCGCGGACGGATTTCCGATGCCGACGAAGCAGACATCGCTGCTGGCCAGCAGCCGTGCCGCCGCGACCGTCATGATTTCGTCCGGCGAATAGGTCTCGGGCATCGGTTCGGGCATCTTTCGGTTCTAGGCTTCGTTGCGCCGATAGGCCTGCGACGCGAATACGTCCGGCCCCTTGCGCATCACGTTTTCGTCCATCCAGGCGAGGAATGTGTCGCGCTCGCGCGCAATGTCGTCCCAGGCGATATAGAAGCCGTTGTTGCGCGGATAATAGCCCTGGGCATAGGACGGAAACGCCCCGCCTCGCACCACCACCACCGCGCCCACCGCCCAGTGCGGCAGGATGCAGGCGTTCGGGCTTGCCGCGTCCAACGACGTCACGCGTTCCTCCACCGTCACGATCGAACGCTTGGCCGCCAGCACCGCCTGTTTCTGCACGCCGACAATGCCCTCGATCAGCACATTGCCGTCGGCATCGGCCTTCTGCGCGTGGATGACCGCAACGTCGGGGCGAATTGCCGGCACGGCCGCCAGCCTTTCGCCGGTGAAGGGACAGGCGATGGATTTGATCCGGGGATTGACCTCGGCCAATTCGGCGCCGCGGTAGCCGCGAAAGACGGCAAAGGGAAGATTGGCGGCGCCGGCGTCATACGCGTTGGCCATCGCGGCGTGGCTGTGCTCGTCGAGCGCCAGGGGGCCCGGCCAGGATTTCTCCACCGCATCGCGAAGACGGTGCAGCGATCCCACTCCGGGATTGCCACCCCAGGAAAACGTCAGCCGGGCCGCGCAGCCCATGCCGATCATCTGGTCGTAGAGGATATCGGGCGTCATGCGCACGAGCGTCAGGTTCCGGCGCTCCTGACGGATGATCTCGTGGCCCGCGGCATAGGGAATGAGATGGGTGAAGCCCTCGAGCGCGACGACATCGCCGTCGCGCACGAATTGCGAAACCGCATCGTGGAGCGTCATATGGGTCGCCATTCAGACCTCGTCCTCGCGGGCCGCGTCGTTCGAGGTGCGCCGCCGGTAAACGATCATAAGACTGTCCTTTCAGTCGAATTAAAGCATAGCGCTTTTGACAAAACACTTAAAACACGGATAATTAGATGATAGCACTTTTTACCGAAAAGAATCGAGGCAGCCACCACAGAGCTGGCCCGCCGTACTGAGGAGACGACCGATGCCGGCATTGCTGCATACGAGACGTGGGATCCTGGCGGGTGCCGCTGTCCTTGCGGTCTGCGCGCCCGCGTTGCGCGCGACGGCGGATGGGACGCCGGCCCGCCGATACCTGACCGTCGTGGCGCGCAAGGACGGCCTCTCGCATGAAGACTTCGCCGCGCAATGGCTGGCTCAGGGAAGCGCGGCGAAGGCGTTGCCGAATTTCTTCAGTGGGCTCGTGATGTCCGAAGTCATCGGCGAGAAATTGCCGGCCAATCTCGACGCCTCCATCCCCTCTGCGCCCGTCGATGGCGTCCTGGAGGTGTGGTCGCCGAACGACGCTGCACGAAAGACGACCTTGTCCGCCGCCAAGGACTGGGCCGCAGCGACCGATGCGCTCGCGAGCAAGGCCACGACCTTTGTGACGCGGCAGCACGTCTTCATTCCGCCGCCGCGCGGCACGATCAAGCAATTCGCGCTCTTGGTGCGCAAGGACGGCTTGACCCATGCGGAATTCGTCGATCACTGGCTCACGATCCACGGCCCGATGGCGCTCACGGTGCCGGGCCTGAAAGGCTTCGTCCTGTCCGAGATCGTCGGCACGATTCCGGGCGACGAAGCGGTGTATCCCGGTATCGACGGCATCGCGGAGGTGTGGTGGGAAGCCAGCACCGATGGGCGGGGACAAATGAATTTCTCCGACCAGATGAAGACCTGGGGCGCCGACGGAAGCACCTTCATCTCGCGCAACAAGAGCCGAACGCCAGTTCTTCAGGAGCACGTCTTCATCGCGCCCGTGATCTGAGCATCGGCGCCGCCTTGCGGAAACGCTACTTCGCGTGCCGCACCGGGCCGATCGGCGAGAGATAAAAATTCAGCACGCCCTTGCCGAACGATCCCTTGGGAAAGGGACGGGTGATGCCGGTGCGCAGGCGGCGAATCACTTCGGCGATGCTGCCGTCGAGATCGTAGCTCTGGAACTCATACGCCGCGAGATAGCCGGGAAACACGGTTCCCGCCGGTTCGATGGCGACGAGCTTGGAGCGCGCGCCCCAGACCATCCCCGGATTGCGCAGCACATCCGGGCGATGCGTCTCGTTGTAGAATGTGTTGAACTCCTCGTCATGGCCCTCGGCCACGTTGAGATGGGCGAAGAGATAGTAGGTCCGCAGTTCGGTTTTGCCCGGAACCGGCGCCGGCGGGCTGATGCCCGGCAAATCCTTTGCCATGACGGTGGGGCCGAGCGGAGAAAAGATCGCGGTGATGGTGCTTGCGGTATCGACGGCATCGGTTTGCGGAATATTCCTGGCGCGCTGAGCGATGGTCGCCCTGGTCGCATCCAGATCCGCGGTCTCGACGCCGAAAATCGTGACATAGGGCGGGCCATCGGGCGTCTGTCCCCGATCGATGTGGAGACGCTGCGCCGTCACGACGCCGGGCACCGCCAGCAGGGCGGGAATATATTGCTCGTCGAGCCAAGCATTGAACGCGACATCCCTGCCCTCCGCCGGCCGGTCGAACTCCATGATGTCGTAATGCCGGGTGGCCTCGGCGGCCGCCGCGCCGCAGACCGATGCCGCGATCGCGACGACCGCGGCACAGATCGCCGCTTTCTTCAAAGCCGAATGATGCATATCTCTCTCCCGGAACGACACGCTTCAAGCCGGAAGACCCTCGCCCGCTTCCGCGGACGAAGGTCCCCGTAAAGATCAGTACCTCATCCGGATGCCGGCCATCCATCGCGCGCCGAGGCGGTCGTAATAAGGCGACTGGGCGGCATTGGCCAGCGAGAAGTTCTGAGGCACCAGCGGCGGATCGACGTCGAACACGTTCACGCCGCGAGCGTAGAACGTCCAGTGTTCGTCGTAGTCGTAGGAGGTCGACAGGTCGACATAGGTACGGCCGGAGATGTTGTTGTTGTTGATGTCCACACCTTGGACATAGGTCGCATTGTAAAGGCCGCCCTGGACGTTGCGAACGAGGACCGAGAACGTATACGGCTCGTTGGTGTAGGTCGCGCCGATATTGACCCGCCAATGCGGCACGCCACTCATGACCTGACCGGCATTGTCGATGGCCACATTGTTGTTGATCGAGATAAGGTGATCGACATAGGTGCCGAGGACGCGGAAGTCGAGATCGCCGCCCGTGCCCTTGAACCAGTCATCCACCGGAAAATCGTAATCCATCTCGAAATCCACGCCGCTGGTCTTCAGGGTCTGCGAATTGATCAACGTGGCCTGAACCTTGGTGATGGTCTGGGTCACGGGATCACGCGTGATCAGGGGACAGAAGATCGTCTGGCCCAGGAAGCAGTCCTGGATGATCGTCTGCACCGGGGTTGTCGTGATCGCGCCCGCGATGTTGATGTTGTAGTAGTCGATTGACGTCCTGAGGCCGGGAAGATAACTCGGCTGATAGACCAGGCCGAAGGTGCGGGTGTCCGAGATTTCGGGCCGAAGCGCCGGGTTGCCGCCGTTGAGTTGCAGGACAAGCGACTGGCGGTTGTTGTTGAACGGATCGGTGACGGGCTGGTTCAGGGTGGTGTTCTGGCCCGAGAACAGCTCGTTGATGGTGGGCGCGCGAATGTCGTGCGAGATCGTTCCGCGCAGACGCAGATCGTCGATCGGCATATAGTTCAAGCCGACCTTCCAGGTCTCGACCGTGCCGCTGGTGCTGTAGTCGGTTACGCGCGCTGCGGCGTTGACCTCAAGCAACTTCGCCCAGGAATAGTCGTTGGCGAGCGGGATGACGGTTTCGACATAGCCTTCCTTGACATTGACGGCGCCATTGATGGGCTGCTGGTTGACCGAGCGCCAGCCGGAAGCGAGCGAAATCGGATCCGATGTGCCATCGATCGTTTCGGAACGATATTCGAAGCCGGTGGCGACGGATACCGGGCCGGCCCAGATGGAGAACGGATTGCCGCGCAGGTTGACCGCGTAATCGTTCTGGCTCTGCTCCTCGCGCGTCCACGACGTACCCTCGTAATAGGCGATGGAGGCCGGGCTCACCATATTGATGCCGAACACGTCGGCCGGTACGCAGCCATTGTTGGGATTCGCCAGGGTCGAACGGCAGACCGGCTGACCGGTGGCCGGATTGATCACCGAATCCACCGCGTTGAGCCAATTGGCCTGGATGCGATTGTTCGGGACGGTCGCATAATATTGGTTGCGCGAAATCTGCGCGTGGGCATCCCACGACCAGCCGTCACCGAACACGCCTTCGAGGCCCGCCGCATAACGGCCGTCATTCTGCGCCGAATAATTGCCGCCGAAGCCGCCGTCAATGCCGGAGCGGCCATAAAGGAAGGTGGTCTGGCCGGCCCCCGCCATCTCGTTCTTGATCGCAGTAGGCAGGAAGGCATTGTCGTTGTGGATCGTCAGTGTGCCGTTATCGTAATTGCTGACGAGGTGATAGAAGCCGGTTTCGTGCGCATAGAGCACGTCGACATAGCCGGTGATGTTTTCGTTGAAGTCGTACGTCAAGCGGCCATAGCCGACGTCGCGCCGTTCCTTGGGGAAGATGTTGGCTTGGCCCTGCTCGCTGCCGCCGCCGCCGCCCTGCTGCCAGAACACGCCGACATATTGACCGTATTGGAACGGATAGGGCGTGCCGCCGACGCCGAAGGCGGTGCCTTTCGCCACGCCGCTATCGATCAAGCCGCCATCGGTCATCTGCGACCAAGTGCAGCCCGTGGCGATGATGTTCGTTGCGGTGATCGGCCCGCTGGTCGAATTCTTCGGATTAATCAGCAAGCAGCCATTCTTGGCGCCCCAGGGGCGCGAGCCTTCGTTGTTCTCGCCCGTATTGTTGTAGACATCCGCCGCAACGACCAAATGGCCGCGCCCGCCGGCGAACGAGGTGCCCCAGGCGCCGGACAGATCGGCCTCCTTGACGTCGTCATAGCCGGTCTGGCCGTACTGGGCTTGCGCCTTCAGGCCTTCGAATTTGTTGTCGAGCGAAATGTTGACCACGCCGGACACCGCGTCCGAGCCATAGGCGGCCGAGGCGCCGCCGGTGACGATCTCGACCCGGTTGACCAGAGCGCCGGGGATCAGCGAGACGTCGATCCCACCCACCGGGTTCGAGGCTTCGAGGCGCCGGCCATCGAGGAGGACCAATGTGCGCGTCGGGCCGAGCCCGCGAAGGTCGAGATTGGCGCCGCCGATCGGGGCGGCATTGTTGGAAACGTCCTGTTGCGGCTTGAACTCCGGAATATCGTATTGGAGGCTGGAAATGTTCACGACGGCTTTGAGCTGAAGCTCTTTCTCGCTCACCGTCGTCATCGGCGTCGGCGCTTCGAAGCCGCTGCGCTGAATCTGGCTGCCCGTGACCACGACCGTTTCCACGTCCGGAGCCGGCGCGGCCGATGCGTCCTGCGCGCTGGCGGCGCCGTGAAAGCCGATGCATCCGACCATCGCCAGGGCAAGCGGTCCGATCATTCCCGCCGAGCGCGCGCGCGCGCGGCTACCCCGCCACCCCTTCCCCAAGGTTTCCGCCGCATTCCTTTTTTTCCGAACCTTCATTGGATTTCCCCCTCTTTCAGGTTTTTGATGAACGATATGGCCGGCGACGGCGGGCACACCACACGCTTCGCCTCATTGGCGAACACCCGTTGTGGGCAAGCGCGCGCGGGCCGGGACGATGGGTGCGGGATTGCGCGGCGGGGCCGCCCGACGGATGCGCGGGCGCATTGCCCTCACATCCACGGCTCAAACCGCTTGGCGCGACCCGAATGTTCAACGCGTCTTCCTCCCAGCCAGCGGCCCTTACCAGGCCGTCCGATTATGCAAGCATTCAATTCAGTTTTCGGCTTTGTTGTCAAAGTCTAGTTCTATGACCTTTACGATAAGGTCGATGCTGTGCCGCGGGCGCCACACCCGCGCGGCCGGATCCTGCTTTTGCAAGCCGCCGCAACGCGACGCGCCCGGCCGTTTGGCGGAGAGAGCGGGATCGATGGCGAAGATGCCGGGAGCGGCATGGCGCTGCACAGATGGGTGATTCGCGATGCGATCGGTTCGAAGGCATCGGCGCACGCAGACGCCATCGTCGTGGTGATACATTCCCTCGCCCTCGCAGGTCACGTTTCCAGCCCGGTGTGATCTCACCGACGCTCTGCGCGCCGGCCCCCAAGGAGCCGGTGCGGCACGCAGAACGGTCGTCGCCACACTCTTATAGGCGGGAACCTTGCGAAGCCGGCCTCGAAAAGTCAATAGTATAGTTTTTTGTGCTATACGACAACTATCCTTGACCGGCGCGCCGCCGATCGCAGTTCCCAGGCCGAATCTAGTATGTCGGATTGTGCGAAAAAACGTGCATTATCGCGCCGTCTATGTGCAAAAATGCGGGAGGGACGCGTGACGAAGCGATTCAACTGGGACGACCTGCAATTTCTTCTCGCCGTTGCGCGCGCGAAGACCATCTCCCAGGCCAGCCGCTGGCTCGCCGTCGACCATGCGACGGTCATCCGCAGGCTGGACAATCTCGAACGCTCGCTCGGGGCCAAGTTCTTCGAGCGAAATCCGCGCGGCTATAATCTCACCCAGACGGGCGAGCGGCTGCTGGCTTCGGCGCAGGCCATCGAGAGCGAAACCCTGCGGGCGATGGCGAGCATCGCGGGAACCGATCCCAAGATCACCGGCGTCGTGCGCATCAGCTCCCTGGAAGGCTTCGGAAATTTCTTCCTGGCCGCCAAGCTGCCGCGCTTCGCGGCTGCCCAGCCCAACCTCTCCATAGAGCTGATTGCGATCCAGCAGATCGTCGCGCTGTCACGCCGCGAAGCGGACATCGCCATCACCCTGCAGCCACCGGGACAAGGCCGCTTCGTCTCGGAACGGCTGACGGACTATATGCTGTACGTCTATGGCGCCAAATCCTACCTTGCGCGCGCACCGGCCATACGCACGCGCGAAGACCTCCAGAGTCACCTGTTTTGCGGTTATATCGACGATCTCGTCTTCATGCGCGACCTGGACTATCTGAGCGAGATCGGCTTCAAGCGGCGCCCACACCTGCAGAGTTCGAGCCTGCATGCCCAGATGGAAGCGGCGCTCGCCGGCTATGGCCTGTGCGTGCTGCCGGCCTTCATTGCCTCGCGCCAAACGAACCTGGTGCCCGTGCTGCCGAAGAAGATATCGCTGCGGCGCAGCTACTGGCTCGTGATGCACGCCGATACCGCCGAAACGGCGCGTATTCGCACCGCCCGCCGGTTCATCCTCGACGAGGCGGCCTCGGCGCAAGGCGCCTTCATGGGCGTGCCGTGACGCGGCGACGCGCACGGCTACCTCGGCTTTTCCAGATCCTTTTCGCAGGTCGTCTCGTCCGGGCAGTAATAGGGCGGCACGCGGCCGCTGACCGGATTGCGATAGCTGAACCACATCGGCTTGATGTCCGGGAATTCGATGATCTTGGCGTCGCCGCCGAAACCCTGTTCGCGCATCGGCATGGTGGTGAGCGGGATGTCCGGCGGGAAATCATGGATCAATTTGTCCATGATCGTCGGCTTGCGCGGACCGGACGGCGGCGGGACGGGAGCCGGAAAGCGCGCCCAGCCATCGGCATAGCTGGCGGATTGGAAATAGGGCTCGTCGATCGCGACATTGGTGAATTTCCACACGCCGCCATCGAGGACGGCATGATCGTTCGGGTACATGCCGCTGGAGAACGCGCCGGCGCGCGTGGCGCTGCTGCGCATCAAAAGCAGCCGGGTGCGGATGTTCGCGGATTTTCCGTCCGGGGCGACATCGATGACCGGCTGGGTGCGGAAATGATTGTCGATGGAACCGCGGGGCGTCTTCAACTCGCCCAGTTCGGAAACCTCCGCCTGACGGATGCGCTCCGGACCGATATAGAAGCCGACAAGATATTTCTGCCGCCGCCCATCCTTGGTAAAGAGGGCACTCGACTTGTCCCATTGATAGTCGTTGATCCAGTCGAAGGCGGCCGAGATATTATCGACCCCGTCATAGGCTTTCGACACCGCAAGCTTGCGCTGCGCGTCGGCCAGCGTCACATGCGGAGCGGGCGCGGCGGCGACCGGCGAAAGCAGATCGCCCCCGCCCACGATGCGCGCGGCCGCCGGATAGGCCACCGGCTTGCCGCTGCCCGGGTTCGGATCGCGGAAGACCGGAATCGCTTGGCCTTCCATGGCATCGGACGCGGGCACCGGCGCATCGGGCGCGAATGGTGCCGCCGGCGCCGGCGTGCGCAGCGCACTCTTGGCCCAGCCTTGATAGTAATCGGTGCTCATGACCGGAAAAATCCGCACTTCGCGAATCCGCCAGACGCCATCTTGCTTGACATAGCGGTTCTCGAAAACCGCCAGCCCCATCGATGCCGTGCCGCTATCGACGTCGCCCAGCATGGCGAATTCGATGCCGCGCGCGTGGGCCTCCATTCCGCCGGACGAAATGGTTACCAGAGTGTCGGGCATGACGTGATCGTTGAGCTGGCCACGCAGGAGTCCCGCCGGGCCGTGCCGTTCCAGTGCGCGGCGGATGCTCTTCACGCCGCTATAGACGCCCAGATCGGCGATTTCGAGCGTGCCGTCTTCGGTGAAGAGATCGGTGACATCGTCCCACATCTTGCGGTCGACGTAATAACCATAGGCGTTCTGAAGATTGCGGACTTTGTCCTCGTCGTTCATCGCCGAAATGCGCCGGTCGATCTCCAGAAGGCGCGCGGCGGGCTTTTGTTTCGAAACCACGACGCCGGTATTGCCCACCGCGTCGGGAACGGGAGTGCCCGCCTCATCCGGCGTGTAGTGATAGGGAACGACCTTCTGGTCGGCATCGACGTTCCTCCAGCCCGCCTCGTAGGGGCCGGCGAATATCGGGAAATAATGCAGGCGCGCGAACTTCCAAACGCCATGCTCCTTTACATACTCATTCTCCTCGACGCCGCCGGCCCAGTCGGCGTTCGCGCCAAAGCGACCGAGCATCGACACCTCGTGCCAGCGCGCCTTGGCGGTCTTGCCGTCGACGGACAGATTGACGATCGGATCGAACACCATCTGGGTGTGCAGGCCGCCCGGCGGCAGGCCTTGCCGGCCATTGCCGAAACTGTTCAGGAAGTAGGCGGCAATCGCCTTGCGCCCGCGCGCCGTGTCCTTGCCGTAGATCAGCTCGGCCCGGTCGGCGAACAGGGCCGCCATCTCGTTCCACAGGCCGAATTGCGAATATTGCGCATAGGCGATCTGGAGCCGCTTGACGTCGCGCACCGCTTCGGCGCGATCGACATCGCGGGCGAGCCGCGCGACGGCGAGCCCCGGATTGTCGCCGGCCGCCGGCGCCGTCGCCGACAGCGCACCCAAGGCGATCGACACGAGGACGGCCTTTGCCGCGAAGCGGCCGCAGAATTTCGCGATGCGATGGAGCGCGTCCGTCATTGCCGCCTTCTTCCCCGCGCCGTTTGGATTGGCGCTGCCTGTTCGTCCCTGATGCTCTTGTTATGCAATGCACGCGCGGATGGGCGGCGCGATCGAGCGCAAAAAACCTAGCCTCAAAAGTCCAGAAAGGTCAATATGCCAGTGTTTCGGATAAAGCTTGGCGCGAGCGGTCTTCTGCGATAAGCCGGCCGCCGGCAAACGGGAGCCGCCCGCGTGAACATCGAAAACACCATCGCTCCGCGCCGCCGGAGCCTGTTCAAACATCGCAATTACGTTCTGGCGATGGTGACGCTCATCTACGTCGTCAATTACATGAACCGGCAAATCCTCAACATCCTGCTGCCGCAGATCAAGGCGGAATTCCACCTGACCGATACCGAGCTCGGCATGCTCGCCGGACCCGTCTTCGCCGTGGTCTATTCGGTGCTCGGCCTGCCGCTGGCGCTGATTGCCGACCGGGTGAGCCGGCGCAACCTCATCGCGGTGACGCTGGCGCTGTTCAGCGCGACGACGTTCCTGTCGGGTTATGTCACGAATTTCGTGCAGCTTCTGGCCGCCCGTTTCGGCACCGGCATCGGCGAGGCGGGGACTTCCCCGGCGGTCAGCACGATGATCTCCGACCTGTTTCCGCCGGAGGAACGGGCGACGGCGCTCGGCGTCTATTCCAGTGGCCTCAACATCGGCCTGCTGATCGCATTTTTCGGCGGCGGCTGGTTCGCCGAGCATTATGGATGGCGCGCGGCGTTCATGGTGGCGGGCATCCCCGGCCTCATCCTCGTCTTCCTGTTCCTCTTCACCATCGAGGAGCCGAAACGCGGCCTTGTCGACCGGCTGGAAGACACCGCCAAGGCGCCCGGCATCTTGGGGGCGGCGAAGCATCTGTTCGCGCTGCGCAGCTTCCGCTACATCGTGGCGGGCGCGTCGCTCAGCTCCTTCACCGGCTATGCCGGGCTCGCGTTCAACCCCTCCTTCCTGTCCCGCACGCACCACATGACGCCGGTGGAGATCGGCGTCATGCTGGCACTGCTCACCGGTTTCTTCGGCTTCTTCGGCACGATGCTGGCCGGCGTGATCGCCGACCGGCTCGGCAAAACGGACAGGCGCTGGGGCATGTATGTGTCGATGATCGGCGTGCTGCTCGCCCTGCCCGCCTTCCCGGTGTTTTATCTCGCCGACAGCCTGACCTGGACCATTGCGGCGGCGGCGATCCCCTCGGCCCTGAGCACGACTTATATGGGCCCGAGTTTCGCGGCAGTGCAGGGACTGTCGCCGCTTCGCGTTCGCGCCAAGGCACAGGCGCTCCTGCTGTTCATGGTCAATATGGTGGGGCTGGGCCTCGGCCCGCAATGGGTCGGTATCGTCTCCGATCTGCTGCGTCCGCGCTTCGGCACGGATTCGCTGCGCTACGCCATGGTGACGACCATTATCCCACTTGCCGCCGCGGCTTGGTGCTTCTGGCAGGCGAGCCGCTCGGTGCGCGAGGACACCGCGCGGGTCGCAGCGATGCGGCAATAGGCAAGACGCTCATCTTCCACATTTGCGCACATAGATGGCGCGATAATGCTTGTTTTTCCGCACACCCGGCCGGACTAGCCTGCCGGCCGGCTTGCACAGAACACAAAAATCTTCGAGGAAATAATGGTTGCAGCGATCGCGTTGCCGCGCCTGATGCGGATCGGCGGCGGCGCCTCCGCCGAATTGGCGGCGGTTCTCCAACAACAGGGCCTGTCACGCCCGCTGATCGTCACCGACCGTTATCTCGTCGACAGCGGACGCGTGGATCGCCTCGCCGATGGGCTGAAGGCGGCGGGTATCGCGCCTCGCGTGTTCGCCGATTCCATTCCCGATCCCACGGTCGCATCGGTTGAGGCCGGCCTCGCCTTCCTGCGCGAGGCGGAGCACGACTGCGTCATCGGATTCGGCGGCGGCAGCCCGATGGACAGCGCAAAGGCGATCGCCGTGCTCGCGGTCCATGGCGGGCGGATGCAGGACTACAAGGCGCCGCATGTTCAGGACGAACCCGGCCTTCCCATCATCGCGATCCCGACCACGGCGGGCACCGGCTCCGAAGCCACGCGCTTCACCATCGTCACCGACGAGGTCACCGACGAGAAGATGCTGTGCCCCGGCGTCGCCTATCTGCCCATCGCCGCGCTGATCGATTTCGAGTTCACCCTGACCAAGCCGAGGCGGCTGACCGCCGATACCGGCATCGACTCGCTGACGCATGCGATCGAGGCCTATGTTTCGAAGCGCGCCAATCCGTTCTCCGATGCGATGGCGCTGAGCGCCATGCGCGCCATCGCGCCCAATCTTCGCCGCGTCTATCGCGATCCGGCGGACCGCGCGGGGCGCGAGGCGCTGATGATCGGCGCCACGCTCGCCGGCATAGCCTTTTCCAACAGCTCCGTCGCGCTTGTGCACGGCATGAGCCGGCCGATCGGTGCGCATTTCCATGTGCCGCACGGCCTGTCGAACGCGATGCTGCTGCCGGCGGTGACGGCTTATTCCGCGCCCGCCGCGCTCGGCCGCTACGCCGACAGCGCCCGCGCCATGGCCATCGCCAACGAAGGCGAAGGCGACCAGGCTGCGGTGGCACGCCTGCTCGAAGAACTCTCGCGGCTCAACACGGATCTCGAAGTGCCGCCGCCCAAGGCCTATGGCATCGATGAGGCACGCTGGAACGGCCTGATCGGGACGATGGCGAAACAGGCGCTCGCCTCCGGCTCGCCGGGCAACAATCCGCGCGTACCCAGCCATGAAGAGATAGAGCAGCTATACGCGGACGTATGGCGCGACGGAGACCACGCATGAGCAGGACCGTTCGGGACATCACGCATTTTGTGAACGGCATGCATGTCGCCGGGACCTCGGAACGCTTCGCGGACGTGTTCAATCCCGCGACTGGCGCGGTGACGGGACGTGTCGCGCTCGCCTCGCGCGAGGACGCCGATGCCGCGATCGCCGCCGCCGCCGATGCCTTCCCGGCTTGGTCGGCGACGCCGCCGCATGTGCGCGCGCGTGTGCTGTTCCGTTTCCGCGCCCTGGTCGAGGCCGCCACCGATACGCTGGCCGCGATCATCACCGCCGAGCACGGCAAGATCCTGTCGGACGCAAAAGGCGAAATCGCGCGCGGGTTGGAGGTCGTCGAGTTCGCCTGCGGCATCCCGCAACTGCTCAAGGGCGAATACAGCGAAAGCGTCGGCCGCGGCGTCGATTCCGTCGCGCTGCGCCAGCCCTTGGGTGTCGTTGCCGGCATCACGCCGTTCAACTTTCCGGCCATGGTTCCGATGTGGATGTTTCCGGTGGCGCTGGCCTGCGGCAACACCTTCGTCTGCAAGCCCTCCGAGAAGGATCCGTCGCTCGCGGTGGCCCTGGCCGAATTATTGAAAAAAGCGGGACTGCCGGACGGGGTGTTCAACGTGTTGCAGGGCGACAAGATCGCGGTGGACGCGCTGCTCGACCATCCCAAGGTGCGCGCGATCAGCTTCGTCGGTTCGACACCCATCGCTGAATATGTCTATAGGCGCGGCACGGCGGCCGGAAAGCGGGTGCAGGCTTTGGGCGGCGCCAAGAACCATATGATCGTCATGCCCGACGCCGACCTCGACCAGGCCGTTGACGCCTTGATGGGCGCGGCTTACGGCTCGGCAGGCGAGCGCTGCATGGCGATCTCCGTCGCGGTGCCGGTGGGCGCGGGCACCGCCGATGCGCTGGTCGAGAGGCTGAAGCCCCGCGTCGCGGCGCTGAAGGTGGGTCCGGGCATCGACGAGGAGGCCGAGATGGGGCCGCTGGTGACAGCGCAGCATCGCGAAAAGGTGTCGTCCTATATCGACCTCGGTGTCGCGGAAGGTGCCGACCTCGTGGTGGATGGCCGCGGGCTGCGACTGCAAGGCTATGAAGACGGCTTTTTCCTCGGCGGCAGCTTGTTCGATCATGTGCGCCCGGACATGCGCATCTATAAGGAAGAGATTTTCGGACCTGTGCTTTCCGTTGTGCGCGCAAAAAGTTTCGACGACGCGCTGGGCCTGGTGAATGCGCATGAGTTCGGCAACGGCACCGCGATCTTCACCCGCGATGGCGACGCCGCCAGCACCTTCCTCTCCGACGTCCAGGCCGGGATGGTCGGCATCAACGTGCCGATCCCCGTGCCGATGGCGTTCCACTCCTTCGGTGGCTGGAAGCGGTCCCTGTTCGGAGACCACCATATGCATGGCCCGGAGGGCGTCCGCTTCTACACGCAGCTCAAGACCGCGACCATGCGCTGGCCGACGGGAATCCGCGCCGGCGCGGAATTCGTCATGCCGACGATGAAATGACGGAGCGCTCTTCTTGATTTGTTTTTGATCCCGGATTTGAGGGGGCATCTTTTTCAGTCGATGCAGCACCAATCCGAAGACGGTCGCGAAGCGGAAGAGGCGCGGACCGTCGGCCCGCAACCACGCCATGATCGCGAAGAGCGAGCCTTTGCGGCTCTCGCCCGTTTCAACCTCACGCCGGCACCGCTTGTCAGCATCAACGATCTGCTCTCGCAGAGGGGACGGCTCTTCTGCTGGAAAGAGACGCCCATGACTGGCAGCCGGAAAGATCTGACCTCGTCACGCTGGCCCGCTCGGCGCGACCTTTCAATCCGGCCGCGATTCCGCGAAAATGATGGGATGCATGGGTATCAGCCGGAAAGTGGGTATTTCGGCGGGTACCACCACGAAAGTTAACCAAATAAATCAGATAGATAGGTGCGATTTGCTACTGCTCATCGTACGTCAGCGAGCCGCCGATTCTGCGCCGGTATCGATCGAAGGTGCGCAAAACACATTCGTCAAAAGCGGAATCGATTACTGACGCTCCTTGTGTGGGCAAAGGCGGTTTCCCGCGCGCGACGACCTGACGCTGCGTGGCATGGCGACGATCCTCCGCTATATTATAACCGCCAGAGTGATCGGTGACGGCGCAGACTATGAGTACCGCTATGTGGGAGACGCTGAAAGACAGGCCTTCAACAGGTACTTCAAAGGGATACGCATCACGCAGATAGAGGCTCATGTACCGGAATTCGAGCGGATACTTAGAAGCGTATACGAACAAGTTCGTTCGACCGGTACGCCATACCTCACCCGCGGGCCTTTAGATCACGAGCCGCAAGACTCTTTAGTGCAATATCATGAGGCCGCCTTTCCGCCTCTTGGTATCAGTGATGCAGCGGTCGATCACCTTCGAGTCTTTAAGCAATCAACGCTGCGTGGGCACATCTGCACCAGCATCAAGCACTACCTTGTCGCCATCGTCTCCTGGCGAGATGCCTCAGGAATCCGCCGCGTCCTTGGTCCGATATTTTACTTGACGTTGATACATTTCAGACATTCCGCGCCTCCTCTTCCCAAGTTTGCGTCTCCGGACGCGAAATTCGCCCGGGCCAAGCGTGATATTTTCCTGAACATCACGCGCCCGCGAAGCCCATTTGACGGCCCACACCTGTCGCGGCGGGCCGATCAGCCGAACGTGAATGAGAACGCCTGAACGCCGGGATCCAGGAACTTGATCGCGAAGGTTCGGCCGCCGACCGGGCCGTTCTGCCGAACCAGCTGATAGAGCCGCTGTCCGGTGATCGTGCCGGACCCGTTCTGGTCGGTGTCGGCGCCGTGGTCCGCGCCGGGCGGCGCGCCGTCGATCGTCACCCGGAACCGCACCGGCTTGCCGTCCGGTCCGGGACCCATCACCAGATGCAGGTCGCGGGCGTAGAAGCGGAAGACGATCTCGCCCGGCGCGCGGGCGAGCGCGGCGTGCTCGCCGGAGATGGTCCAGGTCCCGACCAGGCCCCATTGGTTGAGCTGGAGCGAAGTCGGCACGGCATAAGACTGCGGCGCATCGAATAACGGCGTGCCCGAGGCGAAATTCTCGGCGCGCGCGTAGCCGATATAGGTCTCCGGCGACTGCATGTCGGCGTTGTCGGCGGCGGCCAGGGCGCCGGTGGCCTGCGGATTGACGATGCCCGCCGGCACGTTCCGGTAGCCGGCTTCCTTCAGGAGCTTCTGGATCACCCTTTCGGAATCGTCGTACGCGCCTTCGCCGAAATGATGGTGGCGGATGCGGCCCTGCGCGTCGATGAAGTAGTGCGCCGGCCAATATTCGTTGTGGAACGCCTGCCAGATCTTCAAGTCGTCGTCCAAGGCGACCGGATAGGTCACGCCGAGATCGCGAACCGCGGTCTTCACGTTGTCGAGGTCCTTCTCGAAGGCAAATTCCGGCGCGTGCACGCCGATCACGACCAGGCCGTGATCCTTGTACTTCGCCGCCCAGGCGCGGATATAGGGCAAAGCGCGCAGGCAGTTGATGCAGGAGTACGTCCAGAAATCCACCAATACGACCTTGCCGCGCAACTGCGCTGGCGTCAGCGGCGGCGCGTTCAGCCAGGTCGTCGCGCCGCCAAGCGACGGGAACGTGCCCTCGACCGGAAGATCGCTGCCCGCCACCGCCACGGTCGTCACCTTGCGCTCCGGCATGGCCTTGTCGACAAGCACCTGTTCGAGGCCCGCCGTCCGGGCGAGCGACAGCCGCGCCAGGATGCCGGTGTCCAGTCCCAGCGCGATGGCGACCACGCCCAGAAGCACCGCGACGCCCAGCCCGCGCCTGATCCATTCGCCGGCGCCCAGGGATTTCTTCATGAACGCAAAGACGCGGCCGCCGACCAGAAGCGCCGCCGCGAGCGACGTCGCGGCGCCGGCCGCATAGGCAAACAGCAGCAGCGTCGTGCTGGCGCTCGCGCCCTTGATCGCCGCGCCGGTCAGGATCAGACCGAGAATGGGCCCGGCGCACGGCGCCCAGAGCAGGCCGGTGGCGACGCCCAGCAAGAGCGAGGCGCCGATATTGCCGTTTCCGTCGCCAGTATCGCCGGTCCGCCGGCTGAGCCGGTCGCCGAACGCAACGAGCGGCCGCGTCAGCCGCTCGGCGAGCGAATCCGAAAGCAGCGTGAGCCCGAAAAACGCGAGCAGGATCAGCGCGGCGATCCGGCCATACTGGTTCGCGTGGATGGCCCAACTGCCGCCCAGCGTCGCAAGCGTCGCGATGGCGGCGAAGGTGAGCGCCATGCCCAGCAACAGCGGCAACCCCGAACGCACAAAGGGCTGATCGGCGCGCGCGAACACGAACGGCAGGACCGGCAGGATGCAGGGGCTGACGATCGTCAGGACGCCGCCGAGATACGACAACAAGAGCAAAATCACGGCGACCCTCCCTCTCGCGGACCGCGCTGTGCCGTCGCGAGGCCGTCCGTCCGGCAAGAGGCGAGCTTCGCCTCAAATCGCGTGATATCCAATGGGATATCACGCGAATGTTGGCGCGGCGCGCCGTCAGAACAGCGCCGCCGCCTTGGTGAGGGCGATATAAAGGCCGATCAGGAACGGAACGCCCACCGCCAGCCACGCCACGACGCCGAGCGCGCCGAGCCCGCCCCGCGCCGCGGTAGCGGCATCGGCCGTCACGCGGTCTTCATGCTGCAGCGCCCGTTCGCGCGCCAGCTGTTCCTCGGTCATGTAGTTCTTCTCGTTGACCGGCCGCACGAACAGGTTGCACAGCAGGCCGACGAACAGAAGGCCGGCCATGATGTAGAGCGTCCCGTCATAGACGAGCGCTTTCGGCACGCCATGCGCAAGCTGGGTGTCGCGCAGGCCCGCGATCAGCGCCGGTCCCGCCACGCCGGCGACCGACCAGGCGGTGATGAGCCGGCCATGGATGGCGCCGACCATCTGCGTGCCGAAGATATCGGCGAGATAGGCCGGAAGGGTGGCGAAGCCGCCGCCATACATCGTGATGATGATGCAGACCGAGGCCACGAACGCGGTCGCAAGACCCATATGGCCCCAGGTCGGCAGCAGACAGTAGAGGACGATGCCGAGAATGAAGAACACGAAATAGGTGTTCTTCCGGCCGAGATAATCCGACAGCGAGGCCCAGAACAGCCGGCCCAGGCTGTTGAAGAGGCTGATCAGGCCGACCAGTCCCGCCGCGGCGGCGACGATCGCCGCCTTTTGCAGGTCGGTGAGCGCGGTATGCGCGGCCAGACCGAGCAGCCGGCCGCCGAACACCTCCTGCAGCATCGGGCTCGCCATCGAGATCACGGCGATGCCGGCGGTGACGTTCATGCACAACACGCCCCAGATCAGCCAGAATTGCGGCGTCTTCCATGCGACGTTCAGATGGACATGGCGGCCGGTGATCATGCCGCTGTTCGCGGCGGCCGGTTGGGTCCAGCCGGCGGGCTTCCAGCCGACCGGCGCGACGCGGAAGCCGAAGGCGCCGAGCGCCATGGCGACGAAATAGATCGCGCCCATGACCATCAGCGTGCTCGACACGCCCGACGTCCCGTCGGTCGCGAAGCGCGCCATCAGCCACACCGCGAGCGGCGAGCCGATCATCGCGCCGCCGCCATAGCCCATGATGGCGAAGCCGGTCGCCATGCCGCGGCGGTCGGGAAACCATTTGATCAGGGTCGAGACCGGCGTGATGTAGCCCAGCCCCTGCCCGATGCCGCCGATGAAGCCGCAGCCGAGATAGACCAGCCAGAGCTGGTGGATCAGCACGCCATAGCCGCCGAGGATCAGTCCGCCGCCCCAGCACAACGCGGCGTAGAGCCCGGCCCGGCGCGGCCCGGCGCGCTCCAGCCAGCCGCCCCAGATCGCCGCCGAGATGCCCAGCATGGCGATGAAGGTCTCGAAGATGTGGGTGACGTCGGCAACCGACCAGTTGCAATTGCTCGCCGTCAACTCGGCGAGGAATCCGCCCGAGCAGGCGGCCGCGCCGGGCAGCATCTTGCTCATCGGCAGCCAGAACACGCTGAAGCCATAGGCCATGCCGATGCACAGATGGATGGCGAGCGCCGCCGGCGGCACCAGCCAGCGGTTGAAGGCGGGGCCCGCGATGGTGCGCTCGCGCGCGAGGAAACTCGAGCCTCCGGTGCCGGAAAGGGTCGTGCTGGTCATGAGGTCTCCCGATTTTATTGGATTGGATAGGGTCGATGCGAAAGGATGCGGTGATAGACGAAGGCGCCGGCGACGATCAGCACCGCGCCCGCGAGCACCGGCGACAGCAGGAACGTCCATCCCGCCTTGGCCAGGATCGCCACGATGGGATCGGCGCCGGCCGGCGGGTGCAGCGTGCCGGTCAATTCCATGAGCGCGATGGAAAGCCCGACCGCGAGCGCGAAGCTCCACGGCGTGGCGCCGAGCAGCGCGTAAGCCGAAAGGCCGACCGTGGCGGACACCAGATGCCCGCCGATCACATTGCGCGGCTGCGCCAGGGGGCTGTGCGGCAGCGCGAACACCAGCACGCAGCTCGCCCCGAACGGCGCGATGAGAAGCATCGTGTGCAGGCTCGCGCTCGCCTGCGCCAGCAGGAAGATCACGATGAACCCGCCGAGGCCGGAAACCGCCGCGAAGCCGAGCTTGCGCGCCAGCGACGGCAGAGGCTCCGGCCCCAGCTTTGAAGCGTCGTCCTGTATGGACATTCCCGGTGTTTCCAAAACGAGAAGGGCCGGCGCGTGCCGGCCCCTCCCTTGCGTTTTTATCGTTTGAACTTGGCGGCTTCTTCGGAACCCTTGGTGGCGTCGCCTTCGCTGTAGGAATGCGCGCCGGTGCCCGCGAGCTTGCCGCCCTGAACGATCAGGTACTCATCGCGGATCGGACGACCCTCGAAGAAGCATTCCAGGATCTCGCGCGTGCCCGCCGCGTAGCGTGCCTGCGCCGACAGCGAGGTGCCGGAGATATGCGGCGTCATACCGTGATGCGGCATGGTCCGCCACGGATGATCCTTGGGCGCCGGCTGCGGGAACCAGACGTCGCCCGCATAGCCGGCGAGCTGGCCGCTTTCCAATGCGCGCACGATGGCGTCGCGGTCGCAGATCTTGCCGCGTGCCGTGTTCACCAGATAGGCGCCGCGCTTCATCTTCGACAGCAGCTTGTCGTTGAACAGGCCCTCGGTCTCGGGATGCAGCGGCGCGTTGATGGTGACGACGTCGCACACCTTCACCATGTCCTCGACATTGGGATGCCAGGTCAGGCCCAGTTCCTTCTCGACCGCATCCGGCAGGCGATGGCGGTCGTAATAGTGCAGGTGCATGTCGAAGGGCTTAAGCCGCTTCAGCACGGCCAGGCCGATGCGGCCGGCGGCCACGGTGCCGACATGCATGCCTTCGACGTCATAGGAGCGTGCCACGCAGTCGGCGATGTTCCAGCCGCCCTTCACCACCCACTGATAGGAGGGGATGTAGTTGCGCACCAGCCCGAGGATCATCATCACGACATGCTCGGAGACGCTGATCGAGTTGCAATAGGTCACCTCGACGACCGAGATGCCGCGCTCGCTCGCGGCCTTCAGATCGACGTGGTCGGACCCGATGCCGGCGGTGATCGCGAGCTTCAGGTTCTTGGCCTTGGCGATGCGCTCGGCGGTCAGATAGGCCGGCCAGAAGGGCTGCGAGATCACGATGTCGGCATCGACCAGCTCGCGCTCGAACACCGAGTCCGGGCCGTCCTTGTCGGAGGTCACGACGAATTTGTGGCCGTGGGATTCGAGATATTTGCGCAGACCCAGCTCGCCCGACACGCTGCCCAGCAGCGTGCCCGGCTTGAAATCGATCGCTTCGGGGGTCGGCAGCGTCTGCCCGCCGGGATAGCCGTCTATCTTCGGCAGGCCGTCCCGCGCATAGGATTTGGGATAGCCGGTGACCGGATCGTCATAGAGAACGCAAACAACCTTCGCCATTGGGATATTCCTCATGCTTCGAATTTTGCGGAAGAGGAACGTCCATGGCGGTCTTGGGGATTGTCATCGAAGTGTCGCGCGCCGGATCGTTTCCTCGTTCGAAGGAAGCGTGCGCTTGGCGCGCCTTCGTCTCGCATCGAACGCGGCGATACTGGTCCTGCGTGCGTTGCAGCATCCAATGAAAGCTTTGGAACGCCTGATAGGCGAATCCGATCAAGCTTCTCGCGGTTGCGAGAAGGTGAAGCCGAGATCGCCTTCCAGCACCGTGGCGAGCAGCGCGTTCGACATCGGCGACGGCGGCTCCCGGTTGGAGAGCACCAGCCCGATGGCTTGCGTGTGCACCGGCTCGACCAGGTCGATGGCCACCAGATCGCGCATGCCGCCGAACATGTAGGAGAAGGTGTGCGGCACGATGCTCGACCATTCGCCGTGCTGGAGGTGCGAATAGATGCCGAGAAAGGAATTGCTGACGATCGGCGGCGTTATCGCCACGCCGATGGAGGCGAGAAGATTGGTGATGATGCGCCGGTTCTGCATGTCCTCGCTGAGAAGGCAGAGCTTCTCGGCGGCGGCCTCGGTCCAGGTGACGGTGCGGCGCGCCGCCAGCGGATGCTCGCGCCGCGTCACGAACACGTAATGCTCGCGGTAAAGCGGAATGCGGCGGACATTCTCCAGCGGCTCGTTCTCCAGATAGGTGATGCCGCCGTCGAGCTCGAATGCGTCGAGGCCGCGCTGGATGGTGCGCGAGTTCAGCGACTGGATTTCGACGTCCGCGGCCGGATGGTCCTTGCAGAACTTCGCCGTGACGAACGACACCGAGGGCATGGCGGCCGGGATGACGCCGAGCCGCAGCGTGCCGACCATGCCCTTGCGCAGGCGCGAGAGGTCGTCGCGCAGGCTGTTGTAGTCGGTGAGAATCTGCCGGCCCCAGGCGAGCACCCGCTCGCCCTCCGGCGTCAATCCGACGAAGTGGTGATTGCGGATCACGAGGCGGGCCTCGAGGTCCTCTTCCAGCTTGCGGATCGCGGCGGACAGCGTCGGCTGCGCCACGTTGCTGGCCTCCGCGGCGCGCGCGAAGTGGCGCTCCCGCGCCAGGGTCACGAAATAGGCAAGATGGCGGACAAGCATGGCCGGATGGTTATAGCAGGGTTTTCAAGCCGGGCGGCCTCGGCCATCGACCTCAAGCCGATGTGGCGATCCGGAAGGCGCCGCGCAGGCATCGGATCGCCATGCCGAGCGGCACGGCGAGCGCCGTCCAGGCCAGAACGCGCGCCACGGCGCTGTCGATCAGCAAGGCGTCAATGCGGTTCTGGATAGCCTGCACCGCCAGGCCGGCTGGCAGATGCCGGGGCTGCTCGCCCATCTGGCGATGGAGGCCCAGAAAGGGCTGGTAAGCGGCACGCAACCCGCCGACGCGAAATATTACCGCGACAAGCTGATTCCGATCGGCCGCTGATCCGGCGGTCGGCAATGGGGTTCGAAGACGGTGGTGCCATGAGACGGCCCTCGCAAGGAATGCGCGCTTGGGGGACTGAACCTGCCGAAACGCGCGGTCACCGCGCTGAAGCGCGCCGGCATTTTCACGCTGGACGATGCCGCCGAATGGTCGGATCGCAGCCTTCTCTCGCTGCCGCATATCGGTCCGGTGGCGGTGGCTTCGTTGCGGGCGCTCATCGGCGAGACGGCGAGGACCGGCGAGCTGCTTCGCCTGCCGTCTCGGCGGGCGATGCGCGGCGGTCCGCGCGAACATGCAAGCCTGCCGTGACGGGTCCGATCCAGATGCTTTCCCGGCGAAGTCTAACGCCGCAGCGCCTCGCGGTTCACGATCCGCACGGGCTTTCCATCCAGCCACGCCGCCACGGCTTCCACCGCGTCGGAATAGACCGCGCCCAGCAATTCGCGGGTGACGTATCCAAGGTGGGGAGACAGCGTCACGTTCGGCAGGAACCGCAACGGATGATCGGCCGGCAGCGGTTCGGCGTCGTAGACATCCAGTCCCGCTCCGGCGATCTGTCCGGCCCCGAGCGCGGCGATCAGAGCCGCTTCGTCGACGATCGGGCCTCGGGACGTGTTGATCAGATAGGCGCTCGGCTTCATCAGCGCCAGTTCGGATTCGGTGACGAGACCTCGCGTGCGCTCCGACAGCACCAGATGGATGGAGACCACATCCGCTTCCGCAAAGAGAGCCGTTTTCTCGACCCGGCGCACGCCAACCGCCGCCGCGGCCTCGTCGGTCAGATTCTGGCTCCAGGCGATGACCTCCATCCCGAACACTTTCGCGTATTCGGCCATGCGTTTGCCGATCCGGCCGAGGCCGAGAAGGCCGAGCGTCTTGCCGTGCAAGGTCATGCCGGTGGTGGTCTGCCACCCGCCCTCGCGCATGCGCCGATGTTCTTCGGCCAGGTTGCGCACCGTCGCGATCATCAACCCCCAAGCCAGTTCCGGGGTGCCGTTGCCGGCAGCGGCGAATCTGGGGTTGGCGAAGTTGGGATGGACCACAAGGATGCCCCGTTCGCCGGCGGCCGCCATGTCCAGGTTCGTCAGGCTCATGCCGACGATGGTGATCAGTTTCAGTTTCGGCAGCCGCTCGATCAGCGTGCGCGGAAAAGCCATGCGCTCGCGCAGGGTGCAGACCGCGTCGAACGCTTGCAGCGCCTCCACGGCCTCGTCCTCGGTGAGATGACGGTCGAAAGCCGTGACGTCCGCCCTGCTCCGCACGGGCGACCAGTCGGCGAGGTCGAGCGCGACGCCGGCATAGTCGTCGAGTATCGCCACTTTGGGCATGCGGTCTCCCGGTGTTCAACGACGCGGACGAATTGGATGCTACCACGCAAGCGAACGCCCATGCCATCCGGGCCTCTTCGGTGGCTGTTCCATCGCGCCGTGTTGACGCCGGCCAGCGGCGTGGCGAGCATCGCCGCATGAACGTCGATCCATCTACCCTCGTGACCCGAACATCGCTGCGGGAAGCTCGGCACGGCCGGAGCGTTAACGGCCGTTTACCCTGGAACGGGAACCGTCGTTAACCGGGAGTGAAAGTATCGCCCCCTATCCTCGGCCCTTCAGTCGGGGTGCACGCATGCAACGCCAGCGCAAGATCGCGCTTCGGGAATCGCTTCTGTCGCGATACGCGGAATCTCTCGGCGAGATGACGATGCGCAAGCGGCACGAACAGGCGATGAAGGCCGCGCGCGCCGAATCCGAACTCGCCAACCGCACCAAATCCGCCTTCCTCGCCACGATGAGCCACGAGCTGCGCACGCCGCTCAATTCGATCATCGGCTTCTCCGACGTGATCGTGTCGCAGAAGGACCCCAGAAGCGCCGAATACGCCCAGCACATCGCCAAATCGGGGCGCCGGCTGCTCGAGGTCGTGTCCGACATCCTAGACATCTCCAAGATCGAGAGCGGCAGCTTCGTGCTCAACCGCCAGCCGGCCGATCTGGGCGACATCGTGGACGCCGCCGCCGAGACGATGCGCGAGGCGATCGCGCAAAAGCACCAGGCGCTGGACGTGCGCGTGCCGCGCGACCTGCCGATGCTGACGGTCGATTCCAAGCGCATCCGGCAGGTGCTGGTGAACCTGCTTTCCAACGCCAGCAAATTCACGCCGGAGCGCGGCCGCATCGTCCTGGTGGCGCGCGCCAATCCCGATGGCGGCGCGACCATCGCCGTGGCCGATACCGGCGTCGGCATGTCCCCCGACCAGATCGCCGTCGCGCTCAAGCCCTTCGGCCAGGTCCAGGGCCATCTGTCGCGCACCCAGGAAGGGGCCGGCCTCGGCCTTCCCATCGCGCGCGGACTGGCGCGCCAGCACGGCGGCGACATCTTCATCGAGAGCAAGCCCGGCCAGGGCACCACCGTCCTCTTCAGCCTGCCACGGAGCGCCGCGTCATGAACCAGGTCTTCCGTCCGCCGGCACCGCCCGCCAGCGCGGCCCTGCCCAAGGAACGCCGCGGCGTGCCGGCCAGCCCGCCGGTGCAGATCGCCCATGTCGTGTCGGTCGCCGGCTCGCACTGCATCGCGGTGCTGGAGCACCGGGCCAAGGGCGCGGTCGCGGCCAAGGATCCGCGCGTGCAGATCGGCGCGCTGGTGAAGATCGTGACGCCCGCTTCCGCCGTGATGGGACTGGTCTCGGCGATGACCGCGCCGATGCCCAACGCCGACGGCCCCGAGGAGACCGGCCTCATCGAGATCAATCTCGCCGGCGAAGTGGCGGTCGACGACACTTCCAAGCGCCTGACCTTCAAGCGCGGCGTGACGCAGCTTCCCTCGATCGGCGATCCGGTGCTGTTCGCCGACCGCCACGACCTGACCCGCGTCTACGCCCCGCCGGCGGTCGCCAGCGTCAAGGTCGGCACCCTGTTCCAGGACCCGAGCGTGCCGGCGCGGCTCCTGACCGACGATCTGCTCGCCAAGCATTTCATCGTGGTGGGCTCGACCGGCTCGGGCAAGTCCTGCGCGCTCACCGCGATCCTGCAGCGGCTGCTCTACGAGCATTCCGGCGCCCATGTCGTGATCCTGGACGTGCACAACGAATATGCCACCGCCTTCGAGGGCATGGTGGAGCGGGTCACGCTGAACAATTTCAACCTGCCCTTCTGGCTGCTCAACTTCACCGAATTGTCGGCGGCGCTGACCTCCAAGGACCAGCACCACGACGCCGAGATCGAGATCCTGAGCGAGGCGGTGGTCTACGCCAAGCGGCGCTATTCGGAAGCCGCGGCGGGCCGCGCGCGCCGGCCGCAGGAAATGTCCGCGGTCATCAGCGTCGACACGCCGACGCCGTTCCGCCTCTCCGACGTGACCGCCTATATCGACGACCGGCTGGGCAAGCTGGAACGCACGCATATGACGCTGCCCTATCGCCGGCTGAAGACCCAGATCGAGAGCCTGGTCGCCGACCAGCGCTACAATTTCATGTTCGGCAGCCTGACCATCCAGGACACGATGACCGACGTGCTGAGCCGGCTGTTCCGCATCCCGAACGAGGGGCGGCCGATCACCGTGGTGGACCTTTCCACCGCGCCGCCGGAAATCCTCGACGTCATCATCTCGGTGATCTCGCGGCTTGCCTTCGACCTCGCCGTCTGGAGCAACGGCGCGGTGCCGATGCTGCTGGTCTGCGAGGAGGCGCATCGCTACGCCCCGGCCTCGGACAAGGACGTGACCTTCGTGCCGACGCGGCGCGAACTGGGGCGCATCGCCAAGGAGGGACGCAAATACTCGCTGTCGCTGGCGCTGGTGACGCAGCGGCCGTCCGACCTCGATCCCAACATCCTGTCGCAATGCGGCACCGCAGTCGCCATGCGCCTTTCCAGCGAGCGCGACCAGCAGGTGATCCGCGCCAACACCTATGAGGGCATGATCGATCTGCTCGATTTCCTGCCGCTGCTCGGCGACCGCGAGGCCATCGTGCTCGGCCAGGGCGTGTCGATGCCGATGCGCATCAAGTTCGACGTGCTGGGCCGCGGCAATGTCCCGAAGAACATGAACGCCGGCTTCTCCAAATCGTGGAAGGGCCAGAAGCTGGAGCGCGCCTCGCTCGACGCCATCGTCACGCGCTGGCGCCAGGGCGGGCGCGAGCGGGAATAGTCAGGCGGTCCGCGGAAAGCATTCCGCGATCGCCTTGATCCATTGCTTGACGCTCTCGATCGTGTCCTCTTGCGTGGCGCCGAGGCGCACGATGACGAGATCGCGATCCGGCACCACCACGATGAACTGCCCCTGAAAGCCGTTCGCCGAGAAGCTGCCCGGGCCGGCGATGTCGAGCCACCAATGCGCGCCATAGCGGCCGGTCTCGATCGACTCCTGCGAGGTCGGCGTGCGGGCGTAATCGACCCAGCCTTCCGGCAACAATCGCACGCCATCCCAGACGCCGTCGCGCAGATAAAGCAGGCCGAAACGCGCGAAGTCGCGCGCCGTCGCAAAGCAATAGGACGAGCCGATGAAGGTGCCCGCCGCGTCGAATTTCGGCACAGGCGAGGCCATGCCGAGCGGCGCGAACAATCGCGCGCGCATGTAAGCCTCGAAGTCGGCGCCGAACTTGCCCGTCGCGATCGAGGCGGCGCGCGCCACCAGATTCGCTGTGCCGCTGGAATAGGACCAGAACGTGCCCGGCGCGTGCGCCAGCGGCTTCTGCGCGGCGTAATGCGCGACGTCGTCCCTGCCCTCGCCGAACAGCATCGCGACCGTGTCCGACGGCCCGTCCGGCGTGTAGACTTCGAGAAAGGCGAGCCCGTCGGACATGCGCAGCATCTGATCGAGCGTGATCGCGCGGCGCGGATCGCCGGGCTCCCGCCATTCCGGCACGGCGGCCGGCGCGGTGATGTCGGCCAGGCCGTCCTTCACCACAAGGCCCATAAGGGCCTGGGTGATGCTCTTGGCGACCGACCAGGACGGCAGCGTGTCGGTGGCGGTCACGCCGGCGCCATAGCGCTCGAATACAAGGCGGCCGCGATGGATCACGACCAGCGCATGGGTCTCGCGTAGATCGTCGGGCAGGATGGACGCGAAGGCATAGTCGGCGAGTTGGTGCAGGCGCGTCCGGTCGGCGGAGGCGGGAACATCGCCGGTCGGCCAATCCCGCGTCGGCCAGGGCGTGCCGGCGGGCTGCGGCGGAAGAGATACGAGATCGGTCATGTGAAGACCCTAGGCACCCGCGCAACGGCCGTAAAGTCGGGTTGATCGCGCCGCCGTCCCGAAGCACAGTCCGCCCGTTCCGTCGGAGGCCGTCATGAAGCTTTATTTCGCGCGCGGGACCTGTTCGCTGTCGCCGCACATCGTGGCGGAGGAGGCGGGGATCGCGCTCGAATATGAGAGGGTCGACATCAAGACGCATAGGACCGCGTCGGGCGCGGACTTCCATGCCATCTCGCCCAAGGGCTATGTGCCGGCGCTGCTGCTCGACGACGGCACGCTGCTGAGCGAAGGCCCGGCGATCGTGCAGTACCTCGCCGATCTCAAGCCCGAGGCAGGGCTGTTGCCGCCGGTCGGCGACGTCGCGCGCTATCGCGTGATCGAATGGCTGAGCTTCGTCAATTCGGAGATGCACAAGAGCTTCTCGCCGCTGTTCGACCCCGCGGCCTTGGCCGAGGTCAAGGCGGAGTCGCGCGCGAAACTCGCCAAGCACTTCGCCTTCGCCGGGGCGGCGCTGGGCGACCAGAGCTATCTGACCGGCGAGACCTTCACCGTCGCGGACGCCTATTTCTTCGTGATGACAAGCTGGTCGATCTTCCAGAAGATCGAGGTGCCGCGGAACGTCGCCGATTTCCGCACCCGCGTCACCGCGCGTCCCGCCGTGCACCGGGCACTGAAGGCCGAGGGACTGACGGCGTAAGACAGGAGACTCCCGTGCCGAAACTTCTCGAAGGCTCGTGCCATTGCCGCGCGGTGACGTTCCGCCTGCAAAGCCATACGCCCCATCCCTATCAGCTCTGTTATTGCTCGATCTGCCGCAAGACGGCGGGCGGCGGCGGCTTCGCCATCAACATCATGGGCGATTTCGCGACGCTCGACATGGAGGGCAAGCGGGCGATCCGGGTCTATCACGCGAAGATCCGCGAGGAGGACGGAAGCTGCCGCACCAGCTCGGGGCAGCGGAATTTCTGTTCCAAATGCGCCACGGCGCTGTGGATGTACGACGACGCCTGGCCGGAGCTGGTGCATCCCTTCGCCTCGGCGATCGACACCGCGCTGCCCAAGCCGCCGTCGAAGGTGCATCTGATGCTGCGCTACAAGCCGAGCTGGGTGGTGCCCGACATCGGCCCGGGCGACAAGAAGTTCCAGGAATATTCCAGGGAGTCGATCGAGGGCTGGCATCGCAAGCGCGGGCTGTGGATCGACTGACGCGGCGGCGTTCCCCGCCCCTTCAAGGCGCGGCCGGGACCTTCGGCGGCGGCGCGTCGCGCTCCACGGTGACCGTCGTCGCGACCAGCGTTCCGCTGGCGTCGGCCGCCGCCGAAACGCTGACCGTCGCGCCGGGCAGGAGCTGCGCGGTGTCGCCGGCCTCGATCGCGATGATCGGCACGCCGCGCGCGAACTGGATCGCGGCCGCTCCGTTGCAGCCGTCCGGCGCCGCGCGGCCGGCGCATTCGCTTCCCGCCTGGGCGGCCGCGCCATGGAAAGCGATGGTCACCACGCCGCCGATGCCGCCGGGCGCCACCGACGTGACCGCGCCGTTGATCAGAAGCCGCATCGGGTTCGCCGGATCGATGGGATAGGCGCCCTCGCCCTGCCCGCGCATCTCGGCCGGATAGACGCGGATGCCCTGCGCCCGTAGCTTGCCGTCGGCGCCCTTGAGCGCCGCGACGCCGACATAGGTCCCGGCCTGAAGATCGGCCAGCATCAGGGCGCGGTTGTGGACGATGCGCGTCTCCGCCGTCATGCCGAGGGTCACCGTCTTCTTGCCGGTCAGCGTCAACGTCAGGAACGGCCCGTCGAATTCCGCCAGCGTGCCGCGATAGCGCTGCGCCGCGACCGGCGCGGCGGATGCTGGTGCCGCGGGGGGAACGGCGGGAACCGCCGGCGGGTCCGCCCTCGCCGATGCCAGGAATAGAAGAGCGCCCGAAACGAGCGTGAAAAGTCGGGCGCGCATCCAGGTCCTTGTCAGTGTCTCGGCTTGATGAATTTGAGGATGAATTGGTCCGTATGATGGCGGATCGAGGGATCGAAGACGAGCTTGTCGCGCGGGTCCTTGGGGTTGCGCAGCACGTTGCTCTCGCCCGCGAATTTGAAGCCGGCCGCCTCGACCTCCTGCTTGACCGCCGCCTCGTCGATGCGGTGCAGCGTGTCGGTGTCGCGCAGGCCCGAGCCGTTCGCGGCCGCGTGGTCGAGCACGACGAAAACCCCGCCCGGCTTCAGCGCGGCGAACACCGCCTTGTTGACGAGGGCGAGATCGGCCGGCGCGTAGAACGGATCGTGGAAGTCGTGATAGTTCTGCGCCGTCCACACCACGTCGAGCGATTCCGGCGCGGCCAGGCTGTTGATCGGCCCGTGCAGCACGCTGACATTCGGATAGGCGGCGAACATCTTCTTGATGTCGACGCCCGGCGAGCGCTTGGCGAGGATCGGATCGAGCTCGGCCGGCACGAAGGCATAGACCCAGCCCTTGTCGCCCACCACTTTCGCGAAGATGCGCGTGAAATAGCCGCCGCCGGGCGCCAGGTCCATGACGCGGCTACCGGGCCGGATGCCGGCGAAGACGACCATCTCGGCGGGCTTGCGCTCGTCGTCGACCTTCCGGTCGGCGTCCGGCCGGCCGGGATCGGCGATGGCGGCGGTCACGGCGGCTGGTGCTTTCGCGAATGCCGGCGCGGCGGCGAGCGTTGCCGTCAGAAAAGCGGCGGCCATCCAATGGCGGGACATGCGTTCCTCCCCGGTTTTGCGGCGCGACACTAGCCCGGCGGCGCGCGCGATGCACGGACCGCAAAGGCGCTTCACGCCGCGGTGATGTTTCTCACGGTCCGGTCAGGTCTTGAGCGCGCCGCGCACCAGCGCGCGATAGAGGCGTTCGGCCAGTCCCCTGGGCGTTTCCAGTGCCATGCGCCGCAGCGCCTCGGCTTCGTTCGGCGCCGGCGACAGGCCGGACGCGGCAAAGCCTATCAATTGGCGCGGCGTTGCATCCTTGAGGCGTTCGAGTGCCGGCAGCAGGCGCCGCTCGACCGGCGTGAAATCGCAGCCGAGCGGATAATCCGGCAAAAGGCCGCGCGCCCGCAGCGGCGCCAGCGCCGTCTCGATGCGGCCGGGATGGTTGTCGCGATGCGCGGCGGGAATTTCGTAATCGCGCGCGATCTTGCCGGCGTCTTTCGCGCGCCGCAGAAGCTCGTCCTGGAAGCGGGAATCCGCGATCGCGAGCATCTGTTCCACGACATCCGCGTCGCTTTTGCCGCGCAGATCGGCGATGCCGTATTCGCTGACCACGATGTCGCGCAGATGGCGCGGGACCGTCGTGTGGCCGTAGGACCAGCGGACATTCGACTGCATGCGCCGGCCCTGGCCCCGCGTCGCGGCAATCGCGATGATCGAGCGGGCGCCTTCGAGCGCGAAGGCCTGGTCGACGAAATTGAACTGGCCGCCGACGCCGCTGACCACGCGCCCGTCTTCCAATCCGTCGGAGATCACCGCGCCCAGCAGCGTCGCCATCATCGCGCTGTTGACGAAGCGCGCCTTGACGCGGGCGGCGCGCTTGGCCGCTTCGCCGCCGTAAAGCGCGTTGGTGAAGGAGATGCGCGTCATCTGGATGCGCGCGAGCTCGTCCGGCGCCATCTCGCGCAGGCGGCGGTAGAAGCTGTTGGGCCCGACGAAGAAGCCGCCATGCACCAAAACGCCGTCGACTTCGCGCTTGACGATGCCGGCATCGATCAGCGCGAGGAAGCCGTCGACCAGCATCTCGCTGAGGCCGTAAAGCCCTTGCGCGAAGGGCGCACGCTGTTCGATGGCGAGCGGCGGCGCGCCGCCGGTGAGCCGGTTCACCGCTTCGCCGAACGCCTCCGTCTCGCGGTGGCGCAGGATCATCGCCTGGACCGCGGCGTCGCCCTCCTCGCCGATGCCGATCTGCAGCGTGCCGCCGTCGGCGATCAGCCGCGCGATATGGATGCCGCTGGCATATTCCGCCGTGGCGATCGGCTGCTTGGGCACGCTGAACAGCGGAAAGTCGTTGCCGTCGAGAATATGGCTGAAGGTCTCGCCCGGAAGATCGCCGTCGCCCGGCATGAAGGGCAGTTCGGAATTCACCTGCCCCACCAGCAGGAAGTTCGCGCGGCCTTGCTCGCGCGCCGAAAGCAGGTCGAGCGTGAGATCGGGATTGCAGCTCAGGCTGTAGCGCTCGCCGCGTCCGGCGACGAGCTGGGCGACGACGTTGACGCCGCGCGCCAAGAGATAATCGGCGGCATGGGTGTAATTGGCCGAGATGTAGCTGCGCTGCGCCGCGCCGTTGCTCAGCCAGCGTCCGGCGAGGAAGAAGAACTCGTCGACCCGGATATTGGGCGGCAAGCTGCCGCAATGCAGCGCCACCGCGTAGTCGAGCGGCGGATAGCCGCCGAGCAGGCGTTCGGAGATCGGCGCCGTGAACCGGCGTTCGAGCTCGCTCTTGGCCACCGGCGCCTCCAGCGTCAGCGCCGTGAAGATGTGCAATTCGATCGACGGATCCTTCGCCGCGCGCCGGAACAGCGCGTTGGCGACATGGTTCGCCTTGCCGAGGCCGAGCGGCAGGCCGAGCACGATTCTGCGGCCGACCGCGGCGATGATCGCCTCGGCGAGGACTTCCGGATCGGTGAGCTTCTGCGGCATGTGCATCTAGGTGCGGGGCGGGCGAAGCGGTTATAAAAGGTTATGAGCGCAAAGGAACAGGTCGAGGTCGGCGCGGCGCTGGCCGGCATGGGTCTGCTCGCCGAAGGCGAACAATTCGCCCTGGCGCGGCTGGCCGGCGGCGTCTCCTGCGATATCTGGCGCGTCGAGGTGAAGCGCCGGCCGCCCGTCGTGGTCAAACGGGCGCTGGAGAAGCTGAACGTGGCGGCGGACTGGCGCGCGCCGCCGGAACGCGCCGCGACCGAAGTCGCCTGGATTCGGCTGGTGGCCGCGATCGATCCGCGCTGGGTGCCCAAGGTCGTCGGCGAAGACCGCGCGCGGCACATGTTCGCGATGGAATTCCTGCCGCCGCGAACCTATCCGGTCTGGAAGGGCGAATTGGCGGCGGGCCGCATCGATATCGGCTTCGCGGGCGCGGTGGGCGCGGCGCTCGCCCGCATCCATGGCGCAACCGCCGGCCGCGCCGACATCGCCGCGGCATTCGACAACGGCGCGCAATTCCAGGCGCTGCGGCTGGAGCCCTATCTGCTGTTCACCGCGGAGCGCCATCCGCTCCTGGCGCCCGCGATCCGGGGCGAGGCGGCGCGCATCGCGGCCGCGCGCATCGCGCTGATGCAGGGCGACATTTCGCCCAAGAACATCCTGTGCGGGCCGCACGGCCCGGTGTTCCTGGACGCGGAGACCGCCTGCTACGGCGATCCGGCCTTCGACCTCGCCTTCTGCCTGAACCATTTTCTGCTCAAGGCGGTGTGGCAGCCGCAATGGACGGCGCCATACGCGCAAGGCTTCGCGGCGCTGAAGACCGCCTATCTCGCGGGCGTCGGTTGGGAGAAGGCGCGCGAGATCGACCGCCGCACGGCGCGGCTGCTGCCGATGCTGTTCCTTGCCCGCGTCGACGGGAAATCGCCGGTGGAATACCTGACCACGGAGGCGGACAAGTCCTTCGTCCGCGCCGCCGCGATGCAGATGATCGTCGAGCCGCCGCTCGACCTGGACATGCTGACGCAGGCGTATTTTCCGATCGCGGCGCAACGATAAATTTCCTCCCCCGCAACAGCGGGGGAGGAAAGTTATTTCGCCGTTTCTAAATACCGCGTCTTGTCCTCGGCCTTGGCCGGCTTGACCGCGACGTCCGCCGCCGTGCCGAGGGGGCGGGTCCAGGCGGCGAATTCCAGCGCGATGCCGTCGGGATCGTAGAAATAGATCGAGCGCACGAAGGTCGTCGGCGTCCGCTCCAGGCTCGCCTGCATCGGCGATTCGTCGTGGTTGATCACCCGGCTCGCCTTGATGCCCTTGGCGCGGAGCTTTTCGTAATATTCGTCGATCCGCTCCGCCGGCACGTTGATCGCGACATGGTTCATCGATCCGTGGGCGGAGGGTCCCGGGATCATGCCCCGCGCGGCCGAGGCCACACCGGGCGCGGCGTCCGGCGCGCTCGGAAACCAGAAGAAGGCGAGGCTGTCGCCATTGCCGAGATCGAAAAAGAAGTGCTGTCCCATGCCGCCCGGCAGTTCGATGGTCTTGATGAGCGGCATGCCGAGCAGGTTGGAATAGAAATCGACGGTGCGCGCCATGTCCTTGCATACCAGCGCCAGGTGATTGACGCCCTGCAGATCGAACTCTTTATTGACCATGGCCTGCTCCCCGATCCCGCCGGCGAGGCTATCAGAAACCGGCGCGGCCGACGAAGCGGAATCGCTCCGGGTACGGTTAGAGGTTGAGCCGGCGGCTCCGCTCCGTTAGTTCTTTTCGGTCCGGGGGAGTTGGTCGATGGCCGAAACGCGCCGCACGCGCATGGGGCTGGTGCTGTCGGCATCGGCCGCCGGCACCGTGTTCGAGTGGTACGACTTCTTCATTTTCGGCTCGCTGCTGTCGATCGTCAGCCGGCATTTCTTCGCCGGCGCGGGCGAGACCAAGGGCTATATCTTCGCGCTCCTGACCTTCGCGGTCGGCTTCGCGGTGCGGCCGTTCGGCGGTCTGGTGTTCGGTTATTTCGGCGACCGCACGGGGCGCAAGCGCACCTTCCTCTTCACCATCGTCATCATGGGCCTCGCCACTTTCGCCATCGGGCTGCTGCCCGACACCGCGGCGATCGGCGGGCTGGCGCCCTTTCTCCTGATCGCGCTGCGCGTGTTGCAGGGCTTCGCGGTCGGCGGCGAATATGGCGGCGCGGCGGTCTATGTCGCCGAGCATGCCGAGCGCGACCGGCGCGGCGCGGCGACGGGCTGGATCCAGGTCGCCGCCACGGTGGGCCTGTTCCTCGCGCTCTGCGTCATTCTCATCCTGCGCACCGCGATGGGCGAGGACGCCTTCGCCGCCTGGGGCTGGCGCGTGCCGTTCCTGCTGTCGGCGATCCTGCTCGCGATCTCGATCTGGATCAGGCTGAAGCTCGACGAGTCGCCGGCGTTCCGCGCCTTGAAGGAGGCCGGCACGACCTCGCGCGCGCCCTTGTCGGAGACCTTCCTGCGCTGGCGCAATCTGCGCATCGTGCTCGTGGTGCTGATCGGCCTGCTGATGGGCCAGGGCGCGGTCTGGTACACGGCGCAGTTCTACACCCAGTTCTTCCTGGAGCGTGTCATGAAGGTCGAGCCGCGCCTGGTGAACCTTCTGATCCTGAGCGTGACGGTGGCGAGCGCGCTGCTGCATATCTTCTTCGCGCGGCTGTCCGACCGGGTCGGGCGCAAGCCCGTGATGCTGGGCGGGCTTCTGCTCGCCGCCGTCGCGTTCGTGCCGGGCTTCCAGCTCCTGGCGGCGGCGGTCAATCCCGGCCTGACCGAGGCCATCGCGAAGGCGCCGGTCACGGTGTTCGCGGCGCCCGGCGACTGCTCGTTCCAGTTCGACCTTGTCGGCCAGTCGAAATTCGCCAGCTCCTGCGACATCGCCAAGAGCACCCTCGCCAATCTCGGCGTGCCCTATCGCAACGAGGCCACCCCGCCCGGCGAACTGGCGCGCATCCGGGTCGGCACGGCGACTCTGTCGAGCATCGACGGAACGGTGCTGGCGAGCACCGCGCTGGCGACGGCGCAGAAGAATTTCGCCGCCGAGGTGAAGACCTTGCTGGCCGCGGCGGGCTATCCGGCGAAGGCGGATTCGCGCCGGGTCGATTTCCCGCTGGCCTTCGGACTGCTGCTGATTTTCGTGGTCGCGGCGGCCGCGCTTTACGGCCCGCAGGCGGCGGCGCTGGTGGAGCTGTTTCCGACGCGCATCCGCTATTCGGCGCTGTCGCTGCCCTATCATCTGGGGGTGGGCTGGTTCGGCGGTTTCCTGCCGCCCATCGCCTTCGCCATCGTGGCGGCGACGGGCAATCTCTATGCCGGGCTGTGGTACCCGGTGAGCATCGCCGCGATCGGCTTCGTCGTGACGCTGCTGTTCCTGCCCGAGACCAAGGGGCGGGACATCGCGGGATAGGCGATCAGGCGCGCACTTCCAACGGGACGCCGGCTTCGTTCTTGCTCGAATGGATCACCAGCGAGCTCTTCACGCTGGCGACGTTCTTCTCCGCCGTCAGCGTCTCGGTCACGAAACGCTGAAAGCTGGAAAGGTCGGTCGCCACGCATTTCAGCAGGAAATCCACCTCGCCCGACAGCATGTAGCACTCGCGCACCGCCGGCCAGGAACGCACCCGTTCCTCGAAGTGCTTCAGGTCCGTGTCGTGCTGGCTGGAGAGCCGCACGAAGACATAAGCCGTCACCTCGAAGCCCAGTGCCTTGGCGTCAAGATCGGCGTGATAGCCCTGGATGAATCCGGTCTTCTCCAAGGCCCGCATCCGGCGCAAGCATGGCGGCGCGGTAATCTTCGCCCGGCGGGACAGTTCGACATTGGTGATGCGGCCATTCGCCTGAAGTTCGGACAGAATGCGCATATCGATGGAATCGAGCTTGTGATGCTCCACGGCAGGACCTTCGACTGAATGGAAACGGGCGGCATTTAACCCTTCTCGCCCGTCCAGCGCAATAATATTTCTGTAGCGCAAGTTCCCGTCCCGATTCGCCATGTCGCTTTTGCAAAAGTGCCGCGGGGCCGGCCAAATCCCTGCCACAAAACTGCAATTCGGCCTGCTTGACCTTTCGGGCCGGCCTTCCGATATGAGAAGTCTCAGCCAAGGGGCGATGGGCTTTCGGGGCGTGGCCAGGCGGCCGGCGCGCCCTCGGCGTCCGGCTCCCCGCCGAGTCGGAGCGGTCATGTCCCATTCCAAAGTCGTCATCCTCGGCAGCGGCCCGGCCGGTTGCACCGCCGCGGTCTATGCCGCGCGCGCCATGCTGGAGCCGACCTTGATCGCCGGCATCCAGCCGGGCGGCCAGCTCACCATCACCACCGAGGTCGAGAACTATCCCGGCTTCGCCGACGCGATCCAGGGCCCCTGGCTGATGGAGCAGATGCAGGCGCAGGCCGCCCATCTCGGCACCAAGATGGTCCAGGACACGATCGCCGGCGTCGATCTCACCCGCCGGCCGTTCCGGCTCAAGGGAGACAGCGGCACCGACTACACCGCCGACACGCTGATCATCGCCACCGGCGCCAGCGCCAACTGGCTGGGCCTGCCGTCGGAGAGCAAATACCAGGGCTTCGGCGTCAGCGCCTGCGCGACCTGCGACGGCTTCTTCTTCCGCGGCAAGAACGTCGCCGTGGTCGGCGGCGGCAATACCGCGACCGAGGAAGCGCTGTTTCTGACCAATTTCGCCGAGAAGGTCACGCTGATCCACCGCCGCGACAGTTTCCGCGCCGACATGACCAACCAGACCCGCGTGCTGGCGAACCCCAAGATCGAATGCCTGTTCGACACCGAGGTCGTCAATGTCCTGGGTGGCGAGAACCCGAAAGGCGTCACCGGCGTCAAGCTGCGCAACACGATCACCGGCTCGATCCACGATCTCGCGGTGGACGGCCTCTTCATCGCCATCGGCCATTCGCCGGCGACCGAACTGTTCAAGGGCAAGCTGGAGATGGACGAGGCGGGCTACATCAAGACCGCGCCCGATTCGACCCACACCAGCGTCGCCGGCGTGTTCGCCGCGGGCGACGTGAAGGACAAGATTTTCCGCCAGGCCGTGACGGCGGCCGGCATGGGCTGCATGGCGGCGCTGGAAGCCGAGCGCTTCCTCGCCGGCGGGCACTGAAATTATGCGTCACGAACTTTGCATTGAACTATGTAGCTAGGGCCCGCCGGCCCGAATAAGGTAACGAAGATGGACTGGGACAAGCTTCGCATCTTTCACGCGGTCGCCTCGGCGGGCAGCTTCACCCATGCCGGCCAGATGCTGACGCTCAGCCAGTCCGCCGTCAGCCGCCAGATCAGCGCCTTGGAAGAAGAGATCACCACGCCCCTGTTCCAGCGCCACGCCCGCGGCCTGACGCTGACCGACGAGGGCGAGATGCTCTACGCCGCGGTCAGCGACGTGCTGACCCGCCTCGCCCAGGCCGAGGAGGCGCTCAAGAACGTGCGCGAGGCGCCGCGCGGCGCGCTCAAGATCACCTCCAGCCACGGCATCGGCACCTATTGGCTGGTGCCGCGGCTCGACGACTTCCTGAAGGAATACACCGAAGTCGAGGTGCATCTCGTGATGGAGGATCGCGAACTCGATCTGGCGCAGCGCGAGGCCGACATCGCCATCCGCATGCGCGCCCCGGTGCAGGCCGACCTCATCCAACGCAAGCTCTTCACCGTGCATTACCACATGTACGCGACGAAGGAATATCTGGATAAGTACGGCACGCCGCGCACGCTCGACGAGATCGCCGACCACACGGTCATCTCCTATGGCGAGACCGCGGCGCCCGAGATCCGCGAGATCAACTGGCTGCTCGACCAGACGCGGCGGCGCATGAACGGCAAGGGCCGCACGGTGCGCATCAACAACGTCACCGGCATATTGTGCGCGACGGAAGCCGGCCTCGGCATCTCCGCGGTGCCGGATTATGTCGCCGCCAACCGGCCGCACCTGATCCGCGTGTTGCCCGACGTGCCGGGCCCGAGCTTCGACGTGCATCTGGTCTACGCGGACGCCTTGCGGCAATCCAAGCGCGTCGGCGCGTTCCGGGACTTCCTGGTCAAGGCGTCGAAGGACTGGAAGTTCTGATTCTTTGTAATGACAACGACATTACGGCCATGGTAGGGTGACCCTCGGAGGATCGGCCGATGACCGTTCATGAGCCCAAGCGTCGCGAGACGCTGAACATCCGCATTCGCGCCTCCGAGCGCGGATTGATCGACCGCGCCGCCGAGGCAACGGGAAAGACCCGCACGGACTTCATCCTCGAAGCCGCAAGACGCGCCGCGGAAGAGGCGCTTCTCGAGCGAACCTTGTTCCGAGTCAGTCCCGAGGCCTATGCCGAGTTCGTCAAGCGGCTGGATGCACCTCCCAAGCCGAATGCACGCCTGCGCAAGATGCTGGCGAAACGCCCGCCTTGGGAATAGGGGCCATACCGACATCTCCGGAGCCGCTCGATGGCGATCACGAGATCGAAGGCTTCGATTGCGGTGTCCCGTCTCTGGACGATTGGTTGCGGCGGCGCGCGCGCGCCAATCAGGCGAGCGGCGCTTCCCGCACCTTCGTTCTCTGCGAAAGCCGCCGCGTTGTGGGCTATTTCGCACTCGCGTCCGGCGCAATCGAGACGGCCGGCGTCACTGGCCGCTTCCGGCGAAATATGCCTGAACCGGTCCCCGTGGCCGTGCTCGCGCGTCTCGCGATAGCGAGAAGGCTTCATGGGTCGGGCTTCGGATCGCTGCTCGTTCGCGACGCGGCACTGCGCGTGATGCGCGCCGCCGATTACATCGGAATCAGGGGCATGATCGTTCACGCCATATCCGACGAGGCTACGACCTTTTATGAACGGCAGGGTTTCGAAGTATCGCCACTCGATCCCAGGCTCTTGATGGTGACCCTGGCGGATTTGCGCGCCGGCCTGAAACCACCCCCTTGAACCGTCCAAAACCGCACCTACTTCCAATGACGCTGCCGGCCATCCCCCCAAATGCGGCCGGCGGCGCGGTTTTGTGCCCCCAAAGCACTTGACCGGCGCGGGGCCTTCGGGCCCTGCGCATCCCAAGCACACTGACGCCGGGGCCGCGAAAGCTTCCCCGGCGTTTTTTTTGAAAATGTTGACCGGGCACAATACTTAAGGCGTAAACGCCTGTTCCTGATGTCGTCAGCTTTGCGAGGGAGATGAAATCCATGTCTTCGACCGTCATGAAATACGCCGGCCGCTTCCTGGCGCTCGGCCTCGTTTTGTTCGGCCTTACGGCCTGCGGCATCAACGACGTGCCGACCCAGGACGAGCAGGTGAAGGCGGCCTGGAGCGAGGTGCAGAACCAGTACCAGCGCCGCGCCGATCTGATCCCCAACCTGGTCGCGACCGTCAAGGGCTATGCCAAGCAGGAAGAGACCGTGCTGCGCGAAGTCACCGAGGCGCGCGCCCATGCGACCCAGATGACGATCCCGTCCGACATCCTCACCAATCCCGAGAAATTCCACGAGTTCGAGCAGAACCAGGCCGCGATCTCCGGCGCGCTCGGCCGCCTCCTGGCGGTGAGCGAGAACTATCCCGACCTGAAGTCGAACCAGAACTTCCTGGCGCTGCAGGCGCAGCTCGAAGGCACGGAGAACCGCATCACCGTGGCGCGCAAGGATTACATCGACGCGGTGCAGCGCTACAACACCACGCTGCGCACCATCCCGTCGCGCTGGGTGGCGGCGATCTTCTATCCCGACGCCAAGCCGCGCGAGGTGTTCACCACTTCGGAGAAGAACCAGTCCACGCCGACCGTGCAGTTCTGACCATGCGCCTCGGCTCGCGGGTCTTCGCGGTCGCGCTCGCCGCCCTCGCCTTCCTGGCGGTGGCGGCGCGGGCAGCGGCGCTCGACTTCCCGCCGCTGACCGGGCGCGTGGTGGACGAGGCGGCCGTCCTTTCGGACGACACGCGGGAAAAGCTCACCGCGCTCCTGGCCGAGCACGAGAAACAGACCGGCAACCAGGTCGTGGTCGCGACGCTCAAATCGCTGCGCGGCACCACGATCGAGGATTACGGCTACCAGCTCGGCCGCGCCTGGGGCATCGGCCAGAAGGGCCGCAACAACGGCGCCCTCATCATCGTCTCGCCGAGCACCCACGACGTGCGGATCGAGGTCGGCTACGGCCTGGAAGGCACGCTGACCGACGCGCAGAGCGTGCTGATCGTGCAGAACGTGATGCTGCCCGCCTTCCGCAAGGGCGATTACGACACAGGCGTGCTGAACGGCACGCTGGTCACGCTGCAGGCGCTGGGCGGCAAGCCGTCGACCTCGCCCCCCCAGGATTTCCAGTCGCTGCAGCGCGACGCGAGCGACGACGGCGGCGGCGGATTCCACATCCCCATCATCGTCATCATCATCGTGCTGTGGCTCGTCTTCGGGCGCTTCCTCTGGCCGCTGTTCTTCCTCGGCGGCCTGGGCGGCGGGCGCGGCGGCGGCTGGGGCGGTGGCGGCGGTTGGAGCGGCGGCAGCGGTGGAGGGTTCTCCGGCGGCGGCGGCTCGTTCGGCGGCGGCGGCGCCTCGGGGCACTGGTGATGGCGAAGCTGAACCCCGAGGAGAACGCGCGCTTGGCGAAGGCGGTCGATGCCGTGCGCGCCAAGACCTCGGCGCGCTTCGAGCTTCTGATCGTGCCGGTCAGCGACCGCTACGCGCTCTATCCCGTTGCCTATGGCGCCTTCGCCGCGCTGATCGTCGGCGGCCTCCTGGCGGCGGTCCGCCCCGGCCTGCCGCTGGGCGATGCCTTCGCGATCGAGGCCGTCGTCTTCGTGCTGTCCTCGGTGGCGCTGGAATGGCCGCCGCTCAAGCTGTTGCTGGTGCCGCGCCGGCTGAAGCACGAGCGGGCGCGCCAGTTCGCGCATCGCGCCTATGCCGCCCGCATCCTGGCGGCGCACGAGCGCAAGCTGGGCATGGTGGTGTTCGCCTCGCTGGGCGAGCGCTATGTCGAACTCGTCACCGACGACGCGCTGGACCGCCGGATCGGCCAGGACAAATGGAACGCCATCGTCGCGGCGTTCACGGCGACGGCGAAGACCGGCCGGATCGCGGACGGCCTCGAAACCGCGATCGCGGCCTGCGGCGCGCACCTGGCCCAGCATTTCCCGAAGTAAGTTTGATCGCGCGCAATGCCGCCGCGCCGCGCGACTGAGAGCCTGCGCCGTCCATTCGGAGACCGGTCATGTCCGCGCTCACCGACCGGATCCGCCGCATCATCGCGTCCGGCAACGACATGACGATCGCAACGGTCCGGCCCGATGGTTGGCCGCAGGCGGTGACGGTGTCCTATGCCGGCGACGGGCTGGCGATCTATTTCGGCACCGGCGCCGCTTCGCAGAAGGCGCGCAACCTCGCGAAGAACAACAAGGTTTCGCTGACCATCAATCTGCCCTACGCCGATTGGAACCATATCGAGGGCATCTCGGCGGCCGGCCTCGCCACGCGGATCACCGATCCCGCCGAGCTGGCGCGTTTCGGACAAGTCATGCTCGCGAAATTCCCGCAAGTGATGTCCGCCGTGCCGCCGGAAGGCGCCGGCGAGATGGCGATGTTCCGCGTGACGCTCACCGTGGTGTCGGTCCTCGATTACACCAAGGGCTTCGGCCACACCGAGCTTGTGGAGCTCGGCGCGGCCGCGACGGCCTAAGGCTTCAGCGCCCGCGACACGAAGATGTAGCCGAGACCCGTGCTGAGGAAGTTCACCCCCAGCAGGATGCCGAGCGCGATCGTCGAGACCTCCGGCCAGCCCGCCGCGATGACGATCGCCAGGAAGGCACTCGCCAGTCCCGACAGCAGCATGCTCCACCAGCCGGGCAGCGGCCGCAGCTCGAAGGCGAAGAAGATCTCGAACGCGCCCTGGAACATGAACAGGAAGCCCAGCAGCAGCGTCAGCGCGACGGCGCCGGCGAGCGGGCTGAACAGGATGAACACGCCGGCGGCGAGCGACAGCAGGCCGGTGAGCAGCGCGCCGAAGAACGGACCGGTGCCGTGGATCGAGAACGATCCGACGAAGATCAGCGCGCCGCCGAACAGAAGCGTCCAGCCGACAACCAGCGCCGCGACGAGCGTGGAGGCCATCGGAAAGACGATCGCCGCGATCCCCAGCAGAGATAGCGCCAGGCCGAGCCAGAGCAGCCGGCCCGAAGCGCCGCGCACGCGGCCGTGGAAGGGCGTCTCTGTGTTCGTATCGGTCATGATCAAATCCTTGCTGTGAACATCGCGGCAAGACTAGCGCCCGCGCGTGACAGCGGATAGACGGCGGAGCGGCCCTGCCCTGGCCGCTCCGCGCCCCCTCTCACGCCGCCTTGGCCGTCGCCACGACCTGGTCGGCGAGCTTGCCGGTCAGTTCGGCCAAATGGTCGAACGCCGTTTCGAACGTACCCACGCCCTGCGTCAAAGAGCGCAGGTCGATGATCAGGTCGGAGAGCTCCGACTGCGGCATCTGCGCCTCCACCGTGTCCCAGCCCTTCCAGCCCGGCCGTGCGTCGAAGCCCATGAGCTGGCCGCGCCGTCCGCTGACCACCGCATTGACCTTCGCCGTCGCCTCGCTCGGCACGTGGATCTTCACATGCATGATGGATTCGAGCAGCACCGGTGCGCAGTTCGGCATGCCCTCCGTCATCGCGATGCGCGCCGCGGTCTGGAACGCGGCATCGGAGGAATCGACCGCGTGGTACGATCCGTCGGTCAGCGCCACGGCGACATCGACCACCGGAAAGCCGAGCGGTCCGCTCTTGAGATAATCGACGACGCCCTTCTCGACCGAGGGGATCCACTGGCGCGGCACCACGCCGCCCTTGATCTTGTCCTCGAACACGAAACCCGCGCCGCGCGGCAAGGGCCGGATGTCGAGATGCACGTCGCCGAACTGGCCGTGGCCGCCGCTCTGGCGCTTGTGGCGGCCATGCTGCGCCACGCCCTTGCGGATGGTCTCCTTGTAGGGGATGCGGGGGGCACGAACCCTGAGCTTGAGGCCGTATTTGCTCTGCAGCTTCTCGACCGCGACCTTCAGATGGATCTCGCCCTGGCCGACCAGCGCCATCTCCTGAAGCTCGGCGTTCTGGTCGAAGATCAGCGACGGATCCTCCTCGCGCAATTTCGCGATGGCGGAGGTGAGCTTGACCTCGTCCTTGCGGTCGCTCGCTTCGATGGCGAGGCGATAGACCGGCGTGAGCCGTTCGATCAGGGCCTTCGGCAGTTTCGTCTTGCCCGTGGCCAGCGTCTCGCCGGTGACGACGCCTTCGAGGCGGCCGAGCGCGACGATGTCGCCGGCCTGCGCTTCGGCAAGCTTGGTCTGCGCCTCGCCCTTCAGGGCGAAGATGCCGCCGACCCGCGCCTCGCCGCCATCGGCGCGGCGCAAGAGCGCGCCGTCCTTCAGCGTGCCGGATAGCACGCGCGCCAGGCTCAGCTTGCCGCCATGGCTCGAATGATAGGTCTTGAGGATTTGCACCACCGCATCGCCGTTGGTTTCGAGCCCCAGCCGCTTGGCCGCCGCCGAAACCGGCGGCACTTCGTGGCGCAGCGCCTTCAGGAGACGGCGGATGCCGTTATCGCCTTCCGCCGAGCCGAGCAGCACCGGCACGACGAGGCCCTGCGCCAATTCCTTCGCCAGATCGCCGAACACTTCCTCCTTCGGCGGCTCGACGTCGAGCAGCAGTTCCTCCATCAGGTGCTCGTCATAGTCGGCGAGCTTTTCCAGCATCGCGAAGCGCGCCCGCTTCTCGCTGTCCTTGTCGGCGATGTCGACGATCTCGCTGGCGTCGTGCGGGCGGTAGACATAGGCGCGTTCGAGCGCCAGATCGACGAAGCCGGTCACGACATCGTTCTCCCAGATCGGAATCTGGCGCAGCAGCAGCGGCATCTCGCTCGCGTCCTGCAGCATCGTCAGCAGCGCGCGCAGCGAGCCGCTCGCCTTGTCGATCTTGTTGACGAACAGGATATGCGGGATCTTCAGGTCGGCGAGCCGCTTCAGATAGGGCTGCAGCATCTGCAGCTTGGCCGGCTCCGGTTCGCACACCACGATCGCGGCGTCGACGCCCGGCAGCACGTTCAGCGCGTCCGACAGGAATTCGATCGAGCCGGGGCAATCGAGGAAGGTGAAACCCTGGTCGAGATAGCGCGTCGTCGCGCAATTGACCTCGACGCTCATCTGGCGGGCGCGCGCCTCGGGACTGCAATCGCCCACCGTGTTCTTCTGCGCCACCTGGCCTTTTCGCTGCACCGCGCCCGTGACGGAAAGGATGCTCTCCAGCAGCGTGGTCTTGCCGCTGCCATAAGGTCCCACCACGGCCACGGCGCGTGGTTCTCTGCCGCTGGTATGTTGTCCTGACATTTAAGCGCCTCCTGCGGGCCTGCTGCTGGCAGGTCCCTTCCTTGGTCGCGCAACTGACGTTGCGCGACCTTTCTTTGGTCGCGCAACTGACGTTGCGCTCCTGGGCGCGGCGGGCGTGCATCCCGAGTCTTCGGGTCGCGTCACGCGCCCCACTTCGATGGCGCGATGCTCGCGCCGCCACCGGGCGAAGGCAAGGTGTCACCGTTCACAAATCCCGGTAATATGAACCGGCATACCGCAGGTGCGAACGCGTCTTGCGCAATAGTCTGTCGCGGTGCGATTGGAGATTTGCATGAAACCATCGACCCTCGGCTTCGCCGCCGTCGCCGCGGCCTTTCTCGCTTTCGCGCCGGGCGCGCAGGCGCGCTGGACGCCGAGCGGCTCCTACGAGGCGACCTGCCGCCATGTCGATTTCGACGGCGACATGCTGACCGCGAGCTGCCAGCGCCGCGACGGATCCTGGCGCAACACCTGGCTCGACAATGCCGGCGACTGCGACGGGCACATCGCCAACGACAACGGACAGCTCGAATGCAGCCGGCGCGGCTGGCGCGACCGCGGCCGCGATTACGACGTCGGCCCGCGCGGTTCCTATCGAGAGACCTGCCGCAACATCCGCATGGACGGCTACACGCTGCAGGCGACCTGCCAGCGGCGCGACGCAAGCTGGCGCTGGACCTCGCTCGACGGCGCCTATGACTGCGACGGCCGCATCGCGAATTTCGACGGCAGGCTGGTCTGCACGCGCGGGCGGTATTGAGCGGCGCTAAGGCGCCATCGGTTCGAACCGGTGTCCCTTCGCGGCCTTCAGCGCGCCGGCCAGCGCGTCGCCATGGCGTTCCGGCGCGATGCGCGACAGCGCATCGTTTAGGCGCAGGCGCGCGGGATAATGGCCCGCGGGCCCCGGCACGGCGAGGAAGACCGGCGTGCCGCCGCGCAGCACCGCGGTCAGGACGGTGAGGAACGCCGGCCGGCGGATCGCGGGTTCGCCGCCCAGCACGAGGAACTCGATGCCCTCGCTTTGTCCCGCGTCGTGGGGCGAGATGAGGATGCCGCTGCGATCCGGCCGCCAGTCCTCGCCGAGCTCCGGCAGGCCGAACCAGCCGCAGAAATAGCTCCGGCAGATCGGATAGCGCGTCAGGTAGATGCCGCAGCCCGACGCCGTGCAATGAACGCAGGCGACGCCCGGCGCCTTGCGCAGCGCGGCGGTCTCGATGGCGAGCGCGGTGCAGCACACCGTGCATTCGCCGCAGCTTCGCTGAGCCGCCATGGCGCCCTCAATGACCCGCCATAAGGAACGGCACGATCGTCACGCCCGCCAGGGTGCCGTTATAGGCGGCGTGAAAAGCAAAGGGCGGCCACAGCGAGCGGGTGCGCAGCGCCAGCGTCGCGTTGACGACGCCGACCATGCCGATCAGCCCGGTCAGCATCCATCCCTCGATGCCGGGCTGCGTCAGGAAGCGGAAATGCAGCAGCGCAAAGATCGCGGCGCTGGCGAAGACGGCAAGCACGACATGGAGCTTACGGCACAGCCAGCTCAGCACGATGCCGCGGAAATAGAACTCCTCCACGAAGGGCGCGACGGCCGCGACGGTGAAGAGGATGACGGGGAACTGGAACGCCGGGCCCGGCGCGAACATGCGCTCGTTCGGATGGTCGTGCGGCTTGTAGAGGCCGCGCTGGTAGAGCTGCACCAGCGCGACGGTCGTCAGCACCGCGAACGCCGCGCCGCCCAGCGCCGCGAGCAGCAGGACCCAGCCAGGGACGGCGCGATAGCGCGCCACCATCGCGCGGTCGGCGACGCGCCGCGCGATCCGCCACAGGAAGAACACCAGAACGAGGTCCGAGGTCGCGGTGATGAGCTGCGCCGCCACCGGCTGGCGCAGCAGCGCGGGCAGATCGCGCGAGACCTGGGCGCTCGACACGCCGGCGCTGGCCAGGATCGGCAGGGCGACCGCGAAGGCGATGATCGCGAGTCCCAGCCAGACCAGGGCGGCCTCGACCGGCACGGTCACGTCGGTCCATCGCACGAATTCGTATCGCCGCCACGTGCCATCGCGCTCGTCGGCCATCCGCGCTCTCCCACCCGCCAGGCGCCAGCTTAGCGGACGGGCGCGGCGGCGCTATCGCAGGAATGCCACGGAAGGAAGGGAAATGGACGGCCTACCGCAGGCTCGCGCAGAACCGCTGGATGCGGCGGCAGGCTTCTTCCAGGGACTTGGTCGAGGTCGCGTAGGAGATGCGGAAGAACGGCGACAGGCCGAACGCCGCGCCGTGCACCACGGCCACGCCCTCGCTCTCCAGCAGCGCGACGGCGAAGTCCTCGTCGGTCGCGATGGTCTTGCCCTCCGGCGTCTTCTTGCCGATCAGCTTGCGCACCGAGGGATAGACGTAGAACGCGCCCTCGGGCTTGGGACACTCGATCCCGGCCGCCTGGTTCAGCATCGAGACCACGAGGTCGCGGCGCTCCTCGAAGATCTTCTGGAATTTCGGGATGAAATCCTGCGGCCCGTTCAGCGCCTCCACGCTCGCCCATTGCGAGATCGACGCGGCGTTCGACGCCGACTGCGATTGCAGCTTGGCCATCGCCTTGATCAAGGGCTCCGGCCCGCCGCAATAGCCGATGCGCCAGCCGGTCATCGAATAGGCCTTCGACACGCCGTTCATCGTCAGCGTGCGGTCGTAGAGGCCGGGCTCGACCTCGGCGATGGTCGAGAACTTGAACCCGCCATAGACCAGATGCTCGTACATGTCGTCGGTCAGGATCCAGACCTGGGGATGGCGCAGCAGCACGTCGGTCAGCGCCTTGAGCTGCTCGCGCGTGTAGCAGGCCCCCGTCGGGTTGGACGGCTGGTTGAAGACCAGCCATTTGGTCTTGGGCGTGATCGCCGCTTCCAGCGCCGCCGGCGTCAGGCGGAAGCCATCTTCCAGCCGGGTCTCGACGATCACCGGCGTGCCGCCGGCCAAGAGCACGATGTCGGGATAGGACACCCAATAGGGCGCGACGCAGATCGCCTCGTCGCCCGGGTTCAGCGTCGCCAAGAGCGCGTTGAACACGATCGCCTTGCCGCCGGGCGAAACGAAGGTCTGCGCGATCGCATAGTCGAGATTGTTCTCGCGCTTGAATTTCTTGACGATCGCGGCGCGCAGTTCGGGGATGCCCTCGACCGCGGTGTATTTGGTCTCGCCGCGGCGGATGGCGGCGATGGCCGCTTCCTTGATGTTGTCCGGCGTGTCGTGGTCGGGCTCGCCCATGGCCAGGCCGATAATGTCGCGGCCCGCCGCCTTCAGGTCGCGCGCCTTCTGCGACGCCGCGATGGTCGGCGAGGGCTGGATGCGCTGGAGCGATTCGGCGAGGAAGCCTTTGGGCAGGGGCGGCATGGCGATCCGACTTTCACGAGCGAGGCGTTGACCTATCAATCCTTGCCCGCCGCGCCAAGGACAAAGAACCGCCGCCGGGCCGGTATGAGCGTTTCGCCGGTCCGAAATGGGAATATTCTTGTGCCGCCGATTCGTCGTGAGGCGTCATGCGTCCGCTGCTCGCGCTCCTGTTCGCCGCCCTGCTTCTTGCGTCCTGTTCCAGGAACCCGCCGCCGGCGGGCCGCTGGGAGGGCGCGTTCGACGACGGCACGACCTTCGTCGCGGCGCGGCTGGAGATCGAGACCGACGGCACCGTGCGGGTGAGCGCGCCCGACGTGGTCGACACCGGCATCGCGAGCGAGGACGACCGCGCGGCGATGCGCCAGAATATGAGCGCCCGGCTGGCCGGCGCCTGGGGCGAGGTGGCGCCCCGGCCGATGGATTTCGACGGCACGACCTTCCGCAAGCCCGGCGGCATCGCGCCGCAGATCGAATGGGACGCGACGACCAAGACGATGACGCTCTACGTCTATATCGGCACGCAGCCGGCGCTGAAGATCCCGCTGCACCCGGTCGGCGACTTCACGGACAATCCGTGGGGGCGTTAGGGCACCAAAGGCGCGCCCGCGCGCAAATAAATAAAGCTGTCATGCCCCGCGAATGCGGGGCACCCAGTTGACGTTTGCACCGGCGGCGCAGATTTCACCTGGGTCCGCCGTTCGTACGCTGTCGCTACGAACTCGCGGCGGATGACAGCGGGTGGGCCTTTCCGATTCTGACCACTACCGCCGCACCGCTCGCAACAGCGGCCGCTTGGGTTCCGCCGCCTCCTCCGGCTGGTACTCCAGGATATCGCCCGGCTGGCAGTCAAGGACGCGGCAGAGCGATTCCAGCGTCGAGAAGCGGATCGCCCGCGCCCGTCCCGTCTTCAGGATCGACAGATTGGCCAGCGAGATGTCGACCGCCGCCGACAGGTCGGTCAGCTTCATCTTCCGCCGCGCCAGCATGATGTCGAGATTGACCACGATTCCCATGGCTAAACCGTGCCGCGCACGTCTTCGGCGAGCGCGTTCGCCTCGTGCACGATGCGCGCGATCAGCACGGTGAACACGCCGGCGAGCACCATCGCGATGTTGATCCCGCCGCCCGCCACCAGCGGCAGCGGACCGACAGGGTCCGGGCCGACCAGCGACAGCGCCGCGTTGCGCAGCAGCGCGAAGATGTCGACCTGCGGCAGGAAACCGAGCGCGGCCACGGACAGCCCGACAAGCTGGAGCCGGCGCACGGTGGCCTCGGCGAAGACCGAGCCCTGCTCGAACGCTTTCAGCAGCCGCTCGATGTTGAACAGGATGCCGAGCACGAACAGCAGCGACAGCACCGACAGCGCGACATCGCCCGCGCCCGGCGGCGGCGCGTCGACGCGGCTGCGCACGACCAGTTGCGGCGGCAACGGCACGACCTGCGCCGCCGGATCGAGCTCGGGATCGCCCGCGACGGAGAAATCGGCCTTGATGAAGCCGCTGTGCTGCGGCGGCGCCGGAAGCTGGGTCTTCGGCGTGTCGGGCTGCTCGCCCGGCTTCAGGTCGCGCTCGGTGCGCGTGCATTTGCGATTCCCGTTCGTCGTGGCGCATTGGACGATCACCTCATGGCGCGTGCCCGGCGCATCCGCGTGCAGTCGCAGGATGCCGTCCTCGTCCCGCAGATACATCACATCGCGGCCGGCGCCGCCGACGCTGAGCGCATAGATCGCGGCGAGCGGCACCAGGACGAGAAGCACGAGAATCAGAAGACGCAGGAGCCGGCTGGCACGCTCCGCGGTGGCCCAGTGAAACGGCGACATGGATGTTCCCCTCTAGGACGGCGTGGGAAACCTCGCCGCGTTCGCGACGATTGTCAATAAATATTTATCGATTATCGATATTACGTCGCCGTCACTTCAGGAACGAAAAATAGGCCGCCAGCGCCAGGCAGGCGAAGGCCGCCGCATGGTTCCAGCGAATCGCCTCGCCCAGATAGGTGATCGAGAAGATCGCGAACACGATCAGGGTGACGATCTCCTGGATGGTCTTGAGCTGGACCGGCGAATAGACGCGCTGGCCGAAATGATTGGCCGGGACCGCGAAGCAATATTCGAAGAACGCGATGCCCCAGCCGGCGAGCACCAGAAGCCACACCGGCGTCGTGGGGAAGCGCAGCTGCCCGTACCAGGCGAAGGTCATGAAAACATTGGAGACGCACAAAAGCAGGATCGGATAGATCGTCGACCAGGTCATGGATCGCCCTCGCGGAGAAACGCCAAAACGCATGCTCGCGCGCCATTCCCGCCGTGGACGGACGGCACGCACAAGTGGCATGATGGCAGGGTTCACTGCGTGGAGGCAGCCATGAACGCCCACATCGCGCTCGCCGCGGCCCTTGCCGCGCTGTTCGCCGCGCCGTCGGCCGAGGCCGCGGTTTCCGTGGTCGGCGGCGGGCCGGCGCAGTTCTGCTACCAGGGCGCCGAGAGCGGCTCCAGGCCGGAAGATTTCCTCCTCTACTGCAACATAGCGCTGGGCAGCGGGCTGAACGACGCGGACCGCGCCGCGACCTATGTCAATCGCGGCGTGCTGAAGATGGCGATGGCCAAATACGATTCGGCGGCCGACGATTTCACGGCCGGCCTGGCGATCAACGACAAGATGGGCGAGGGCTATATCGATCTGGGCGCGACGCAGATCGCGCATAAGCGCTTCGCCGAGGCGATCGCCAATATCAACAAGGGCTTGGCGCTGGGCACGAAACAGCCGCAGAACGCCTATTTCGACCGCGCGATCGCCGACGAGGCGCTCGGCAACTTGCAGGCCGCCTATGACGATTACCGCCAGGCCCTGGCGGTCGCGCCGGATTTCACCCTGGCGAGCGACCAATTGAAGCGCTTCAAGATCGTCGAAAAGCCAAGCGGAACCTGAACGCGCGCCGGATTGCCGATTATTGTTTCGCGAGCGCCCGCCGTGCACCGCCCGGGCGACACTGCGTTACAAATCGCGGCTTTCCCCGTTTCTCTTGCGATTGCACAATAGTGTCGTCACCGTGTGTGATTTTGCCCGTGTCCTAAAGGCGCTCCAGTCCGGACACGGTCGAAGGGCGGCTGGACCGGCTGAGACGCCCCCAAGTCGAGGCATTCGGTCCGGCCGCCCGCGTTTTCCCGGCAGAGATCGTGATTGTCGCGGGCCTTGGTGCGGGTGTACTGCTTGCGTCCCGGTTTCGGGCAACTATGTAGAGGGTCCCGGGGACCGATTTAGAGAGACTCCATGAAATTTCTGATGCGTTCTTCGTCGCTGGCCGTCCTGGCGCTCGTCGCCGCTGGCTGTTCCACGCCGCCGCCGGTTCCCCTGAAGCAGGGCGACCTTCCCCCCGGCTTCACCGCGCCGACCACGCCCGACACCGCGAACGCCCCGGTTTGGCCGACCACCGCCTGGTGGACCGGCTTCAACGCCCCGGAACTTCCCGCCCTGGAGACCACCGCGCAGGCGGAGAATCTCGACCTTCTGGCCGCGGCCGCGCGCGTCGTGCAGGCACAGGCCAATACCGGCATCGCCGGCTCGGCCCTGTTCCCGACGCTGAGCGGGACCGGCCAGGCCACGCGGAACGGAACCAACGTCAAGGGCGTGCCGGGCGGCAATTCCAGCAACACCTTCGGCATCGGCGCCCAGGCGAGCTATGAAGTCGATCTGTGGGGCCTCAACCGCGACGAATTGCGCGCGGCCGAGCAGTCCGAGCTCGCGGCCCGCTATGCACAGCAGACCGTGGCGCTGACCATCACCGCCGACGTCGCCAACACCTATATGGACGTGCTCGCGCTGCGCGAGCGCGTCGCGATCGCCCAGCAGAACATCGACGCCGCCAAGCGCATCCTGACGATCACCGAGGCGAAGGTGACGAACGGCGTGTCGTCCAACCTGGAGCTGGCGCAGCAGAAGGCCCAGTTGGCCGGCGAAGAGGCCGCCATCCCGCAGCTTGAAGAACAGGAACGCGAGGCGCGCTACGCGCTCGCGATCCTTTTGGGCCGCGCGCCCGAAGGCTTCGACGTCAAGGCGGTGAACCTGGACGGCATCCTGGCGCCGCCGGTGAAGCCGGGCCTGCCCTCCGCCCTGCTCGAGCGCCGGCCGGACGTCGCCCAGGCCGAGGCGCAGCTCTATGCCGCCCATGCCAATGTCGACGCCGCGCGCGCCGCGTTCCTGCCGCAGATCGGGCTGTCCGGCGGCATCACGCAATTGTTCAACCCGTCGAGCCTGGCGTGGAGCATCGGCGCCTCGCTGCTGCAGACTATCTTCGACGGCGGCAGGCTGAGCTCGGAAAGCGATCTGGCCAAGGCGCAGCAGACCGAGCTGCTGGTCGATTACCGCAAGGCGGTGTTCAGCGCGCTCAGCGACGTCGAGAGCTCGATCGGCCAAGTCAAGGCGCTGACCGACCAGGAAGGCTTCCTCACCGACGAAGTGACCAACGCGCAGGAAGCCTATCGCATCTCCGAGCTGCAATATCGCGAGGGCGTGACCGATCTTCTGACCGTGCTGCAGACGCAGCAGACGCTGTTCACCGCGCAGGATCAGCTCGTGCAGGTCAAGCTGGCGCGGCTGCAGGCGGGCGTGTCGCTCTACCGTTCGCTCGGCGGCGGCTGGACGGTCGCGACCGACCCGAACGCGGCGCCGGACGCCGGCTGGAGCCCGTTGTAATAATAACCTCTCCCGCTTGCGGGAGAGGTAAGTTCTCACTGGTGCCCGATGATCGGCCGCGTCTGGTAGCCCTTCGACAGCGCCTTCACCTCGTCGGCCGTCAGCTTCACCTCGACCGCGGCGATCGCGTCGTCGAGATGCTTCATCTTCGAGGCGCCGACGATCGGCGCGGTGACGACCGGCTGATGCAGCAGCCAGGCGAGCGCGATCTGCGCCGCGCTCACGCCCTTCTCCTTCGCCAGCGCATCGACGCGGTCGCGGATGTCGTAGTCGCTTTCCAGGAACGCGCTCGGCGTCAGGATGTTCGCGTCCGACTTGGCGCGCGTCGTCTGCGCCGCGCCGTCGCGGCCGCGGTTGCCGGCCAGGAAGCCGCGCGCCAGCGGGCTCCACGGGATCACGCCGATGCCGGCGTCGCGGCAGAGCGGCAAAACCTCGCGCTCCTCCTCGCGGTAGACGAGGTTGTAGAAATTCTGCATCGACACGAACTTCGCGGCGCCGGTCTTCTCCTGGATGTGCAGATATTTGGAGAACTGCCAGGCGAACATCGAGGACGCGCCGATATAGCGCGCCTTGCCGGAGCGGACGACGTCGTTCAGCGCCTCGACCGTTTCCTCGATCGGCGTCGTCGGATCGAACCGGTGGATCTGGTAGAGGTCGACATAGTCGGTGCCGAGCCGGCGCAGCGAGTTGTCGATGCCCGTCAGGATGTGCTTGCGCGACAGGCCGCGGTCGTTGATGTCGTCGCTCATTGGGCCGCAGACCTTGGTCGCGAGCACGATGTCGTCGCGCTTGGCGAAATCCTTGAGCGCCTTGCCGACCACCTCCTCGCTGCGGCCGATCGAATAGACGTCGGCGGTATCGAAGAAATTGATGCCGGCCTCCAGCGCGCGCTTGATGAAGGGCCGCGCCTCTTCCTCGCCCAGGACCCAGTCGCGCCAGTTGGGCGATCCATAGGTCATCGTGCCGAGGCAGATGCGAGAAACCTTGAGACCGGATTTGCCGAGACGGGTCGTTTCCATGCGAATTCCTTCCTTGCCGCCCCCGGCAAGACTAGGACGATCTCGCGCCGACGGAAACCGGAAATCCGGCTCCGCGCCTTAGAGCCGATTGCCGCAACGGGAGGGGAACCCACCCGCGGGCGCCTGCGACAATCGCGGCGCAAGGCGCCTCGGATTGATTCAAGGCGGCGCCGCTTGTAGAGCCATGGGCACCGCTATTTTCCGGAATCGACAGATGAGCATCAAGGGCAAGGCCTATGTCATGGGCGCGTTCGAGCATCCGACGCGCGAAGCCCCCGACAAATCGACGCCGCAGCTTCACGCCGAATGCATGCGCGGCGCCCTCGCCGATGCCGGCCTGACCAAGGACGACATCGACGGCTATTTCTGCGCCGGCGACGCGCCGGGCTTCGGCGCCCTGTCGATGGCGGACTATCTGGGCCTGCGCAAGCTCCGCCATGTCGATTCCACCGAGACCGGCGGGTCGTCCTACATCCTGCATGTCGGCCATGCGGCCGAAGCGATCGCGGCGGGCAAATGCTCGGTGGCGCTGATCACGCTGGCCGGCAAGCCGCGCACCTCGCCGCCCGGCGGCGGACCGCGCGGCAGCAGCGGCTTCGCGGCGGCGCCGGAAGCCGGTTTCGAGAATCCCTATGGCGGCACGACGCACAACACCTACGGCATGTGCGCGGTGCGCCACATGCACGAATTCGGCACGACCAGCGAGCAGCTCGCCTGGATCAAGGTCGCCGCGAGCCATCACGCGCAGTGGAACCCGCATGCCTTCCTGAAAGACGTCGTGACGGTGGAAGACGTGGTGAACTCGCCGATGATCGCCACGCCGCTGCATCGGCTCGATTGCTGCGTCGTCACCGATGGCGGCGGCGCGCTGATCGTGACCAGCCCGGAGGTCGCCAGGCGGCTGAACCGGCCGCGGGTGAAAGTGATCGGCGCGGGCGAGGCGCCCAAGGGCACCTATGGCGGCAAGGTCGATCTCACCTTCTCCGGCGCGGCGTGGAGCGGGCCCAAGGCCTTCGCCGAGGCCGGCGTGACGCCCGCCGACATCAAATACGCCTCGATCTACGACAGCTTCACGATCACCGTCCTGATGCAGCTCGAGGATCTCGGCTTCTGCGCCAAGGGCAAGGGCGGCGCCTTCGTCGCCGACGGCAATCTCATTTCCGGCGTCGGCAAGCTGCCCTTCAATACGGACGGTGGAGGACTCTGCAACAACCATCCGACCAATCGCGGCGGCATCACCAAGGTGATCGAGGCGGTGCGCCAATTGCGCGGCGAAGCCCATCCCAAGGTGCAGGTGAAGAATTGCGATCTCGCCATCGCGCACGGCACGGGCGGTTCGCTCGGCACACGCCACGGTTCGGCGACGCTGATCCTGGAACGGGAGTAGGACGATGTCGGAGACCAAGCCCGCCCCCGCTACGCGCAAGATCGCCGCACCCGCCGTCAACACCGAGACGGAGAAATTCTGGAAGGCCGCCGAGGACGGCAAGCTGCTCTATGGCTGGTGCCTCGCCTGCGGCGAGCCGCATTACTATCCGCGCAGCTTCTGCCCGTTCTGCTTTTCGGATCGGGTCGAGTGGCGCGAGGCCAGCGGCGCGGCGACGGTCTATTCCTATTCGGTCATGTACCGCTCGCCGACCGGGCCTTACACCATCGCCTTCGTCGAGCTGGCGGAGGGTCCGCGCATCCTGACCAACATCGTCGATTGCGACTTCGCGAAGATCGCAATCGACGCGGCCGTGAGGCTGGTATGGAAGCCGAGCGATGGCGGCGCCCCGGTGCCGTTCTTCACGCTGGCGTAAACGCCATTCCCCGCACCGGTGTCATCCTCCGCGAATGCGGGGGACCCAGTTGACGTCTGCACCCCACTAGCGGGCGTGATACCGTTTTCACCTGGGTGGCCCGCATTCGCGGGCCATGACAACTTGGTGGGGGGCGGCAGATGAAAATCCTAGCAACACTGTTGATCCTCGGCGCCATCGTCACCCTCGCCTATTGGGCGAACTACTTCATCGCCGGCGATGTCCGCGTGCTGCCCGACTATTGGTACGGCGCCTTCGAGGATGCCTTCCCCGTCGCCGATGGCTGGATGGCGATCTGCATGCTGCGCGCCGGCATCGGGCTGTGGCGCGGCACGAGGAACGGCGCGCTATTCGGCCTGATGGCAGGGAGCGCGCTGATCTATCTCGCGGCGATGGACATCACCTTCAATGTCGAGCACGGCCTTTACGCCCTGTTGCCGAAATCCGGCGCGATGATCGCCGAGGCGTGGATCAACGCCTCCTCGCTCGGCCTCGGCATCGCCACGCTGCTCATGAGCTGGCGCGCGGCAACGCGTTCGCCTTCCGGATGATCGAGTATTCGAGGCCCGAGGCGGCGATGGCGTCGATCACCGGCCACAGATTCGGCACGATGCGCAGCTCGATCCCGGCCGCGGCGTGCAGCGCGAGCAGATCGCCGACCGGCTCGACCGACAGCGGCGTCACCGCCTCTTCCGCCGCGTAGTATCCGGCCTCCGGCACCTTGTGGATCGCGAACGGCGCCGGATCGAAGCGGTAGACATAGACGCGGCAGGCGCGCATCCGTTCCAGCCAGCCGCTCTCGATCGCATGCATCCGCGTATTCGCCCCCATGCCGAGCAGCGTGCGGCCGATCTCCGTCAGCGGCTTGCCGGCGGACCAGCAGCAGGCGCGCGCACAGGCCCGCGGGAACCAGAAGCCCGGCGCATGGTCTTCGTCCACCGCCCAGACCAGGGGCGGGTTGTCCGGCGACGAGGCTGGCACATGCGGGCGAAAGACGGCGATGTTGGGGTCTTCGGAGAAGTGGAGAAGCGCGGCGGACATCAAAACAGCTCCGGCTGATCGTTCGGCCTGGGCGGTGGCGGCGGCTTGTCGGCTTTCGCCATGTCCATCGGCAGGTCCGACGGCTTCAGGATCGCCTTCAATTCGTCCACCGTCGCCTCGCCCAGCCATTTACCCCAGTCGCCATCGTCGATCACGGCCGGCATGCGGTCCGTGATGGTCGCGATCAGCGCGCTGGGCGGCGTCGTCACCATGGCGAAAGTCTCCAGCGCCACCGGTCCCGACCCACCCCAGCGTTCCCAGATGACGGCGATGGCGAGCGTGCGCCGGCCGCGCGGCGTGACGACATACTGTTCGGTCTTCTTCGGCGTGATCTCCTTGCCTTCGTTGAAGGAGTCCACGATCACCAGTCCGCGGCGGCGATGGAACGCGTCGCGGAAGGTCGGCTTGACCTCGATGGTCTCGGCGCGGGCGTGGATGAATTTCGTGCCGTATTCCGCCTGGTCCGGCGCGCCGGCGGGAACGAAGCCCCAGCGCATGCGCACCGTCTCGCGCGCCCCGTTCGCGCCGCGCCTGAGCACGTCCGCGAACCGCATCGGCGTGACGGTCTGCGAGGCGGCGCGTTCGTCCTCCGCGTCGTTCAAGCCTTGCGTGAACTTTCCGCACATTTGCGTAACAGCCCGGAATCGCCTTTCCCTTAGCACATGGTGAGCCGCAAGGAATGGGACGGGCTGGCGAAGGACTTCGAGCGCGAGGTCTGCGACATCACGCGCGAAACGAAAACCGGCACGATCGCGCGCCTTGTAAAGGGCTTGAAGCCGTCGCCGGACAAATCCGTACTGGTCGATCTCGGCTGCGGCCTCGGCACCTTCATCGCGCGCCACGGCCATCTGTTCCGTGAAGTCTGCGGCGTGGAGCATGCGCCCCGCATCATCGCGCGCGCGAAGAAGAATCTCGGCCGCCGCGACGGCCTGAGGTGGATCACGGCGAGCCTGCCGCCGGCGGCGCGCAAGATCGGCCGGCGCGCCGATCTCACCGTCTGTATGAACGTGATCACCATGCCGGGCGCCAGGACGCGCGAGAAGATGTGGGCGAGCATCGCCGCGGTCACGCGCAAGGGCGGCCATGCGCTGATCGTCGTGCCCTCGATCGAATCCGACCGCATGGTGGAGCGCGTCGCCTACGGCACCTCGCGCGCCGAGGCGCTCGCGGCGGCGCCGGACGGGCTGGTCGAGCGCGGCGGCGCGCGGCAGAAGCACTTCGCCCGCGCGGAGCTGCGCGACCTGCTGGCGCGCCACGGCCTGCGCGTCACAAAACTGCTGCGCGTCACTTATCCCTGGCAAAAGGAGGGTCTTCGCAAGCCGCGCAACGCGGGCGCGCGCCTGCCCTGGGACTGGCTGGTGCTGGCCGAGCGGCTGTAGCGTTAGCGCGGTCGCGCCACGCGGGTACAAGCGCGCGCAAATATGTACAAGACGATTTGTCGGGACTTCTTCATATTGAGCGCTCACATTGCGCCTTGCGGCGGTCAACACGGAACTCGCATGTCGAAAGATGCGCCGGAACTTTCCGCCACGCGGCGCAGTCTTCTGATCGGCGCCGCCGCCACGACCGGCCTTCTCGCCGCGGGTTTTCCGATGGCGGCCTCTTCGTCCCCCTCTGCAACTCCAGGAGAAAACACCATGGATTGGGTCAAGACTTCGGACGGCGTGGACATCTTTTACAAGGATTGGGGCCCGCGCGACGCCCAGCCCATCGTGTTCAGCCATGGCTGGCCGCTCTCGGCCGACGACTGGGACGCGCAGCTTCTGTTCTTCCTCAACCACGGCTATCGCGTGATCGCGCATGACCGGCGCGGCCACGGACGCTCGTCGCAGGTCAGCTTCGGCCACGACATGGACCACTACGCCGACGATCTCGCGGCGGTGACCGCCCATCTCGACCTCAAGAAGGCGGTCCATATCGGCCATTCGACCGGCGGCGGCGAAGTCGCCCGCTATATCGGCCGTCACGGCGAAAGCCGCGTCGCCAAGGCGATCCTGATCAGCGCGGTGCCGCCGCTGATGGTGAAGACCGCGGCCAATCCCGGCGGCCTGCCCAAATCGGTGTTCGACGATCTGCAGGCGCAGCTCGCCGCCAATCGCACGGAGTTCTACCTCCAGCTGGCGTCTGGCCCATTCTACGGCTTCAACCGGCCGGGCGCGAAGGTGCTGCAATCGGTGATCTGGAACTGGTGGCGCCAGGGCATGATGGGCGGCGCCAAGGCCCACTATGACGGCATCGTCGCGTTCTCGCAGACCGACTTCACCGACGACCTGAAGAAGTTCACCGTGCCGACGCTGGTGACGGCCGGCGACGACGACCAGATCGTGCCCTACAAGGATGCCTCGGTCCTGACCGCCAAGATCGTGAAGAATGCCACGCTGAAGATCTATCCCGGCTTCCCGCATGGCATGTGCACGACGGAAGCGGCGACGATCAACCCGGACCTGCTGGCCTTCATCAAGTCCTAGAGGCGCCTCACCGGCCGATCCGGCCGGTGACCGGCATCGAGCTCGTCAACCCGCCATCCACCGCGAGGTGCTGGCCGTTGACGTAGCTCGCCTCGTCGCTCGCCAGGAACAGGGCGGTATAGGCGATCTCCTCGGGATGGCCGTAGCGCTTCAGCGGATTGAGCTGGCCGATGCGGTCTTCCGTGCCGCGCTGCTTGGCGTAGTCGAAGATCGGCTTGGTCATGCCGGTCTCGATGATGCCGGGGCATATCGCGTTCACGCGGATATTCGTGCCGGTCAGATAGTTCGCCGCCGTCGTCACGAGGTTGATCACGCCCGCCTTCGAGGCGGAGTAAGGCCCGCCGCCCGCGCCCGAGCGGATGCCGGCGACCGACGCGGTGCACACGATCGAGCCCTTCTTGTTCGGCACCATCACCCGCGCCGCGTGCTTGATGGCGAGGAACACGCCGATCAGGTTCACGTCCAGCACCTGGCGCCAGTGCTCGGCGGTCAGCTCGAAGAACGGCGGCTGGCCGCCACCCGAGACGCCGGCATTGGCATAGATCGCGTCAAGCTTGCCGAATTCCTTCACCGCCGTATCGACATAGCGCGCGGCGTCTTCCTCCTTTGACACGTCGGCGACGAGGCCGAGCGCCGTGCCGCCGGCCTCCTTGATCGCCTTCACCGTGTCGTGCACGCCGTCGACGCGATCGACCGCGACGACCGACGCGCCTTCCGCCGCGAACAGCTTGGCGCTGGCCCGCCCGATACCGCTGGCGGCGCCCGAGACGATGGCGACCTTGCCCTTCAACCGATCCATGACGTTCTCCCTGTTTTGTCTGGCGCGAGCATGGCGGCTATGCCGCGCCCGTCAAGACGGCGATTTGGCGGGATGGGGTCGCCATGCGAAACTGCCGCCGGGATTTCAGTGAACCGCATCATGGCAGCGCGACAGGCCGTCCTCGGCATCGACCGGGGCGGCTTTCACTTCGGCGTCACGAAAATCTTCGAGAACGTGTCGTTCCTCCTGGACGACGCGCGGACCGCGCTGGTCGGCGAGAACGGCGCGGGGAAATCCACCCTGCTGAAATGCCTGGCGGGCGAGCTGGAACTGTCCGGCGGACAGATCGTCAAGTCGCGCGGGCTGCGCGTCGGGACCGTGCCGCAGGAAATCCCGGAGGACCTCGCGGATGTACCGGTGCGCGCGATGCTGGAACGTGCCCTGCCGCCCGACGCGCGCGACGACACGTGGCGCGTCGATGTCCTGCTCGACGAGCTGCGCATCCCGCCCGACATCGCGGAGAAGAATTTCGGTGAGCTCTCCGGCGGCTGGCAGCGCTTGATGCTGATCGCCGCCGCCAAGCTCGGCGAACCGGACATCGTGGTGCTGGACGAGCCGACCAACCATCTCGACATCGCGAACATCAACAAGCTCGAGGCCTGGCTGGCGGAGGACCGGCTGCCGATGCTGATCGTCAGCCACGACCGCGAATTCCTCGGCCGCACCACGACGCGCACGATCTTCCTGCGCAAGGACGGCGCCCACGCCTTCAAGGTGCCCTTCGCCGTGGCGCGCGAGGAATTGCTCCAGCGCGACGCCACCGCGGCCAAGCACCGCCATCTGGAGGAGCGCGAGGTCAAGCGGCTGGAGGCGGTCGCCGCCCGCTACAAGGCGTGGGGCGTGCTCAATTCGAAATTCCACAAGAAGCAGCAGGCGACGCAGAAGCGCATCGCGCGCATCGAGGAGGATGCGACCGAGGTCTACCGGCCCAAGAACCGCAAGCTGGAACTGAACGACGAGGCGATCGACGCCAAGGTGGCGCTGCGCCTGTCGAACCTCGTGGTCAAGACGCCGGACGGGGCGCGCACGCTCATCGCCATCGACCGTCTCGTGATCGCCGCCGGCGAGCGCGTGGCGCTGCTCGGCCCCAACGGCAGCGGCAAGTCCACGCTGCTGAACGTGCTGGCGCGCGCCTACGATCCCGACCAGGAGCACTATGACGGCCGTGCGGCGGTGCGGTTCAATCCGGCGACCAGCCTCGTCTATTTCGACCAGCGCATGGCGGATTTGCCGCTCGACATCTCGCTGCGCGACTACATCTGCGACGTGAAGACGGTGAACAACGCCCAGGCGGCGGCGATCCTCGCCAAGGCGGGATTTCCGTTCGAGCGGCTCGACGACAAGATCAGGAAGCTTTCCTATGGCGAGCAGTCGCGGCTGGTGTTCCTGCGCATGAAGCTGCTTAAGCCGAATTTCTACATCCTGGACGAGCCGACCAACCATCTCGACATCGAGGGCCAGGAGGATCTGGAGGACCAGCTCGAAGACTCCGACACGACCTGCGTCTTCGTCAGCCATGACCGCTATTTCACCCGCACCGCGGCGACCCGCTTTCTGGAAATCCGCAAGGGGCGTCTGGTGGAGGTCGAGGACCCCGATGCCTTCTTCGACGCCCAGGCGGATTAGGGAATTTTCCACCAAGCCAAAACATCGTCATGGCCGGGCTTGTCCCGGCCACCCATACTCACGTCTGATGCCGCCGGGAGTATGGATGGCCGCCACAGCCGTAGCGACAGCGTGCGGCCGGCCATGACGATGTCAGGACGGTAAGTATCCCATGAACCTCGCCAAACCCCGTGTCGACATCGGGCTCAACACCAACCGCCTGGCGGAGATGCTCGCCTTTTGGCAGGGCCTGATGCTCGTGCCGTTCGACCATGTGCTGCCGATCCGCAAGGGCCAGGCGCAGCATCGCCACGACCTGAAAGGCTCGGTCCTCAAGATCAATCACTTCGCCGATCCCCTGCCGCGCGCCGCGCCCGCCGGCTACGCCGAGATCCTCATCGCGCGGCCCGGCGCCTCCGACATCGCGGTCTTCCGCGATCCGGAGGGCACGCTGGCCTGCCTCGTGCCGCCCGGCACGCTCGGCATCGAGCAGATCGGCATCAAGCTCAAGGTGCGCGACCTTGAAGCGCACAAGCGCTTCTATCGCGAGGCCCTCGGCCTCTTGGAAGTCCCCCACGCTCACGGCGCGTCGTTTCAGGCGGGCGAAACGGTCTTCCTGCTGGAGGAATCCGACGACGCGCCGGACGACGCGGCGTTCCAAGGCCCCGGCTTCCGCTACATCACCTTCCAGGTCCACAAATGCGACGCCGAGCACGCGCATGTCCTGGCCCATGGCGGGCGCGAGGCACTGAAGCCGACCACGCTCGGCACCACCGCCCGCATCTCCATGGTGCGCGATCCCGACGGCAATTGGATCGAGCTCAGCCAGCGCGCCGCGATCACCGGCTCGCTGGAGTAGCTCCGCCGCCTTTGCTACAAGACGCCATGGAACCGATCTCGACCTTCGACATCGCCCGCTGGGGCGGGCCGTTCGACGATGCCACCCGCGCCGCCGCGCAGGACGCGCTGGAAAGCGGCCAGGTGCTCTATTTCCCCAAGCTGCCCTTCACCGTCGGCAACAGCGAGAACACGCTCCTGACCGACGCGCTGTCCAACGGCCGCGCCAAGAACATCAGCCGCGATCCCGACGGCGCCGTGCAGGGCGACGCCGGCTCGGCGGAAGACCGCGTCGCCTTGTCGGCGATGATGGGCCGCTTCGCCGCCCAGGTCCGCGCGCTGGTCCTGTCGCTGTTTCCGGGCTTCGAGCCGAGCATCGAGCAGGCGCGCACCAGCTATCGCCCGGTCGAGATCGCCGGCCGCTCCTATTCGCCGCGCAACGACGACAAGCGGCTGCATCTCGACGCCTTCCCGACGCGGCCGCAGCGCGGGCGGCGCATCCTGCGCGTGTTCTCCAACATCCATCCGATGGGCGGGGCGCGGGTCTGGCATGTCGGCGAGCCGTTCGAGGACGTCGCGAAGAAATACGCCGCCAAGGTGCGCAAGCCGCTGCCCCTGGAGCCCTGGCTGTTTGAGCTTCTCGGCGTCACGCGCGGCCGGCGCAGCGCCTATGACTATCTGATGCTCGGCCTGCATGACGGCGCCAAGCTGGACCTCGACTACCAGAAGAACGCGCCCCAGCTGGAGTTCGCCTTCCCCGCCGGCACGAGCTGGATGTGCTTCACCGACCAGGCGATGCACGCGGCGCTGTCCGGCCAGTTCGCGCTGGAGCAGACCTTCCACCTTCCCATCGCGGCCCTCTCCCACCCCGAGCGCTCGCCGCTGAAGGTGCTGGAGCGGATGACGGGCCGCGCGCTGGTGTAATCGGTGAGAGTTCCCGCGCCGCCGTCTTTGCTTTTCCCGCCGCCCGTGTAGCATGGCCTGATAGTCCGTCCCCGGTTAGAGTCCCGTCCCGATGAGCACCGCCCTCGACGCCACCGACGCGCGTGCCCGATTCCGCATGGAGCGGAAACCGCGGCTGCTCCGCCTCATCGCCGAGGGCGTGTGGACGACCCCCGACGCCGCCCGGCTGGACGCCCAGCTTCGCGCCGTCGATCTGGGCGACGCGCCCGACGCGGAGATCGACGGCTCGGCGCTGGAACGGATCGACAGCGCCGGTGCCTGGCTCCTGGTGCGCACCAAGCGGCAATGGGAGGATCGCGGCAAGCGCGTCGCGCCGATCAAGATCCCGGCGATGTACGACACGCTGCTGCACGCGGTCGAGCACGAACACACCGCCCCGCCCGTCATCATCCACAACCGCCACACCTTCCTCGCCTTCGTCACCCGGGTCGGCATGGCGACGGTGGGCGGCCTCAAGCAGGGCGTCGGCATCCTGGGCTATATCGGCCGCGTCACGGTCGAGGTCAGCGAGGCGATCTATCATCCGCGCGGCAATCTGCGCGTCGCGGCGCTGGTGCACCAGGTCGAGGAGACCGGCCTGAACGCGCTGCCCATCGTGGGGCTGCTGTCCTTCCTGATCGGCGTGGTGCTCGCCTATCAGGGCGCCGACCAGCTCAAGCGCTTCGGGGCGGAGGTCTTCACCATCAACCTGCTGGGCGTCGGCCTTCTGCGCGAGCTCGGCGGCCTCGTCACCGCGATCATCGTCGCCGGCCGTTCCGGCTCGGCCTTCACCGCCCAGATCGGCACCATGCGCGTCAACGAAGAGATCGACGCGATGCAGACCATCGGCATCAACACGGTGGACGCCCTCGTCCTGCCGCGCGTCATCGGCCTCGTCATCGCGCTGCCGTTCCTCACGCTCTACGCCGACATCATGGGCCTGCTCGGCGGCGCGATGATGTGCTATTTCGACCTCGGCATCACCATTCCGGTGTTCACGCGCCAGCTTCACGACGCCATCAGCATCAACACCTTCATGGTCGGCATGATCAAGGCGCCGGTCTTCGCCTTCATCATCGCCCTGGTCGGCTGCTTCGAGGGCCTGCAGGTCGAGCGCAACGCCGCCAGCGTCGGCCAGCTCACCACCCGCTCGGTGGTCGAATCCATCTTCCTGGTGATCGTGATCGACGCCGGCTTCTCGATCATGTTCTCCATATTGGGGATATGACGATGCCGGGGGGGAGCGAAAAGGACGTCGTCATCAAGGTCCGCGGCCTCGTCAACGGCTTCGGTCGCCAGCTCCTGCACGACCACATCGATCTCGACGTCTATCGCGGCGAGGTCCTGGGCGTGGTCGGCGGCTCGGGCACCGGCAAGTCGGTCCTGCTGCGCTCGATCATCGGCCTCAACCAGATCCGCTCCGGCACCATCGAGGTGTTCGGCCGCAACACCGACCATCTGAGCGAGGCGGAGTGGCGCGAGATCGAGATGCGCTGGGGCGTGCTCTTCCAGGAAGGCGCCCTCTTCTCCTCCCAGACCATCGCCGAGAACATCCAGGTCCCGTTGCGCGAATACACCGACATGAACCAGGAGCTGATGAACGAGATCGCCTCGATGAAGCTCTCCATGGTCGGCTTGACGGAAGACGCCGCGCCCAAGCATCCGTCCGAACTCTCCGGCGGCATGAAGAAGCGCGCCGGCCTCGCCCGCGCCCTGGCGCTCGATCCGGAGATCGTGTTCCTCGACGAGCCGACCTCCGGCCTCGATCCGATCTCGGCCAACATGTTCGACGAACTGGTCAAGGATCTGCAGAAGAGCCTGAACCTGACCGTGTTCATGGTGACCCACGATCTGGACTCGCTGCGCGCCACGACCGACCGCATCGCGGTCCTGGTGGACAAGAAGATCGTGGTCGGCACCATGGACGAATTGCGCAAGAACCCGCATCCGTGGATCCAGGAATATTTCTCCGGCCCGCGCGGCCGGGCGGCGGCCTAAGGGGGACGCGAAGATGGAAACCAAGGCCAATTACGTCGCCGTCGGCGCCTTCGTGCTGGCCTGCATGCTGGCGCTGGTGGTCACCGTGCTGTGGCTCGCCGGCGTGCAGTACAGCCAGGAATACGTCTACTACACGACGAAGTTCACCGGCTCGGTCACCGGCCTCGGCAAGGGCACGGCGGTGCGCTACAACGGCATCGAGGTCGGCCGCGTCGACAGCCTCGACTTCGCGCCCAACGATCCGTCCAGCGTCATCGCCACCCTCCAGATCCGCCCCGACCTGTCGATCTACAACGATGCCAAGGCCTCGATCGCGAGCCAGGGGCTGACCGGCGGCTCCTATGTCGAGATCATCGGCGGCAAGAAGCGCGCCGAGGCCGACAAGCTGCCCCAGACCACGAGCAAGCCCTATCCCACGATCGAGTCCCAGCCCTCGATCTGGGCGACGCTGCAGGAAAGCGCGCCGCAGGTCGTCGACAAGGTCAACCGGATCGCCGACAAGCTGAACAACATCCTGAACGACAAGAACCAGAAGGCGATCGCCGACATCCTGACCAATCTCGACACGCTGAGCGCGACGCTGGCCGAGCACAAGGGCGACATCGAGGCGACCCTGCGCAACACCAGCGAGGCGACGCACAATTTCGCCATCGCCAGCCGCGACCTGCACCCCACCCTGCTGCAGGCGAATGTCACGCTGCAGAAGCTCGACAAGCTGTCGGCCGATGCCGACTCGGTCGTCACCGGCGACGGCGTGGCGCAGCTATCCTCGCTGATCGCCGATTCGCGGCGGCTGGTGGGCAGCCTCACCAAGCTCAGCGACGAACTCAACCGCGAGCCGACGCGCGTGATCTTCGGCGACAGGCGCAAGGGATACACACCGAAATGACCAAGCTCCTTCTCGACCGCCGCGCCCTGCTCGTGGCCGGTGCCGCCTCGGTCGCGCTGTCGGCCTGCAGCAGCATCATCGGCCCGCCCGAGGCGCCGCCGATCTATCTGCTGCGCCCGCCTTTGCCGCCGGCCGGCGGCGGGCCGCGCGTCGCCTGGCAGATGTCGGTCGTGACGCCGGACGCGCCCGACAGCCTGGACACCACCCGCATCGCGTTGCAACAGCCCAATGGCACGATGGACTATTACGCCAACGCCAATTGGGCGGACCGCCTCTCCCTGCTGGTGCAGAGCGCGCTGCTCGATGCCTTCCAGGCGAGCAACCGCATCGCCGCCGTCGGCCACGACACCGACGGGCTGAAATCGGACTACCTGCTGCAGACCGACATCCGCGATTTCGAGGCGATCTACGAAACGGCCGACACGGCGCCGAGCGTGGTGGTCGTCATCCAGGCGCGACTCGTCGGGGCGCGCAGCCGCTCCATCGTCCAGGCGCTGAACGCGCGGGCCGAGGTGCAGACCGACGCCAACACGGTTCCGGCCGTGGTCGCGGCGATGAACCAGGCCCTGGGCCAGACGATGGGCCAGATCGTCGGCTGGGCCCTCACCGCGCCGGGGCCGTCGAAGTAGACCTGCCCCGCTTCCGCGAAGGGCCGGCCCGGCGCAGCGTTATCCCGCGACCAGGCCGCGGCCCCCCGTCTTCGCCGGCCGCAACACCGCGCGAAACGACCGCGCCGTCTCGGCCGCCCCGACTTCAAGCGGCGTCGGATCGAACCCAAACCGCGTCATGAATTTGCGGGAATCCACCACATAGGGCCGGTCCCAGGTGAAGCCGACATCCGCGACTTCGCGCAGGAACGGCGCCACGATGCCGAGCAGCGGCAGGAGCCGGAGCGGCACCGCATACAGCCTCGGTTTGACGCCGAGGACGTCGGCGCCCATTTTCAAAATCTGCCGGGGCGTGCGCGTCGGCGCGCAGGGCATGTTCCAGACCTGCCCGAAGGCATCGTCGGGCGCGTCGAGCAGCGCCAGCACCGCGCGGGCGATATCGGGGACATAGGCGAAATCGTGCGGCGTGTCCGGCGGCGCGAGAAAGAAGGCCGGCTTGCCCTGCGCCAGCCGGCCGAAGCCGCTGGCGCCCAGATGCGAGACGCCGACGCCCGGCCCGTAGAAATCGGTGCACCGCAAGGACGCGATGCGGACCCGTCCGGCGGTCGCCGCGGCGCTCCAGATGCGCGTCACTTCCGACAGGATGGCCGGCTTGGCGCCGACATCCGTCAACGCCATGTCCTCGCGCCGGGGCTCGCTCTGCGGCCCCAGCATGTAGAGATTGTCGACGAAGACGATGCGGGCGCCGGACGCCGCGCAGCCGTCGATGACGTTCGTGATCGTCTTCGGCCAGACCGCGCGCCACACACGGGTGTCATAGGGAAAGCCGACCGCCAGCACGACCTGGCTCGCGCCCTCGACCGCCCGGCGCACCGCGCCCGCATCGAGGATATCGCAGGGCCGGAATTTCGCTTGCGGCGGCAAATCCAACGGCCGGCGGCGTTGCGCCACGCAGACCTCGCTGCCGCGCGCCAACAGGGCCTGTGTCGTGGCGCGGCCCGCCGCGCCAAATCCGAGAACAACGGTCAATCCAGTCATGAGCAATCTCCTTGTCCCTCCCAACCTAGTGCCGCCCTATACATATAAAAAATGCATAGTTATGATCATCACTATGCGCGAAGTGAATATCGCCGGCCTGGACCTCAATCTCGTGCCCGCGCTGGAAGCCCTGCTGCGCCATCGCAGCGTGTCGCGGGCAGCGGCCGATGTCGGGCTGAGCCAGCCGGCGATGAGCCGCGCGCTGGCGCGGCTGCGCGACCTCCACCGCGATCCGCTCCTGGTGCGGACGCGCGCCGGCTACGTCCTGACGCCGCGGGCGTTGGCGATCCAGCCGCAACTGGCCTTGGCGACGAGCCATCTGCGCAACGTGTTTCGCCGGCAGGCGCTCGATCTGAAGACGGAGGCGCGCACCGTGCGTCTCGCCGCGACCGACACACAGACGATCCTCTTCCTGCCGGGCTTGATGCAACGGCTGGCGACCGAGGCGCCGGGCGTGGACCTGCGCGTGGAGCCCATCGGACCCGATACGGTGAACCGGCTGGAGAGCGGCGCGCTGGATTTCATTTTCGCTTTGGCATCGACGCCCCTGGCGGCCGGCGCGTACAGCGAAATCGTCTTCGAGGACCAAGTGGCGCTGGTGATGCGGCAGGGCCATCCGGCCGCCCGGCGCAAATGGTCGCTCGCCGATTACGGCGCCTATGACAGCGTCGGCGTGGCGGTGATCGGAGACGGAAGGTCGGAGATCGACGCGCTGCTGGCGGCCGAGGGCGTCACGCGGCGCATCGCCCTGGTGACGCCGCATTTCATGGCCGCCCTGGCGGCGGTCGCCGCGACCGATCTGGTCACCACCCTTTCCGCCGCCCTGGCGCGCCGCTTCGCGCTCGCTTTGGGGCTGGTGCTGCGCAAGCCACCGTTCTCCGACATCCGCCTGCAGATGACGCTGGTGTGTTCTCACGTCCGGGCGGCGGACCCCTTCCTCGTCTGGTTTCGCTCCCTGGTCCGGGAGGTTGCGCGGACGTCCAACGACAATTGACGGGGAAATGGCGCGTGGAACCTTCGGGTTCCCCTCGTCGTTTCATCACCGCGATCCTCACGGAGTAGTTGCGATGTTGCGGTGGGCGGTTCTCTTTCTCGTCATCGGCCTGGTCGCCGGCATCCTGGGCTTCGGCGGCATCGCCGGCGCGTCCTTCGCGATCGCCAAGACGCTGTTCTTCGTCTTCATGCTGATTTTCCTGGTCCTGCTGATCGCGGGGCTGACGGTGGCGCGCCGCGCGACGGGCGGCTAGCCGCCGATGGGGGAGGTCTTCCGCCTCGGCTTCGAACTGTCGGCGCCGGCGGAAAGCCCCAGCGTGGCCGATGCGCGCTGGTCGTTCTGGGCCGCCGATCCGGCTAACCGGCTGCGCACCGGCGCGTTCACCGCGTCGGACGGCGCCGCAGTGCCCTATCGCCTGTGGCAGTCCACCCCCGCCGCCCGCGCCCTCGTCCTTTTGTTGCACGGCGCCAGCGACTATTCCGGCGCCTTCGACGAGATCGGCCCGCGCTTCGCGGCGCATGGCATGACCGCCTTCGCCATCGACCAGCGCGGCTTCGGCGCGACCGCGACGCGCGGCGCCTGGCGCGGCAAGAACCGGATGATCCGCGACGCGATCGAGGCCATCCTCTATCTGCGCCTGCGCTATGGCGCGGCGCTGCCGGTCTTCATCGTCGGCGAAAGCATGGGCGCGGCGCTTGCCGTCCATGCCGCCGCGCGGGCGCCCGACCTGGACCTGGCCGGCATCGTGCTGGCGGCGCCCGGCGCGATCTCGGGGATGTGGCGGCGGCTGTTCGGCTCGCTGCTGACGCGGGTCTTCCGTTTCTTCGCGCCCAATAGCGGCATCGTGATCGAGCGCATCAGCGGCTGGGAGTTCACGCCCGGCGCGGCCATCCGCCTCATCGGCGATCCCATGGTGCTGCGTCGCATCCGCCCCGCGATGCTGTTCGGCCTGTTCAAGCTCGCGCGCAGCGCGGTCGACGAGGCCGAGCATGTCCGCATCCCGGCGCTGACCATGATCGGCGGCCGCGAGGACGTGGTGCGCGAGGCCTGCATCGCGCACCTGCACCGCAACCTGGCGGGCGCGAAGGACTGGGCCTATTTCAAGGGCGGGCCGCACCTCCTGCTGCACTGGAAGCACAACGACCGCGTCCTGGGCCGCGTATTTTCCTGGATGGACGCGCGACTGGCGGATACCGCCGCCGCGTATAAGATCGGGGCCGGCGCGACTCGCGCCGCATCCTCCGGGAGCCATTGATGCGGATATTGATCGGTGCGGCGGCGGCGCTTTTGCTCTCGGCGGCGCCGGCGCTCGCGGCCTGCGATCTCGCGGCGCCGGATGCCAAGGCCGCCGGGCCGGACTGCGCCCGCGCCTGGATGGACCAGAACCTTCATCTGAACGACATCCTGACCGTCGGCACGCACAACAGCTACAAGGCGGCGATCCCCGAGCGGATCATGGGCCTGGTCCGCTTCGGCTCGAAGAAGGCGGCGCGCGAGCTCGACTATGCGCACCTGCCGCTCGGCCAGCAGCTCGACGACGGCGCCCGCGCCATCGAGATCGACGTGGTCTACGATCCGCAGGGCGGGCTCTACGACAATCCAGCCGGCGCGGCGATGACGGGCGAGGACCTTCCGCCCGACTTCAAGGCCACGATGGCGAAACCCGGCTTCAAGGTGATGCATGTCCAGGACATCGATTTCCACACGGTCTGCCAGCCCTTCATCGCCTGCCTGACCGACCTGAAGACCTGGTCGGCGGCGCATCCCGATCACGCGCCGATCCTCGTGACGCTGAATGCCAAGGACGACGAGATCGCGATGCCGGGCTCGGTCACGCCGCTCAAATTCGACACCGCCGCCTTCGACGCGCTGGACGCCGAGATCCTCTCGGTGTTCTCGCGCGACGAGCTGGTGACGCCCGATCAGGTGCAGGGAACGGCGCCGACCCTGCGCGACGCGGTGCTGACCAAGGGCTGGCCGACGCTGGGCGAGGCGCGCGGCAAATTCCTCTTCGCGCTCGACGAGGAGGGCGAGAAGATCGCCGCCTATATCGGCGGGCGCAAATCGCTCGAAGGCCGGGTGATGTTCGTCAACACGACGGAGGACGCGCCGGCCGCCGCCTATCTGACGCTGAACGAGACGGCGGACATTCCGCGCATCGCGGCCGATGTGCGGAAGGGTTTCCTGGTGCGCACCCGCGCCGACGCCGACACCGAAGAGGCCCGCGCCAACGACACCAGCCGTCGCGACAAGGCGCTGGCGTCGGGCGCGCAATATGTCTCGACCGACTATATGCGCCCCGACACGCGCTTTAGCCCCTACCAGGCCCGCATGCCGGACGGCGTGATCGCGGCTTGCAATCCGGTGCGCGCGGCGGACAAATGCGCGGGGCTACCGGTGGAAGCGGAACCGCCACCCTCCCCTTGAGGGGAGGGTAGACGCATCGCCTCGCGCCACGGCGTCAGATCCCAGTTCGGATAGCGCTTCTGCGCCCGCGCCAGCGTCGTCTCCGTCCAGAACGGATCGCCCGGACGCTTGACGCCGAAACAGGCGAGCTGATCGACCGACGCGTTGTCGAAAATCTTGTGCCACGGCTTGATGTGGTGGAACGGCCAGGCGGTGAAATCGATCGAATCGTCGCCCGCCTTCTTGAAACAGGTCATCAGCGCATAGCGGTGGCCCAGCGGCGCCGTCAGGTTCGTGCCGCGGTGATAGACATCGATCGTGTAGGGAATGGCCGTGCCGGCGGTCGATGCGCTCGACCGCGCATGGCGCGTCAGACCCTCCTGCAATGCCGCCTGATGTTCCGGATTGTAGTCGAGCGAGGCTTCCGGCCCCGCAACCTTCTCCGCGTCGGGCCGCGCCACATAGTGCATCGGGCCGTGATCGTCCGGCACGTCGCTGAAATAGCACAGGATCGTGATGGAATTCTTCGCCGCGTCTTCCGACGGCACCGTCAGCGTGTGGTTGGAGAAATCGGTGTGGAAGGGCTGGTCGTAGTCGGCGTCGCCGGTGAACTTGGCCCAGGACTGGCACTGATAGCAGCGCACCTCGTCGGTCTGCAGCGCCTGTTTGGCGAAGGCGATCAGCGCCGGGTGCACGCCGATCAGGTTCAGCGCCGGCGAACAGTCGATCGGCACCGGCTGGATGTCCTTGAACTGCGCCGGGTGGAAGCGGCCGATCTGGCCCTCGCTTTTCTTGTTCAGCTCCTCGCCCGCATGTTCCGGGCGGCCGAACACCGCCTCGAAATCGGCCTGCACCGCCGCCACTTCCTCCGGCGTGAAGAAATCGCCGATCACCACCGCGCCGTCGCGGCGCCAGGCTTCCAGATGTTCCCCGGTGAACCTGGCATTCGTCCCTTTGTACTCAGACATCGCTTTCCAACCGCTTCCCTGCCCTATATGAACACGCTGCAATCAGCCCGCAACAATCTGTTAACAACAAAGCCCGGGCCTGGGGAACATATGAGCATACGCGCGACGGTGGCCGAAAGGCTGCGCTACGAGTTCGATAAGTCGATGGCCGCCGGACCGATCGCGGTGATCGGCTGGCTGGCGGTCGTGTCCTTCGTGATGATCGCCTTCGCGGGCCTGGTGCTCACGATCTCCCGCTTCGCCCAGGAGGGCGGTCAGCCGCTCGATTTCATCGAGGCGTTCTGGGAATCGCTGATGCGCACGCTCGATTCCGGCACGATGGGCGGCGATACGGGCTGGGGCTTCCGCATCGTCATGCTGTTCGTCACCCTGACCGGCATCTTCGTGGTCTCGACCCTGATCGGCGTGATCAGTTCGGGCGTCGACGGCAAGCTCGACGAGCTGCGCAAGGGCCGCTCCAAGGTCCTGGAGGACGACCACACCGTCATCCTCAACTGGTCGCCGTCGATCTTCGACATCGTCTCCGAGCTGGTGGTCGCCAACCAGAGCCGGCGGCGCGGCCGCATCGTCATCATGGCCGACAAGGACAAGGTCGAGATGGAGGACGCCATCGCCGACAAGGTGCCGAACCTCAAGAACACCCGCGTGATCTGCCGCAGCGGCGATCCGACCGATCTTTATGACCTCAGCATCGTCAGCCCGGAAGGCTCGCGCTCGATCATCGTGCTGTCGCCCGAGGGCGAGGACGCCGACAGCCAGGTGGTCAAGACCGTGCTGGCGCTGGTCAACGATCCGCGCCGGCGCGACGAGCGCTACCGCATCGCCGCCGAAGTGCGCGACGAGAAGACCATCGAGCTGGCCCGCGTGGTCGGCGGCGACGAGGTGCAGCTCGTGCTGGCCGACGATCTGATCTCCAAGATCGTGGTGCATTCCAGCCGCCAGTCCGGCCTGTCGGCGGTCTATTCCGAGCTGCTCGATTTCGACGGCTGCGAGATCTACACCGCCGAACAGCCTGCCCTGACCGGCAGGACCTTCGGCGAGGCCGTGATGGCCTATGACGCCTGCACGCTGATCGGCATCTGCCGCGTTGATGGCGAGGTCCGGCTCAATCCGCCGATGGACACGCAATTCGAAGCCGGCATGCGCGCGATCATCATCGCGGAGGATGATTCGGCGATCGCGCTCGCCACGGCGCCGCCCGCGATCGACGAAGCGGCGTTCGCGATATACGCGCCGGCGCGGAAGACGGCGGAACGCTCGCTGATCCTGGGCTGGAACCGGCGCGGGCCGGCCATCGCGTTCGAACTGTCGCGCTATGTCGCGCCGGGCTCGGTGCTGACCGTGGTCGCCGACACGCCGGATTTCGAACACGAGATGGCGGCGCTGAAGCTTTCCGGCGCGAACCTGACGGTCGAGCACCGCGTCGCCGACACCGACAACCGCGCCGTGCTCGATGCCCTCGACATCCCGGCCTACGACCATGTGATGGTGCTGGGCTATACCGACGACATGCCGTCGCAATCCGCCGACACGCGCACGCTGGTCACGCTGCTGCATCTGCGCAAGATCGCGGAGAAGGCCAACAAGCACTCCACCGTGGTCAGCGAAATGGCCGATGTGCGCAACCGCGAGCTCGCGGAAGTCACCCGCGCCGACGATTTCGTGGTCAGCAACAAGCTGGTCAGCCTGATGCTGGCGCAGGCCTCGGAGAACGAATACCTGGCCGCGATCTTCGACGACCTGCTGGACGAGGAAGGCTCGGAGATCTACATGCGCGCCGCCGCCGACTATGTGGCGCTCGGCGAGCCGGTGAACTTCCACACCATCGCCGAGGCGGCGCGCCGGCGCGGCGAGGTCGCCATCGGCTATCGCCGCCGCAATGGCGCGAGCGACGACGGCCGCAACATGGGCGGCGTGGTGGTGAACCCCGTGCGGTCGGAGGCGCTCCGTTACGAGGCGGCGGACCGGATCATCGTGCTGGCGGAGGATTGAGGCTTGAGCGAGTTGGATTGAACGGAAAATATCGTCATCGCCCGCTTCATGCGGGCGATCTAATTTTCTTTTCCTTCGCGCGGCCAAATGGATTGCCCGGACAAGCCGGGCAATGACGGATTTTGGGCGAATTATTCCAAACGAACCGCGCGTTCAGCGCTTGCCCTTTTGCCGCGTCTTGCGCGCGGCGTAGCGCGCGTCGCGCGCCGCCTTCTGCTCCTCGAGCAGGCGCACCAGCTTGTCGGCTTCCTCGCGCTTGGCGCGCTCGCGCGCCTCGGCTTCCAGCCGCACCGCTTCGAGCTTGGCCGCTTCCTCGGCCGCCTTGCGCTCGGCCTCGCGGCGCAGCTCCTCGGCCTTCTCGGCGGCGCGGGCGGCGATGCGCGCCTCGCGCTCCTGGGCGATGCGCAGGCGCTCGGCCTGACGCTTCTCGAACTCCGGATCGTTCTGCGGCGCCTTGGCGCGCGCCCGTTCCAAGAGAGCCGCCCTCGCCTTCGCCTGTTCCTGAAGCCGGTCGTTGAAGCTCTTTTCCTTGAAACCACGCATGCCGCTCAACCTTATGATCCTTTCAATGGGGAGGGTCGGGAAACTGATCGCAATGACGGCGTTTTTCAAGCCCTGAAATGCCGTGCAGAACCGCTAAAATGTTGACATAAGGCGCCGATGGCCGCGCCCATTCTCACCCTGCAAGACATTCACGTGACATTCGGCAACTCCGCCATCCTGGACGGGGCCGAGCTTTCGGTGTCTCCCGGCGAGCGACTCTGCCTGGTAGGCCGCAACGGCTCGGGCAAGTCGACGCTGCTCAAGATCGCCGCCGGGCTGATGGAGGCCGATGACGGCACGCGTTTTGTGCAGCCCGGATCGACCGTCCGCTATCTGCCCCAAGAGCCGAGCCTGGCTGGCTTTTCCGACACCCACGCCTATGTCGAGGCCGGACTTATGCCCGGCGACGACCCGGCCCGCGCCTATTACCTCCTCGGCAGGCTGGGTCTTTCCGGCGCTGAGAAGCCGGAGGAACTTTCGGGCGGCGAGGCCCGCCGCGCCGCGCTGGCCCGTACCCTTGCCCCAAAACCGGACATCCTTCTGCTCGACGAGCCGACCAACCATCTCGATCTGCCGGCGATCGAATGGCTGGAGGGCGAGCTGACGGCGCTCAAATCCGCCCTGGTGCTCATCAGCCACGATCGGCGCTTTCTGGAGAATTTGTCGCGCGCCACCGTCTGGCTCGACCGCGGCGTGACGCGCCGGCTGGAGAAGAGCTTCGCCTTCTTCGAGCCCTGGCGCGACGAGGTCCTGGCGCAGGAAGAGATCGAGCGCCACAAGCTCGACCGCAAGATCGCCATGGAAGAAGACTGGATGCGCTATGGCGTCACCGCAAGGCGCAAGCGCAACCAGGGCCGGCTCGGCAAGCTGCGCGCCCTGCGCACCGGACGGCGCGAGCAGGTCCAGGTCACCGGCAGCGTCAAGATGACGGTGGCGGAGGGCGAGGAAGGCGGCACGCGCGTCATCGACGCCAAGCGCATCTCCAAGAGCTTCGGCGACAAGACCGTGGTGCGCGACGTGTCGGTGCGCATTCATCGCGGCGAGCGCGTCGGCATCGTCGGACCCAACGGCGCCGGCAAGACGACGCTGGTCAACCTGCTGACCGGCAGGCTCGAACCCGACAGCGGCAACGTCAAGATCGGCATCGCGGTGAAGATGGCCCGCCTCGACCAGACCCGCACCGTGCTCGCGCCCAACGACACGCTGGCGAACGTGCTGACCGGCGGACGCGGCGATCACATCGAGGTCGCCGGCCAGATGCGCCACGTCACCGCCTACATGAAGGACTTCCTGTTCTCCGCCTCGCAGGCCCGCTCGCCGGTCAAGGTGCTGTCGGGCGGCGAACGCGCGCGCCTGCTGCTCGCCAAGGTGCTGGCGCAGCCCTCGAACCTGCTGGTGCTGGACGAACCGACCAACGACCTCGATCTGGAGACGCTCGATCTTCTGGAGGAGATGATCGACGAATATCCCGGCACCGCGATCCTGGTCAGCCACGACCGCGACTTCCTCGACCGCGTCGCGACCTCGATCCTGATGGCGGAGGGCGACGGGCGTTTCATCCAATATGCCGGCGGCTACAGCGACATGCTCGCCCAGCGCGGCCGCGGCGTCGAAGCGAAGGCGGAGGCCAAATCGGCGAAAGCCGCCGAGGCGAAGGACCGGCCGCGCGTGGCGGCGCCGGCCAAGCGCAAGATGAATTTCACCGACAAGCACGATCTCGAAAAACTGCCGGGCCGCCTCTCCGCGCTGGAAAAGCGCATCGGCGAAGTGCAGGCGAAACTCGCCACGCCCGATTTCTACGCGCGCGATCCCAAGGCGTTCGCCACGCTCTCCGCCGAACTCGCGCAGGCCCAGCACGATCTCGCCGCCGGCGAGGAGCGCTGGCTCGAACTGGAGATGCTGCGCGAGGAAATCGAACGCGGCTGAGTTTGCGCGGATCAAAACTTTCCGAAGCGTAAACGCGGCGCGACGCGGTAAGACCTCGTTAGGAAATCCTACGCAGAGACCCGTACGCATTCGCAACGAATGGCGCGTTCCGGGCGTTGCACGCAAAATCCGCCTGCATCGTTCCTCTTGGACCCCGTCATGTTCTCGATCATCTCGCGTGCCCTGATCACTTTCGGTTTCGTGTGGCTGATGATGCCGCACCAGCCCGATCTCGGCCTCGGCCGTCCCGCGGCGATCGAGACGTCGTTCTCCGATACGTCCGCGAAAGCCTGCGCCACGAATTGCGGCGCGCTCGGCGCGGTGATCGGCGCCGCCGCCAGCATCGAGAATTCGCGCGACGCGCTGTTCGCGAACATCGCGCGCGTGCGCAGCGATCTTCGCGCCAACGGAACACAGATCGGGGCGCTCTCCCGCAACGGAGCGCCTTGAAGGCGCCCGCCTCGGCGAGTCTCCCGAGGCGGGTGCTGACGCAGATCAGGTCGCGACGTTGACGATCAAGACGCCGGTTTCCGCCACATAGCGATCCCAGTCGGCGACCAGTCCCGCCAGCCGCTCCGGCTCGGCCTCGGCCAAATCGGCGGTCTCGCCGGGATCGTGCGCCAGATTGTAGAGCTGCCAATGTCCGGGCCCGTCCGGCGGCGGCAACAGCAGCGCCTTCCAGTCGCCGCGGCGGATCGCGCAGCGCCCGAACAGCTCCCATCCCGTCGCCACCGCGTCGGTGTGCACGATGTCCGCCTCGCCGCGCAGGTAAGGCGCCAGCGAGCGCCCGCGCATCTCCACCACATCGCGCCCCTGCCAGTGCGTGCCGGGATGCTCGACGCCCGCCAGTTCCAGCAGGGTCGGCGCGACGTCCATCGCGGTGGCGAAGGTCTCGCTGATCGCCGCCTGCCGCGTGAAGGGCGCTCCCGTCAGGAAGGCCACGACGCGGATGCCGCCTTCGGAAGTATGCGTCTTGTAGAGCCGCGACGGCGCCGTCGCCGCCTGCGCCCAGCGCGGGCCGTACCAGACATAGGAGTTCGGCCGGCCGATATTCTCCAGCCGGTTGTCGTAATGCTGGGCGATGAATTCCATGAGATAGGGCCCGAACACCGGCACCGCCTCGATCAGCGCGCCCTCGGCGCCGTTGTCCGACAGGAACAGGATCACCGTGTCGTCGAAATCGCCGCGCGCCTTCAGATGTTCGATGAGGCGCCCGACATTCCAGTCGATGCGCTCCACCATCGCGGCATAGACTTCCATCGTGCGGGCGGAGACCGCGCGCTCTTCGGTGTTCATCTCGTCCCACGGCTTGGAGCGGGCGACGACCGGATGCGGCACGATATCCGGCGCGCACAGGCCGAGCTCGATCAGCCGCTTCAGCCGCGCGGCGCGCAGCGCGTCCGGCCCGGCATCGTAGCGGCCGCGATATTTGGCGATCAGCTCGTCCGGCGCCTGCAGCGGCCAGTGCGGCGCGGAGAAGGCGAGATAGGCGAAGAACGGCGCGCCGTCCTTCGGCCGCTCATCGAGATAGGAGATCAGCTTGTCGGTGAAACCGTCCGATGTGTAGAAATCCTCGGGCAGGCCGACGAATTTGTCGTCCTCGGTGTAGATCGTGTCCTGGCGCGGGAAACCCGTGCCGGCCTTCGGCGACGACGCATAGTGATTGGCCGCGCCGGGCAGCAGCGCGAAGGAGCGCTCGAAGCCGCGCGCATGCGGCGAGGTTTCCAGCGTCATGCCCAGATGCCATTTGCCCGACATGAAGGTGCGATAGCCGCTGTCGCGCAGCAGCTCCGTCACCGTCACCACGCGGTCGTTGAGATAGCCCTCATAGCCCGGCTTGCCGCGCTGCGTGCGGCTGGCGACCTCGTCCAGCGTGCCCAGGCCCGCGATGTGATGATCGGTGCCGGTCAGCAGCATGGCGCGGGTCGGCGAGCAGGCCGGCGCGGTGTGGAAATCGGTGAAGCGCAGCCCGGCCAGCGCCAGCGCGTCGAGATGCGGCGTCGCGATCTCGCCGCCGAACGCGCCCAGATCGGAAAACCCAAGATCGTCCGCGACGATCACGAGAAAATTCGGCCGCCGCGGCATGGACGCAACCTTTCAGGAATGGACGCACAAGGTGTCGGGGAATTGTGCGTCATCGCTCCCGGAAAGCAACACCCCTCCGCGCGTTCTCCCGCGATCAGATGTGGTGGTGCACCGCCTCGGTGCCGGTGACGCGTTTCTCCATCGTCCGCAGCAGGACGTAGAACACCGGCGTCAGGAACAGGCCGAAGAAGGTCACGCCCAGCATGCCGAAGAACACCGCGACGCCCATGGCGTGGCGCATCTCGGCGCCGGCGCCGGACGACAGCACCAGCGGCACCACGCCCATGATGAAGGCGAAGCTCGTCATCAGGATCGGGCGCAGCCTGAGGCGGGCCGCCTCGATGGCGGCGGCGACGGTCGACTGGCCGCGGATCTCCAGGTCGCGCGCGAACTCCACGATCAGGATGGCGTTCTTGCAGGCGAGCCCGATCAGGACGAACAATCCGATCTGGGTAAAGATGTTGTTGTCGCCGCCGGTGATCCACACCCCCGCGATGGCCGAGAACAGGCAGAGCGGCACGATCAGGATGATGGCGAGCGGCAGGAACAGGCTCTCATACTGCGCCGACAGCACCAGGAACACGAGCAGCACGCAGAGCGGGAAGACCAGCAGCGCCGTGTTTCCCGAAAGGATCTGCTGATAGGTCAGGTCGGTCCATTCGAACGTCATGCCGTTGGGCAGGGTCTGGTTCAGGATCTTGGTGATCGCGGCCTGCGCCTGGCCGGAGGAAAAGCCGGGCGCCGCGCCGCCGTTGAGATCGGCGGAGCGGAAGCCGTTGTATTTGAGCGCGCTGTCGGGGCCGGTGGTCTCGCTGATATTGATCATGGCGCCGAGCGGCACCATCTGGCCGTCGGTGTTGCGCACCTTCAGGCGCAGGATGTCCTCCTTCTGCGAGCGGAACGGCGCGTCGGCCTGGGCGATCACCTGATAGGTGCGGCCGAAGCGATTGAAGTCGTCGACATAGATCGAGCCCAGATAGGTCTGCATCGCGTCGAACACGTCCTGCACGTTGACGCCGAGCTGCTGCGCCTTGGTGCGGTCGAGATCGGCGTAAAGCTGCGGCACGCCGATGTTGAAGTTGGAGAACACCCCAACCAGCGCCGGATCGGTGCGCGCCTTGGTCTGCACGTCCTGCATCACCTTGGACAGCACCGCGTCGCCGCGGTCGGTGCGGTCCTCGACCTGCAGCTTGAAACCGCCGATCGAGCCGAGGCCCTGGACCGGCGGCGGCGGGAAGATCGCGGTCATGGCGTTCTGGAGGCCGGCATATTTCTGCTGCAGCTTCTGCGCGATCGCCATGCCGGAGAGGTCCGACGACGTGCGTTCGCCGAACGACTTCAGCGTCACGAACACGATGCCGGAGGATGGGCTGTTGATGAAGCCGTTGATCGACAGGCCGGGAAAAGACACCGCGTTGGCGACGCCGGGCTCGGCCAGCGCGATGGCCGACATCTTGCGGATCACCGCCTCGGTGCGGTCGAGCGTGGCGCCTTCCGGCAATTGCGCGAAGCCGACGAGATATTGCTTGTCCTGCACCGGCACGAAGCCCGGCGGCACGATCTGGAAGCCGACATAGGTCAGGCCGATCAGCACGGCATACACTATAAGAGCGGCCGCCTTGCGGCCGAGCAGGCCGGTGACGCCCGCGCCGTAGCGCTCCGAGCCCGAGCGGAACAACCCATTAAAGCGGCGGAAGAAGCCGCCGAACACGCGGTCCATGCCGCGCGACAGGCCGTCCTTTGGCGCATCGTGTGCTTTCAGCAGCGTCGCGGCCAGCGCCGGCGACAGGGTGAGCGAGTTGAACGCGGAGATCACGGTCGAGAACGCGATGGTGAGGGCGAACTGGCGATAGAACTCGCCGGTCAATCCGCTGATGAAGGCGATGGGCACGAACACCGCGCACAGCACCAGCGCGATGGCGACGATCGGGCCGGTGACCTCCGACATCGCCTTCAGCGTGGCGTCGCGCGGCGACAGGCCGGCCTCGATGTTGCGCTCGACGTTCTCGACCACGACGATGGCGTCGTCGACCACGATGCCGATGGCGAGCACAAGGCCAAACAGCGACAGCGCGTTGATGGAAAAGCCGAAGGCGAACAGGAAGGCGAAGGTGCCGATGATGGAGATCGGCACGGCGAGCAGCGGGATGATGGAGGCGCGCCAGGTCTGCAGGAACAGGATCACCACCAGCACGACCAGCGCCACCGCCTCGAGCAGGGTGTGGATCACCGCCGTGATGGAATCGCGCACGAACACGGTCGGGTCGTAGACGATCGCGTAGTCGAGCCCTTGCGGGAAACTCTTCTTGAGCTCCTCCATCGTGGCGCGGACCTGGGTGGAGATCGCGATGGCGTTGGAGCCCGGCGCCTGGAAGATCGGCACCGCCACCGCCTGCTTGTTGTCGAGCAGCGAGCGCAGGCCGTATTGCGAGGCGTCGATCTCGACCCGCGCCACGTCGCCCAGCCGCGTGATCGTGCCGGCGGCATCGCGCTTGATGACGATGGCCTTGAACTCTTCGGGGTCGGACAGGCGGCCCTGCACGTTGATCGGAAGCTGCAGCAGGCCCCCCGAGCCATAGGGCGGCCCGTTGATCACGCCGGCGGAGACCTGGACGTTCTGCTGGCGGATGGCATTGACGACATCATCGGCGGTCAGGTTGCGCTCGGCGATCTTTTCGGGATTGAGCCACACCCGCATGGCGTAATCGCCCGAGCCGAAAAGCTGCACGGCGCCGACGCCCTCGATCTTCGCCAGCCGGTCGACGACGTTCAGCACCGCGTAATTGTGCAGATAGAGCATGTCGTAGCGGCCGTCCGGCGATATCAGATGCACCAGCATTGTGAGGTCGGGCGACGACTTGGTCGTGGTGACGCCGAGATTGCGCGTCACGTCGGGCAGGCGCGGCAGCGCCTGGTTGACGCGGTTCTGCACCATCTGCTGCGCCAGGTTCGGATCGGTGCCCAGCTTGAAGGTGACGGTGAGCGTCAGCGTGCCATCCGACGCCGCTTGCGACGACATATAGAGCATGCCTTCGACGCCGTTGATCTGCTCCTCCAGCGGAGTCGCCACCGTGTCGGCGATGGTGTTGGGATTGGCGCCGGGGAACATCGCCTTCACCACCACCGAAGGCGGCACGACCTCGGGATATTCCGAGATCGGCAATTGCGTCAGCGCGATCAGGCCCGCCAGGAAGATGACGACCGAGATCACGCCGGCGAAGATCGGCCGGTCGATGAAGAATTTGGACAAGTTCACGGGCGTTTCCCCCTGTTCTTATTATTGCTTATAGCCCGGACAGCGGTGGGGCGCTCAGCGCGCCGCCACCTGCTGACGGGGATCGACCACGGCGCCCGGCAGCACGCGCTGCAGCCCGTCGACGATGATGCGGTCGCCGGCGTGCAATCCGGCGGTCACGATGCGGCGGCCGCCCACCGTCCGTCCCAGTTCGATCTCGCGGAAATCCGCCTTGTGGTCGGTGCCGACGACATAGACATAGCGCTTGGACTGGTCGTTCTGGACGGCGTCTTCCGGCACCAGCAGGACCTTGCGGTTGGTCGCATCGCCCAGCCGGACGGTGACGAACATGCCCGGAACCAGCGCGCCGTCGGTGTTGGCGAAGCGGGCGCGAGCGCGGATCGTGCCGCTGGAAACGTCGATCTTGTTGTCGAAGCTTTCGATATTGCCGCTATAGACGCGGTCGTCGCCCTGGATGGTGAGCTGGACCGGAAGGCGCTGCTCCTGCCCCGCCGTCGAGGCATTCTGGTGGATCGAGCGCAGATAGGTCTGCTCGTCGACCTCGAAGTCGGCATAGATGCTGTCGCTGGCGACGATGCTGGTCAAGAGCGGGGCGTTCGCGCCCGCCTGCACCAGATTGCCGACGGTGATCTCGGCGCGGCTGACCCGGCCGTCGATCGGCGCCTTGACATAAGCATGCTCGACATCGAGCCGGGCCTGCGCCAGGGCCGCCTGCGCCGACTTGATATTCGCGGCGCCGACGCCGGCGGCGTTGTCGCGCTGATCGTAAAGGTCGCGCGCCACCGCGTTCGCGGCCATCAGGCGCTGGGCGCGCTCGAGCTGGACCTTGGCCAGATGGTCGTTGCTGTTGGCGCTGGCGAGATCGGCCTCGGCCTTCGCCACCGCCGCTTCATAGGGACGCGGATCGATGACCAGAAGGATATCGCCCTTGTGGACCACCTGGCCGTCCTTGAAGCGGATTTCGGTGATGCGGCCGCTGACCTCCGGGCGGATATCGGCGGAATTGACCGCCGCCAGGCGGCCGGAAAAGTCGGACCACACCCGCACGCTCTGCGGCTGGACCGACGCAACCGTCACGACGGCCGGGGGCGGCGCGGCGGCCGGCGCCGAGCCGCCTTCGCTCGCCATGGCCGCGGCACCCAGCAGAAGGGCCACCGCCAGACCCGCGAGAACCGGGCGTTTCCTCAGGAAAGACAAGGGCTTGGACACGAGGGGCGTTCCGACGAACTTGTCGGTTCGGACGAGATCGGCAATATGAGACATGGGTCCCTCCAATTCTGTAGCGCCCGATACAGATATAGACTGGAAGTCGCCGTTCAAGGTACTTATGTAGCAAGCGGTACAAAAAAATGCTCATGGGAGGCAAAAAAATGAAGATCGGCCGCCCGCGCAGCTTTTGCGTGGAGGATGCGCTGGACCGCGCGATGGATGTGTTCTGGCGCAAAGGCTACCAGGCCGCGTCGCTCAGCGATCTGACCGAGGCGATGGGTATCAACGCGCCCAGTCTCTACGCCTGTTTCGACAACAAGGAAGGCCTGTTCCGCGCCGTGCTGGATCGCTACGAGGACGCCGGCAAGGGTTTCCTGCAGGAGGTGATGGACGCGCCGACCTCGCGCGCCTCGGCGGAACTTTTCCTCAAGGGCGTTGCCGCCCGCGCGACCGATCCCGACAACCATCCGCCGGGCTGCCTTCTGTTGCAGAGCGGGCTGGCGGGCGAGGACCAGCGCATCCCGAACGAATTGGCGCGGTACCGCGCCGAGAAGGAATTGGCGCTGCGCGAGCGCTTCGCCTGCGCGCAACGGCTGGGTGACCTGCCGGCCGGCGCCGACCCCGCCGCCCTGGCGCGCTATCTCGTGACCGTGGCGAACGGCATGTGCGTCCAGGCCTCGGCCGGCGCGAAGGCGGAAGATTTGCTGATGGTCGCGGAGTTGGCCCTGGCGGCATGGCCCGCCGGCGAACCCGCCAAGCGCGGCAAGACGGCCAAGCAGAAGGCCGACGCCGGGACGTAGAGTCGTTTCGGAATAGAGCCGTTTTAGTTTGGATTGGATCGTTGAAAACCAATCGTCATCGCCCGCTTCATGCGGGGCGATCCAATTTAACCGCAAGAAAAAATGGGTTGCCCGGACAAGCCGGGCAATGACGCCTTTATTTGGGTGACGTCAAATCGAAACGGCTCTGGATGAAATTATGGCGGGCCGCGCCCGATGATGATGGGCACTATGTTTACGCCATCGCCCTCTGACCGTCTGTCATGCCCTTGCGGGATGTACGCCAGAGACGTACATTTTGGCTCGTGAAATATGTGTTCGATCCGGCGAAGGACAAAACCAACCGGGCGAAGCATGGGATTTCCTTGGTCTTGGCCGAGGTTCTGTTCGCAGGGCCGCACATATCGATGGCGGACGATCGGTTTGAGTATGGCGAGGTTCGCGAAGTCGCTTTCGGACTCATCAACGATCGCCTTTTCGCGTGTGTTTATGCCGACCGTGGCCAGGAGCGGCGCGTGATCTCGCTCCGCAAGGCGACGAAATCAGAGGTGAAGCGCTATGGCAAAGACCTTGAGTAAGGCGGCGCGCGATGCGCTGGCGGCAACGAAATGGGCCAAGATCGACGCCATGACCGACGAAGACATCGCGCGGCAGATTGCTTCCAATCCCGACGCGGCGCCTGACATGGCTCCAGAGATCGATGTGCGCGCGATCCGGCGCGCCGCCGGCATGACGCAAGCAGAGTTCGCCGCTGCTTACGAATTCAGCATCCGCACTGTGCAGGAATGGGAGCGCGGCGCGAAAAAACCGAGTGGGCCTGCGCGAACCTTGTTGCGTGCCATCAAGGCCGACCCGGAAGGCTTGCGAAAAGCCCTCGCCACCGCATAGGGCTGCGGCGGCAACAGATATAGCAATTTGGCGGACAGGGTGGTTGTCACCTGTTCGGTCTACTTCAATGGCTTAGCCTGTCAACCGGTCCTATCCGGACCAACTGAACTCAAAAGAGAATTTCCTGCATCGTCAAACTGCGGGAGCGGCTGCCATGCGTGACTTCACGATGGTATCGCCGCGCATCTGGATGTCGCCGAAATTTTGGGCGTTGCCCTCAAACGAGGAACGCTTCGTCTACCTCTATGTGCTGACCGGGCAGCACCAGAACGGCGCAGGCGCCTACCATTTGCCGGTGGGCTACGCCGCTGCCGATCTTCGAAGCACGCCAGTGGCCGTCACGGCAGCGCTAGGCGAGCTCAATCAGGCGGGCTTGATCGAATTCGACCCAGCGACCAGCGAGGTGCTGATCGTCGGTTGGTTTGATCTATGCAAGCCACAGAACGCAAAGCACTACGAGGGCGTGAAGCGCCGCATCGCACAGCTACTGTCTGCACGCTTGCGGGACATTGCGGAGGCGGACGCAGCCCGGGCTTGGGCTGAATGCGAAGCGGGCCGAGCCGCCAGGGCGCTCCAAGCCGCGCCGTCATCGTCGCAACGCTCGATGAGCAGCGTCCTGCTACGGAACGTCAAATGAGCACCATCGATACAGTACCTATACCCTATGCAGACGGTCTCCATACACCGAGACCGAAACCATACCGAAACCAGACTGGGACTGAGACCCAAACCGGTACCGTGAGACCACGGGCTGTGGATGAAAGCTTGCGGTCAGCCCTTGAGCGACTTGCCCAACGCCGTCGCCTGCGACCGGCACCGAAGAAGAAGGCAACGAGCGAGACGCCGTGGTGGTTGGAGAGCGACCGATGATCGCTACCCCGGTGGGGGGGCGGTTTCCGCCACGCCTGCCCCGAGTAACCGCATTGGGGATCACGGAGAGATTTTTTTTCACGGGGAATATTCCGATCAATCGAACTTTTTCAAAGAACGGAGGACATCGTGAGGGGCGGTAGGCGAGAGGGGGCCGGAAGAAAATCCGGCGTTCCGAACAAGCCTAAGTTGCAATTGGTCGCCCAGGACGGCGAGCTGCTGGCGGCCGCACCTCACTCGCCAAAATCCAAGATGGCCGCGATGCGGCGGCACGTTGCCTGGATGGTCGCGACCGGAATGTCAGGGGACGAGATCGCGGCCGCGATGGGACTGACGTGCGACAAGCTCAAGGCCGTCTTCGCTCGCGAGCTCGAGCATGGCTATGCCATCGCGCGCGCCGAACTGGTCGCACGGTTCCTCGCCGCCGGCGACGCCGGCAAGGTCAACGCCGACAAAAAGCTCGAAGAACTGACCGCAGCGATGCGGTCGGGCCTTGGTGGAGCGGCTCCAACAATGGGCAAAAAGGCAGCAGCCGCTGCCGGCGCGCGCGATGCCGTCGCGCGCGGCGGAATATTCGCGCCGCCGCGGCCGCCTGCGGGCGTTGGAAAAAAAGAGTGGGCGAATCACCGCGCTGCAGATGCCGCGGTCGGCACATCATGGGAGGAACTCTCGGGTGACGCAAAAGATGGAGCGCCCAATTGACCATCGATGATTTCGACGACGATGAGCGCGATGCCATCTGGGCGGAGTACGCAAAATTTCAGGGCGAACAGCAGACAGACGGAGTGGCAAATGCCCATGTGCAGCTGTACCGCCGCGCCGCCGCCGGCAACGCGCAAGCTGCGATCATCTGCCTGATGCTGAACAATCCGCTGTCGCCGTTGGCCAAATTCCTCACGTCAGATCGAGCAACGAATTGACCGGCGCGCAGATGCCCATGGCAGTTGACCGCGATTCCCAAAATCAGATAGACCATCGTTGCTTCGTCGCCGTGATGGCGAGAGGCCCCCAGGAAGTGCCGGCGCGACGCCGGGCGGAATGGTCACAAAGGCAACGTGATCCGCGCCATCGGGCGCACCGCAGCACCATGGGAGGCCTCGGCAGTGAGCCGTGATCTCGAAAATCGTTTCGGACTGCCGCTGGCATGCAAATTCGCGCCAGTCGATGATTCCGGCCTGTTCGAGGGTTACGCCAGCACATTCGGCGGTCCCCCCGACACGTTCGGCGACGTCGTTGCGCCTGGCGCGTTCAAGCAGACCCTGAGTGAGCATCGCGGGGCGGGCACAATGCCGGCGATGCTTTGGGCGCACGATCAGAATCAGCCGATCGGCAAGTGGCTCGATATGTCGGAGGACGGTGTCGGGCTCAAAGCAGTCGGGCGCCTCACGCTCGGCGTTGAACGCGCACGTGAAGCGCGAGCGCTGATGAAGGATGGCGCCCTGGGCCTGTCGATCGGATTCCGAACGCGCGATGCGTCGAAGCTCGATGGCGATGCTGGCCGGCGCATGCTCAAGAATGTGAACCTCTTCGAAACCTCTGCGGTCGCGATGCCCGCCAACTCACGCGCGCGGATTACGGCCGTGAAGTCAGGCCTCGGCGCCGACGAGATCACGGATCCTCGCGCGTTCGAGAACTTCCTTCGCGAAGCAGGGTTCTCACGGGCGTTCGCGAAGGCAGTGACCGCCGCGGGCTTCAAAACCGCGGCCGCTCAGCTCGAACATGACCGCCGCGGCAGCCTGGCGGAGTTTATCAAGGCCCAAACCATCGAAATCGACAAACTCACACGAAAGGTGAAGCAATGAAGTTGGAGACCAAAGCCGCTTTCGAGCGGAAAGCCGCCGGCGACGGCGAAGACGACGAAATCAAGGACGCGCTGGCTGCGCTGACCAAGACAACGGGCGACGCCGTGAAGAGCATGGACGATCGGATGAAGACCTGGGAGGCCGAGCTCGACAAGTTCTTCAAGAAGGCAAACCGCCCGCGAGGCGGCGGCCCCGGCGCCGGCGACCTGGACATCGGCGACCCGGAGAAAATCGAGGCCGAGCGCAAGAACCTCAACGCGTTCATCCGCGGCGAGTTCAAGATCATGACCGTCGATGTCGATCCGCAGGCGGGCTACTTCGTGCCCGACATTCTGCGCCCGACGATGACGGAAAAACTCTATGACACTCCGACGATGCTCTCGCTGGTTCGAACCGAACAATGGGACGGTCCCGGCTCGGAATGGATGGAGCCGCTGAAGCGCGCGCTTCTGAGCGCCCGGCGCCGCAGCAGCGAGACCCAGGCGGCGCAAGACACGAGTGCAAGCAATCCCGTGGGGCTGTTGACGGTGGGCGCCGGCGAGTCCGAAGCTCTGATTCAGTTTTCGCAAAAATTGATCGACGATTCGAGCCGCGATCTGGCGTCGATGGCTTTCACTGATATGGACGCGGCCTTTGATCGCCAGCTCGATGGCGAGGTCATCAGCGGAACAGGCACCGGAAATCAGGCCTGGGGCTTCCTGAACGTGCCGATCGTGGCAACGGACGACGCGACCAGAAATTGGGGCTCGATCCAATATGTTCCCGGTGGCGATGCGGCGAACGTGACCGCCGATGGCGTCAAGAACCTGCTTTGGGGCCTGCGTGCGCCATACCGAACAAATGCGAGCTTCGTGATGTCGTCGAACACGGCAAATGCGGTCGACAAGCTCAAAAACGGCCAAGGCGACTACATCTGGCGCGACCAAATGACGGCCGGTGCACCGCCCATGCTGCTCGGCTTCCCGGTTCACTTCGATGAGAACATGCCCGCGGTCGCGGGCAATGCGTTGCCGATCGCGTTCGGCAACTGGAAGCTCGGCTATCTTGCCGTCAAAAAGAGCGTCACGCGTTATCTCCGCGATCCTTACACCGCGAAGCCGAACATCGTGCTGTACGGCTACAAGCGCCAAGGCGGCATGGTGGCAAATAGCGAAGCGATCAAGGTGATGAAGATCGCAACGTCGTAGTCCCGCACGACGCCAGCGTGGAGGCGCGGGGGTCATGGGCTCCCGCGCCTCAATCTAACCGGAGATGAGGCTCCATGACCAGCAATGTCGCTGTCAAGATCACGGCCGACGTCGTCGACTTGCAGGCGAAGTTCGCCGTTGCGCGGGCGGAATCGAACGCGCTCACGGCAGACCTGAACAAGCTGGCGCGCACCAGCCAGGAAGCCCAAAACGTCGGCCGCGCGACAATCCCGTTTCTCGGAGAGGGCGATTGGGGCGCCGTCGCAAAGAGTAATCTGAACCAGGTCGCCGAAAGCGCACTCGAGGCCCAGCTAAAGACGGGCGCCCTTCGTAAGGAATTGGGCGCGTTCAGCGAAACGCTCAGCCACGGTTCGATCGCGACGGCCACGCGAGAATTCCGCGCCCTGTTTGACGAGTTGTCGAGCGGACGCACGCGCATGACACCTGGCACGCTCGCCATCATCGCAACTCGCGTACTTGACCTCTCCGGCGCGGCACTGGGCGCGATCGGCGGCGTTGCGGCGTTAAGCGGCGCCATCGGATACCTCGCCCATGAGGCCTATGAGAGCGACAAGCAGATGGGCGAGCTCGGCGCAAGATTTGCGCTGACCGGGCGAGGGGCCTACGACACGAAGGACGCGGTCGCGGGCGAGATCGAAGAACTTGCCCGTTTGCCAGGCGCTTCCAAAGATGCTGCAGAGGCTCTCGTCGATTTCGACGCCTCGCATGCCGATCTCGATCAAAGGTTGACTACGACGGCGAACCAACTTCTGCCGGTTTTCATCACTGCATTCGGTGACAAGGCCCCCGAGGCGCTCAACAAGCTGAAGGAAGGCTTGTCCCAAGTTGCGAATGGATCGATTCCGCAAGCGCTTGCGAAATTTGAGGAGTTGAACCGGACCCAGCTCAATCTGCCGCCTACCGAAGCTGCGATCATCGAGAAGATGATCGAGGCGGGCCAGCGCACCGAAGCCTGGCAGCGCATCCTGTCCGATCTCGCGATGGCGGGAAAGGAGCATCTGTCGACCTTAGGGGAACAGATCGATCGCACCAAGGCCGACATCGCGCATATGCAGCTCGAGCTGGTTGGGCTTCGTACGACGACAGCGAGCAACGACTTGCAGGCGGCTTCCTTCGCCATGACTGCCGCGGACCTCGATCAAAAGATCATCAACCTGACTACCCATTTGAAGGAATTGCAGCACGAAGCGACTCTTGGGGGCGGAAGCGGGTTGCTTCCACTCGACATGAGTGCGGTCCAAAACCAGCTCTCGCAATACGAGCAGGACGTGAACCTGACACATGCACAGGTCCTCCAAAAACAGATCGACTACCTGAAACAAACCGAGCAGGCGGAAGGTATTACAGCGACGCAACGCGTCGAGATAGACCGGATGCTCGGCGCAAAGCGTAGTGAGATTGCGCGAGCGACGAGCGCTGACATAGTCTCAACCGCACGCGCGGAGGCGGATGCAGGAGGCTTAACCGGCATTCGAAGAATCCAAGCCGAAATTGCCGCTGATCGAAGTCTTCTCGCCGACGCTCGCATCACGGCCGACGAGAAACTCTCCATAGAGCGGGACCTGAACTCGAAGTTGTCCGAACTGCATACGCAGGAGGCGGATGCCGGCCGGAGGACCGCGCATCAGGAAGTCGAAGACCTGCGCGCCGCGCAGACGCAGATCAAAGCGATGCAACGTGATGATCTTAACACCGATCTAGACATTGCGAAGATGCAGCTTGAGGCGAAGCGGGACGCGCTCGATGGCGAGGTCGCAGCTGGGAGCATGTCGAACGCGACAAAGCTGCAGATGGAGCGCCAGCTTACCGAGCAGATCGAAATGCTCGACATTCAGCGCCTCGAAGATCAGCGGAAACTCGTTGGCGACAATATCGAGGAATACAATCGGCTCACCGACGAGATCCGTAAGGTCTACGCCCGGATGGGCCTCGACCTGGCTGCCATCGACAAGCAAATCGCGCTCGATGGCAGCAAGACATCGGGCGATATCGCGAAAGGCTGGGAAACCGCAAATCGTGCAATTCTCGACGGCGAGGGCACGCTCGTTCGAGACGTCCTCTCGGGTCGCGCCAATCTTGGTCAGGAGATATTGTCTATCGGCGCTCGAATGCTCGAGGAAGAAATTACCAACGATCTAAAGTATGCAACCGAGCGTGAGCTCTTGGAGGCTGAAGTAGGGTCGGCGGCGGCGATGCGTGAGCAGGGCGGCCTTCTGGTGCATCTGCTGACGGAAGGCCAAAAGACCGGCGCGACCATCAATGGCGTCGGTGCACGCGTGGCAGCGGAAAATGCCGGACACGCCGAAGGTATGGCGGCCAGTGTGGCGGCCGGCAGCGCCGAGATCCTGAACAACGCCTATCGGGCCGCATCCGGTGCCTATGCCGCGCTGGCAGGCATTCCGCTCGTCGGACCCGTGCTGGCACCGTCGGCGGCGATGACAGCCTTCGGTGCCGTCGCTGCTTTTGACGTGCTGACCAGTGCGGAGAAGGGCGAGTGGCAGGTCAAAAGCGATGGCGCACTCTACGCACTGCATGCGCGCGAAGGCGTAATCCCGGGCCCGGAGATGACGGGCCTGCGTTCGCTGATCGCGAGCGGGTTCGACTTCGGCAAGGCGTCGCAATCCGGCGCCACGGCGTCCGCGCCGGCCGGCGCCAGCCAATCGGGTAGCCCGCAAGTCCACCTGCACTTCCATCCGACCGACCTTCGGTCCTTCATGGACAACATCACGTCGGTGAAGCGTGACATGGCGGCAATGCTGAAGGAAGTTTGGCGCGACAATCCATCTCTCCATCCGGGCGCAAAATGACGACGATCGAAGAACTGTTCGCGCTTTCGAAAGAGCCGCCGCTGCGAAGCGTCGTCATCGGAGACAAGGTTTTTGCGCTTGGCGATCTCTCGCCTGGCGCGTTGGCCGACATCACAGCGTGGGGCAACCGCCTTGTAGCTCACGCGAGCGGCGCTCCTCTCGAGCCGGGCGATGACGATCCGACCAGGATCCTTCAGCATTTGATTTTTGCAGCTGACAACGACTTCGAAATGACTAAGGAGTTGCGCAAGCACGTCACACCGGAGGTGATTGTCGCTGCTGGCCGCGAGATGATGCGCCAGGTGACGGTCCGCGCGCTAGCCGCGCATGATGGCAGCGCCTGACGGGGCCCAGTTGTTTCACGTAGCAAATCGCGTTTCCCGTGAAACACATTGCGGGAAAAGACGAATTTTCAACTGTTTCACGTGAACTATGAAGCCCTCCCCAGGTGGGGAAGCTTGTTGCTCGGGGGCAAATCACATACCGTATCCGTGGGCTTAAGAACCCGGACCGAGATAGCCGCGCTCCCTTGGCGGGGAGCGGCACCCGATTAGCGTCGAGTGCTGCGGCGAAGTGAAACTCCGCCAATTGGCTGAGTTTCGACGGACGCGCTTGGCGGCGCGGACCGAACCCGACCAATTTGGCCGGGGGCGGACGTGCTGTCCAGAGGGGAAACCCTTAAAAGCGTTCGGCCAGTCTCTCGGCTGGTTCTTAACCCCCGGCTGCCGGTCTGACACCGGCAACAGGCCTTAAGAAGCCAACTCGAGAGAACCCGACATGAACATTGATTCCGTGCGAACCTCGCCGCGATCCACCTCTGATGCCCAGGTTGAAGAAGCAATTGCCGACGAGTGGCTATTTGAGTTGGTACAGGATTGGTTGATCGAGCACTCCCTTTGGACGCTCGAAATTCTCAAGTTCGATCGTAAAACTCTCCACGGCCATAAATCTGACGACGGAGCTTCCAACAACGCCCTTTGCCACGTGAGGCAGGCCTGGGACCTGGCAGCCGAATTCAGGCACCAAGTGCCCAGCACCGTGATGACGGTCGGCGCAATGCTGCAGGTCGCGATCGTGTCGCTTCAAGAGATTCAGGCAGACGGGGAATCGTATTTCAGCGATCCAGTTCTCGCGACGGAGCTGATCCAAAACGTCAAGAAAGCAATGGGCTTTCTCGACGAAGGTACGCGGTTCAATTCAAAAGTCTAAGTCGGCCGCTGCAGGAAAAACCCAAGGCGATGGAAAAAAGCGCTCGGTTCGCTGTTGACACGCCAACACCTTTCGAATACATCGAGGTGATGACGCACCAACACCTTAAAGAAAAATCCGCGGTACCGCTTACGCGAGCTCTGACGTTCCTGGGTCGCGACCGGAATTGGTTCAACCACTATTTTTCGAAACTTAGCTGCCTCAGCACTAAGTTCCGCGAGCCGGTTGGCGGACGCGCTCGAATGCTTTCCAGAAAAAATGTCCTGGAGCTGGCGTTCCTGAACGCGGCTGTGAATCGCGGAATGCCTGTTGGTCCTGCAACTATGCTCGTGAAGCGCTGGCTTTCTCAGGACGAGGCGGGGACGATGGCGGCATGGTGGTTTATCCCCGGTGGATATGAGGCTCACCCGCTTTCGGAGCGCGCCTCTATTGTTGGTGATGGCGACCTGACATTCAACGCGGTCGCGAAAGCGCTTGCGCCGCCTATCAATACGATCGGCGTAGAAGAAATCGACGCTCCATTGCCGGCAATGGCGGAAGTTCTGGTGGCTATAAACCTGGGTGAAATCCGGCGGCGGGTGGACGCGCTGATGGCGCTCGAACTCTCGGAAGAATCGGAGGAAGAGGATGCCGATTGAATCCAAGCTCGACGGTCGGAACATCGTCGTTCCGATCTTCAAGGCTGTGACTGTCCATCGGCTTGATGAGGAGCCCGGCGCTTCCGTGGTCGTTTTCAACACGAAGGCGTCGGAGTCGTTCGCGGTCCACATCCAGAATGAAGATCTTGCCGGGGTGGCACTCTATCTCGGCCAATGTGCCGAGCAGCTTCTCGAAATGACGTTGCCTGAAGCCGAATCTCTGCATCGCAGGAACTGAGCAATGGCACGCGCGCCTTTGACCTTCCGAAAACAAGACGTCACCCGTGCGGTCATGGCGACAGCGGCGGCCGGCGTGAAGGTGTCGAGGGTCAAGATCACGCGCGACGGCGCGATTGAAGTTTTCGCGGATGGCGCACCGTCGACGGAGCAATCTCAGAATGAATGGGATGCCCTAAAATGAGGCTGCGGCTGCCGCCTCACGTCCAGGCTTTCGCCGATCGCCACGGCAAGCGGCGATACTATTTTCGTCGGCCGGGCTTCGCGCGCGTGCCGCTGCCCGGACAGCCCTACTCGCCCGAGTTTATGGCCGCGCACGCCGACGCCATGGGCGGCAAGACGCCTATCGGCGAAGTCGGGTCTACACGGACCATTCCCGGAACGATGAATGCGCTCATCGTGGCCTATTTTAACTCGCCCGCATTTTGCAGCCTGTCGGCATCAACGAGAACGACATACCGGGGCATCCTCGAGACCTTTCGCAATGAGCACGGCGACAAGCGCGTTTCGATGCTGCAGGGCGACCACATCGCGCGGATGATGGGGGCCAAAGCGGCGACGCCGGCCGCCGCAAACAACCTGCTCCGGATGTTGCGCTTGATAATGCGGTTTGCGGTGCTTCATGGATGGCGCCGCGACGATCCGACGAGTGGGACTAAGGCGCTCAAAATGCGCGCTGGCGGCTTCTATACCTGGTCGGAGGACGACATCGCCAAATTCGAGGGAACGCATGCGATTGGAACGCGCGCCAGGCTCGCGCTTGGGCTTTTGCTCTACACTGCCCAGCGCCGCAGCGACGTCATCCTGCTGGGCCGTCAACACGTCAGGAACGAGGTCGTCACGATTCGCCAGCAGAAGACCGGAGCTGTGGTCGAAATTCCGGTATTGCCGGAGCTACGCAGGATCCTGGACGCATCGCCCAACAATCACCTCACCTTCCTTGTAACGGCCGCTGGAAAGCCCTTCAGCGCCGCCGGATTTGGAAACTGGTTTCGCTCTATGTGCGATGCGGCAGCACTTCCGAAGCAATGTGCCGCCCACGGCTTGCGAAAGGCGGCGTCGCGGCGCTTGGCCGAGGCAGGCTGCACCGCTCACCAGATCATGGCGATCACGGGTCACAAGACGCTACGCGAGGTCACCCGCTACACCGATGCGTTCGACAGACGCGGGCAGGCCGCAGTCGCTATGGCGAAGCTCGGAAATAGAACAACGAGTGTCAAACCTTAGGAACGGGTTTGACAATTTTGGAGCTAAGGCATTGATCGCAAAAGGTGCAAAATTGGAAGTGGCGGACAGGGTGGGATTCGAACCCACGAACCGCTTGCACGGTCTCCGCATTTCGAGTGCGGTGCCATCAACCACTCGACCACCTGTCCGCGGAACGCGACCAAATACTTAAGACCGGCCAGGAAGGCAAGCGATCTGCCCTCCCCCCGAGGGCGGGTGAGGGTCATTCCTCCCCCGCCAGCCAGCGGACCTCCGCCCGCGCCCCGTCCGACAGCAGCGGTGCGACCGCCGCAAGCTGGGCGCGCATCTCCTGCGCCAAACCGAAGGGCGGATTGACGACGATCAGCCCGGCCGCCGCGAGGCGCTCCTTCTCGCCCGGCGCCTTCGCGCCCAGATCGATATCGATCCGCAGCGCCTTCTTGGCCCCCGCCTGGAGCACCTCGCCGGCGAAGGCATTCGCCTCGGCCGGCGACTTGATCGGAAACCACAACAGATAGATGCCGGTCGCGAAGCGCTTCAGGCCGGCACGCAGCGCCCCGGCCTCGGCGGCGAACTCGGCCGCGTCCTCGAACGGCGGATCGATCAGCACCAGCCCGCGCCGCTCGCGCGGCGGCAGCAGCGCCGCCAGCCGCCGGTAGCCGTCGGCCTCCTCCACCCGCGCCTGACCGATGCCGGCGAGCGCCGCCTTCAGCCGCACCGCTTCCTCGGGATGCTTCTCGATCGCGACGAGCCGGTCCTGCGGCCGCAGCAGCGCGCAGGCGATCAGCGGCGAACCCGGATAGAGATCGCGCCCGCGCGCCAGACCGAGATACGCCGCGAGCGCGCCCTCGCCCTCCAGGCCGGCGAGCCGGCCGATGCCGTTCGCCGCCTCGCCGGTGCGCACCGCCTCCTCGCCCGCAAGGTCGTAGGCGCCGCGCCCGGCATGGGTGTCGATCACCGCGAAGGGCGCATCCTTGCGGCGCAGGTGCAGCAGGATCCCGACCAGCGCGAGATGCTTGACGACATCGGCGAAATTTCCGGCATGGAAGGCGTGGCGATAGTTCATCCGGCGGCCGGCTGGCGTTGACGCACTCTTCCTATATCATCGCCGCGATTTTCAAATGGGGGACATAAATGCGCATATCGACTTTGACCATCGCCATCGCCGCCGTTGCGGGACTGGCCGCGGCGCCGGCTGCCGCCCGCTCCACGATCACGCTCTACAGCGCGCCCAATTATCAGGGCCATGCGATCACGCTCGACCACGCGGTGCGCGATCTCGACAACCACGACTGGGACTTCGGCGACCGCGCCCAGAGCGCCCGAGTGCGTGGCCGCTGGCAGGTTTGCGCCGCGAAGAACTTCCAGGGCGATTGCATCATCCTGAACCACGACGCGCCGCGGCTGAAGGACTACGACATGAACCGCCGCGCGGATTCGCTGCGGCCGCTGTAACCTATTCGCGGAAGCTGCATCGGCACGCGGACATCGACCTTGGTCGGGCCGTCATGCTCGTCGATCACAACGCGCGGGTCCCGTGGCGGCGGTCGTGGGCGCGCGCAAGCGCCTGCAAGAGGCGTTCGGCCTCGCCGGCGGTGGTCTTCGCGTGTCTGGAGCTATTTCGAAATTTCCTCCAGCGACAAATCCTTCACCTTCGGGCCGAAGATGCCGATCGCCAGCACCACCACCGCCATGCTCGCGGCGATCAGCGCGAAGACGCCGCCGACACCGAAATCCTTCAGCACGAACGCGATCACGAAGGCGCTGAACACGGTCGACAGCCGGCTCCACGAATAGACGAAGCCCACCGCCAACGCGCGGATGCGCGTCGGGTAGAGCTCCGCCTGATAGGCGTGGAACGAGAACGACATGATGTTGTTGGCCAGCGTCACCAGCGCTCCGAACAGCACCAGCAGCGCCGCCTCGCGCACGCCGGCGAACAGAAGTCCGAACACCGCGACGCAGACCGCCGCGCCGACGATGGCCCATTTGCGCTCGATCTTGTCGGTGAACAGCGCCGCCAGCAGCGGCCCGAACGGCGCCGCTATGGCGATGAAGAAGGTGTAGCCCAGACTCTTGGTCACCTCGATGCCCTGGCCGATCAGAAAGCTCGGCACCCAATTGTTGAAGCCGTAGAACCCCACCGTCTGGAACAGGTTGAACACGATCAGCATCAGCGTGCGCGAAAGATAGGGCTTGGCGAAGATCTCGCCGAAACGGCCGCGCGGCACCTCCATCTCGGCCGGCGCGGGCTCGGCCAACGGGCCGCTTTCGGCGATCGCCTGCGCCTCGAAGCGCGCCACGACGGCATCGGCGTCGGCGAGGCGTCCGCGCCCGGCCAGCCAGCGCGGGCTCTCCGGCACCGACAGGCGGATGAACCACACGGCCAGCGCGCCGGCCGATCCCAACAGCACCACCCAGCGCCAGCCGTCGAGCCCGAATGGCGTGCGCGGCACCAAGAGCCAGGCCAGCAAGGCCACGACCGGGATCGCGCTGAACTGCACCACCTGGTTGAAGGCGAAGGCGCGGCCGCGCACCGCCTTGGGCACCAGCTCGGCGATATAGGCGTCGATGGTGACGAGCTCGACGCCGATGCCGATGCCGGCGATGAAGCGCCACAGCAGAAGCCCGAAGGCGTCGGTCTGGAACGCCATCGCGGTCGCCGCCACGGTGTACCACAGCAGCGAGAAGGTGAAGATCGTGCGCCGCCCGAAGCGGTCGGCGACGAAACCGAACAGCGCGGTGCCGATGAACAGACCCATGAAGAACGCCGCCACGAAGGCGGCAAGCCCCGTCGTGCCGAACAGGCCCGGCGTGGTCGGCGTCAGGATGCCGGCCTTCACCAGCCCCGGCCCGACATAGGCCGACAGGAACATGTCGTAGAATTCGAAGAACCCGCCCAGCGACAACAGCACGACGCGCGTCCACATCGCGCGGCCCGGCGGCAGCCTTTCGAGACGCGCGGCAATGGCGGCGGCGGATTGATCCATGCGCGGTCCCCCGAGTCGGGCGGCAGTTTCGCCCGAAGCCGCGCGGCGGTGCAAAGCCCGCGCGCGCCTCGCCCGCCCATGGCATAATCGCGCGATGACGGACGCGTTTTCCGTGAGCGAGGAGCTGCGCCGCCTGGCGGCGGGCGCGAACGGGGCGCCCTATGTCGTCGGCGTGGCCGGCAGCGTCGCGGTCGGCAAGAGCACCTTCGCCGCCGGCCTCGCGCGCGCCGCCCTCGCCTGGCCGCAGCAGCCGCTTGTCGCGGCCATCGCCACCGACGGCTTTCTTTTCCCCAATGCGGTGCTGGCCGAGCGCGGCCTCGCGCTGCGCAAGGGCTTTCCCGAATCCTACGACGTGGCGGCGATGCGCGCCGCCATCGCCGCCATCAAGGCCGGCGCGCGGGTGCCCCTGCCCCGCTATTCCCATGTCACCTATGACGTCGATCCGGCGGACCCGCTCGTGGTCGAACGGCCCTCGCTTCTCATCCTCGACGGCCTGCATCTGGCGCAGGTCGAACAGCCGGGCGCGCCGCGCCTGATCGACCATCTGATCTATCTCGACGCGGAGGAGGACGTGATCGCGGGCTGGTTCACGGCACGCCTGCTGCCGCTGATGCGCGCCGGACGCGCGGATCCCAACTCCTTCTATTACCGCTTCCGCGACTGGGACGAGGCCCAGCGCACCGACTTCGCCGGCCGCGTCTGGAAAGGCATCAACCTTCCGAACCTGCGCGACCACATCGTCAAGGACCGCGACGCCGCCGACGTGATCGTGACCAAGCGCGCGGATCATTCCGTCGCGTCGGTCGCGCGCCGGCCCAGCCCGTCTATCTGAGCGGCCGCTCCGTATAGAGCACGTCGCGGATGTCGTCCGGCATTGCGCTCGCCGCCAGCGCCGGACGGCCGATCGCCTGACCGGCCACGAAGCGCACGCCCGCAGCATGCACCGTCTCCAATTCGGCGGCGCTGTCGACCTGGTCCATGCAGGAGAGCGCCGTCTGGAGCGTCGCCTGCCGCGCCAGCCAACGCGCCTCGCTCTGCATGCCGTGGAACGGCAGCTTCGCCGGCATCGACATCACCAGGCCCGAGGCATGCAGCGGCTCGTGCCCGCCCAGAAGGATGCGGCTGCCCGGCAGATGCGCCCAGACCCGCGGCGCCACCAGGCGGAGCGAGGCGACCAGTTCGCCGATCCGCTTGGCCGTCGCGTGTTCGGGTATGTCCTCGATCTTGATGACGAGATAGGGCTGCTCGCGCGCATGGGCGGCGCGCAGCGCCTCGCGATAGGCGATGCGGCCGCGCGGGTCGGACAGCGTCGCGAAGCCGACCGAGGCGCCGACCGCGGCCACGATGCCGTGCCGCGCCAGCGTGGCCGCGAAGTCCAGCGCATGGTCCAGGATCGCGCAATCGATCTGCGTCCACTGCGCGGCCGAGAAATCCGGGAACGCGCGATGGCCGTGGATCGCATCGGCGGCGTCATAGGTCGGGGAGCAGAACAGCGCCGCCACGCCATGGCGCTGCAGATCGAACACCGGAAAGAAGCGCAGCAGGAAGCCGTGGTGCGGCAGCGCCCCGGTCTGCGCCAAGGTTCCGCGCATATCGGGCGCGAAGGCCATGGGCGCGGGCGCGCTGTCTTGATGATAGCCGAGAAACGCCACGATCCCGCCCCGTCCTTGGTTGCCATAGGACTACGCACGGCCGGGCAATTCGCCTAAAGGGCGAAAGGACTAATTGGCGGACTGGTTAGCGAACGGTTACCGGGCGGGAACCGGCGTAGCCCGTCGCGCCTCGAACGAAGCGCGGGCGGGCGGGCGAAATTCTGGGTTGCGGGGCGGCAAAGTTTTCGTCCGCCAAATCGAATGGTGCCCCTGGCCGGACTTGAACCAGCACGCCCGTGAAGGCAACAGATTTTGAGTCTGCCGCGTCTACCGTTCCGCCACAGGGGCACTCAAAACTTCCGGAAGGCGCGGGAATATAGTCGACCCTGCCTGCGCGTCAACGCTCGCGCCGCCCGCCCCGGAACGGCGTTCCGGCATGAGCTTGTGCGGCGGCGGCAACGACGCTAAGGCGTGAGCCACGCCGCAGTCTTTCGAAGGTGTCCGATGAACGCTCCCGCCCCCGAACTCCGCGACGGCGCCCCGCGCCACGACTGGACCCGCGCGGAGATCGCACGCCTCTTCGCCCTGCCCTTCGCCGACCTCCTCTTCCGCGCCCAGACCGTGCATCGCCAGAACTTCGACGCCAACGAAGTGCAGGTCTCCACCCTGCTGTCGATCAAGACCGGCGGCTGCCCGGAGGATTGCGGCTATTGCTCGCAAAGCGCCAGCCACGAGACCGGCCTCAAAGCCTCCAAGCTGATGGCGGTCGACGCCGTGCTGGCCGATGCGCGCGCCGCCAAGGCGGCCGGCGCGACGCGTTTCTGCATGGGCGCCGCCTGGCGCTCGCCCAAGGACAAGGACCTCGACGCGGTGTGCGCCATGGTCGAGGGCGTCAAGGCGCTCGGCATGGAGACCTGCGTCACGCTCGGCATGCTGACGCCGCCGCAGGCGAGCCGGCTGAAGAGCGCCGGGCTCGACTACTACAACCACAACATCGACACCTCGCCGGAATATTACGGCGAGATCATCACCACCCGGACCTTCCAGGACCGGCTCGACACGCTCGCCCATGTGCGCGAGGCCGGCATCCATGTCTGCTGCGGCGGCATCGTCGGCATGGGCGAGGACGCCGACGACCGCGTCGGCATGATCCACGCCCTCGCCACCCTGCCGGTCCATCCCGAGAGCGTGCCGATCAACGGGCTGGTCAAGATCGCCGGCACCAAGCTGGGCGACAGCGCCGCGCTCGATCCGCTCGACTTCGTGCGCACCATCGCGGTGGCGCGCCTGACCATGCCGCGCTCGATGGTCCGCCTGTCGGCCGGCCGCGGCGAGATGAGCGACGAGGCGCAGGCGCTGTGCTTCCTGGCCGGCGCCAATTCGATCTTCTACGGCGAAAAGCTGCTCACCACGCCCAATCCGGAAGAGAGCCACGACCACAAGCTGTTCGCCAGGCTCGGCATCGTCGCGATGGCGTGACGGGCCGCGATTTGGCGCTTGATTTCGGCCGTTTTCGGGCCCAAGGAAAGATCGTTCCGCCGCGATTTGCAGCCGGAACGCTCCGACAACCCGATTGCCAGGTCCAGCGCGATGCACCCGTCCAACACGGCTGAGCAGCACGGGGCGAGCGCGTCCGCCACGGCCCGCAGCCTGGCCGTCGCCGCGGCCATCGAGAAGCTCATCGTCTGGGTCGGCTCGCCCGCGTCGCTGGCGCTGCACACGGTCGCCTTCATCGCCGCCTTCACGCTGTCGATCGCGCGGCTGGTGGACTGGAATCTGATGCTGCTGGTCCTGACCACGGTGGTCTCGCTGGAGGCGATCTATCTGGCGATCTTCATCCAGTTCAGCGTCAACCGTCAGGCCGCCAGCCTGAAGGGCGTCGAGGAGGATGTCGAGAGCATCCAGGTCGATGTCGAGGAGCTCGGCGAGCATGTCGAGGGCCTGAAGGAGGACGTCGAGGAGATCCAGGAAGACGTGGCCGAGATCAGCGAGGACACCGAGGAGGACACCGCCGAGGAGGTCCGCAAGCAGAAACAGGCCGAGATGCTCGAAGGCCTCACCAACGACGTGAAGCACCTGCTGGCGCAGCTGGAATCGCTGAAGACGCGGTGACGTTCGGGCGCCAGAGGTTACACACACCGTTGTCATCCGCCGCGAATGCGGCGGACCCAGTTGCAACCTGCCGAGCAGACGTCACCTGGGTCCGCCGCATTCGCGGCGGATGACAGGTTTTCTTATTATTGCATACGACAGTCCGCCAACCGACAGTATGGACGCCGCCCCGAATCTCGACGATCCTGCGGGCCTGGAGTTCCCCATGCGCTGGCTGATCTATCTCGGCATCCTCCTCGTCGGCACGCTGCTCTTCAGCCAGGCCATCGCCATGATGGACCTCGATCCCCTGCCCGGCGACATCCTCTACGACCGGGGAAACCTGCATATCCACATCCCCCTGCTCTATTCCCTGGGGACCAGCGTCGTTCTGGCCCTTCTCTTTTGGTTTTTTCGGCGGTAAGCCCACCCGTAACCCCTGCCCGGCCCCGAGTCGCCCATGACGCTCCGCCCCATCCGCCGCGCGATCCTTTCGGTATTCGACAAGGCCGGCCTGGTCGAATTCGCCGGCGGGCTGGACCGTCATGGCGTGGCGCTCATCTCCACCGGCGGCTCGGCCAAGGCGCTGCGCGAGGCCGGCCTCGCCGTCGCCGACATTTCCGAGGTCACCGGCTTTCCCGAGATGATGGACGGAAGGGTGAAGACGCTGCACCCCAAGGTCCATGGCGGCCTGCTGTCGCTGCGCGACAAGCCGGACCACGCCGCCGCGATGGCCGAGCACGGGATCGCGGGCATCGACCTGCTGGTCTCCAATCTCTATCCGTTCGAGGCGACCGTCGCGAAGGGCGCGTCCTTCGAGGACACCATCGAGCAGATCGACATCGGCGGCCCGGCGATGACGCGCTCGGCGGCGAAGAACCACGACTGGGTGACCGTCGTCGTCGATCCCGAAGACTATGCCGCCGTGCTCGGCGAGATGGACGCCAACAACGGCGCGGTGTCGGGCGGCCTGCGCCGCCACCTCGCCCAGATCGCGTTCGCGCGCACCGCCGCCTATGACGCCGCGGTCTCCAACTGGTTCGCGAACGAACTCGCCAAGGACGGCGACAAGGCGCCGCCGCGCCGCCGCAGCTTCGCCGGCACGCTGCGCCAGCCCTTGCGCTATGGCGAGAATCCGCACCAGGAGGCCGCGTTCTACGTCACCGGCGATCCGCGCCCCGGCGTGGCGTCCGCGACGCAGCTCCAGGGCAAGGAGCTCTCCTACAACAACATCAACGACACCGACGCGGCCTATGAGCTCGTCGCCGAGTTCGCGCCAAAGGCCTCGGCCGCCTGCGCCATCATCAAGCACGCCAATCCCTGCGGCGTCGCGCTCGCGCCGACGCTCGCCGAGGCCTATAAGCGCGCGCTCGCCTGCGATCCGGTCAGCGCCTTCGGCGGCGTGCTCGCCTTCAACCGCCCGCTCGACGGCGAGACCGCGGAGGAGATCGCCAAGCTGTTCACCGAGGTGATCATCGCGCCCGACGCCGACGCCGACGCGCGCAAGATTCTCGGCACGCGGAAAAACCTGCGCCTGCTGATCGCCGGCGGCCTGCCCGATCCCGACAGCGCCGGCCTCACCTTCCGTTCCGTGTCGGGCGGCTTCCTGGTGCAGACGCGCGACAATGGCCGCGTCGGGCGCGCCGATCTGAAGGTCGTCACCCGGCGACAGCCGACCGAGCGCGAGATCGCCGACATGCTGCTCGCCTTCACCATCGGCAAGCATGTGAAGTCCAACGCCGTCGTCTATGTGAAGGACGGCGTCACCGCCGCGATCGGCGCCGGCCAGATGAGCCGCGTCGACTCCGCGCGCATCGCCGCGATCAAGGCGCGCGATGCGGCGAAACAGGCCGGCTGGCCCGAGCCGATGACGAAAGGCTCGTCGGCCGCGTCCGAGGCGTTCTTCCCGTTCCCGGACGGATTGCTCGCGGTGGCCGAGGCCGGCGCCACGGCGGTGATTCAGCCGGGCGGCTCGATCGGTGATCAAAAAGTAATCGACGCTGCCGACGAAGCGGGCCTCGCCATGGTTTTCACCGGCATGCGCCACTTCCGGCACTGAGCGATTCGCGTTAACCGTAAAATATTCACAGCCCGGGAACGAAAGTTGCAACCGGCGCCCTGTCGGAGCGTTGCAGTTAACGTTAAACTCTTCCCGTTTCAAAAGTATCAGCCATTCGTTGGGTCTTACGGTCGGGGGATATGGCCGTGCCGATTTCAAGGGTTCGCCACGCGATCCGCTGCGCGGCTTTTGCGACTGTGCTGGCCACGGGCATCGCGCCCGCGTCGCGCGCCGCCGACTACGCCGACGGCAACTACGCCCTCAACCACATCAGCCTCGAAGCCGCGGTGAAGGTCTGGCGCCAGGCCGCCTGGCAGTTCGACGATTTCCTGGCGCAGGTCAAGCTCGGCGACGTCTATTCGAATTCTTCCGACGGCCGCTACTACGATCCGGTCGAGGCCTATGTCTGGTACTATCTGGCGAGCAAGAACCGCATGGGCCGCGCCCGCATGTGGGACGACGAAGCGGTCGACGTGATCCACACCCGCCGCGTCCACGCCTTCGCCAAGCAGCAGGAGCTTCTGCTCGAACTGTCCACCGACCAGCGCACCGACGCGCGCGAGCGCATCACCTACATCCTCTCCTGCCACGGCGCCGACGGCTTCCTCATGCTCGGCCGCATCGGCGAGACGCCGCGGCCCAGCTATGACGACGAGGACGACGATGACCGCGGCGACGACCGGCGCGGCGACGATCGGCGGGGCAGTGACCGGCGCGGCAATGACCGGCAGGGCGACGACCGGGGACGCGGCGGCGGCGGCTATCGCCCGTCCGGCCCGCCGCCCTCGGTGATGTCGCCCAACGATTCCGACGCGCTGGTCTATTTCCACATCGCCGACGCGATGGGCAATCCTCTGGGCCGCGGCTATCTCAACAGCCTCGAAGCCTATCTGCGCGGGACCTATTTTGGCGCGCGCATCGTGGACAAGCAGGCCAAGGCCTTCCACTACTGGTTCCCGCCCTTCGAGTTCTATCCGACCGGAACCTCGGCCGGCGGCGTGCCGCTGACCGACGAATGCGTGCCGACGCTGGAGCGCCAGCGCGCCCTCGCCATGGCCGCCGCCATCCCGGCCGAGGCGGTGCGCCACGCCCTGTTCTTCCTCGGCTGGAAGGGCCCGCAGGCCGTCATCCAGTACCAGGCCTCGATCCCCGACGAATCGACCGGCCGGCTCACCGGCGGCCAGCTCGTGCGCGCGGTCCAGACCGCGGCGGTGAACGGCGACGCCGTTTCGCAGAACACGCTGGGCGTGATGTACGCCAAGGGCCTGGGCGTGGTGACGAACTATGCGCGCGCCGAATACTGGTTCCTGAAGGCCGCGGACCAGCGCTTCCCGGCGGCGCTTTATCACCTGGGCGTGCTCTACAAGGTCGGCCCGCCCGGCATCGACCAGGACCTGCACAAATCCAACGACTACATCACGAGTTCGGCCATCGCCGGCTTCCGGCCGACGATGAACCAGCTCGGCTCGCTCCTGAATGCCGCGGCGAACGAGCCGCCGCATCCCGGCCAGAATTGAAAGGTGCTCCGATGAACATCATCACCCTTGCACGCGCCGCGCTCCTGGGCGCACTCGGCCTGGTCGTCGCGGCGATCGGCTTGCCCGCCCAGGCGGGCGTGGCGACCATGGGCGCGGTGCTGCTCGATCCCTTCGATCCGGTGCCGGAGATCCAGTTCCACCATTTCGGCGGCTATGGCTGCGATTACGGTTGCGGCGGCGGCTATCGCGGCTGCGGCGAGGTCTGCGGCCGAAGCTGCTATGACGGCTGCCGCCGGCACTATTACCGGCACACCGGCTGCGGCGACGGCTGCCGGCGCTATGTCCGCGACGATTGCGACCGCGATTGCGGCCGCCGCGACTGCCGCGACGATTGCCGGCGTTACGTCCGCGACGATTGCGACCACGACTGCGACCGCCATGACGGCGACCACGAACATGACGGCCGTCCGCCGGCGCCGCCCTGCGCCAGCGACCACTGCTACGATGCCGAGCATTACGAGCGCCGCTGGCGCGACGGCGACCATGTCGGCCAGGAATGGCTCGATCGCGGCACGCGCGAGCGCACCATGCACGACGATCACGGCAACTGGTACGGCCATGGCGACACCGATTGGCACGATTATGACGACGCGCCGCCGCCGCCTCCCCCGCCGCCGCCGGACGATCACGATCACGATCACGACCATCACGATCGCCATTGAGACCGCCCCTCCGGGCAGGTAAACGGAAACGTCATTTGCCCCTTGCGCCGTCGGCCACTAGGTTGCCGGCTTCGCGAAAGGGACCCGCGCATGCGCTTTCGTCTTCCGTTGCTGGCATTGCTCGTCTGGGTGGCGTCGTTCGAACTGGCCCTCGCCTGGGGCCAGGAAGGCCATTCCATCGTCGCCGAGATCGCCCAGCGCCGGCTGAGCCCCGCCGCCGCGGCGGATGTCGAGGCCATTCTCGGCAAGGGCCATTCGCTCGCCTCGGTATCGAGTTGGGCCGACGACCAGCGCACCGCCCATCCCGACACCTACAACTGGCATTTCGTCGACATCCCTCTCGCCGACCAGACCTACGATCCGGCGACCGAGTGCAAGCCCGATCCCAAGGGCGATTGTTCCATCGCCGCGCTCGAGCGCCTCAAGCAGCAGCTTCGCTGCGGCGACACGGCGGCGCGGCTGGACGCGCTGCGCTTCGCCGTCCACCTCGTCGGCGACATCCATCAGCCGCTGCACACGGTGGCCGATGCGCGCGGCGGCAACGACATCCCGGTCAAGGTCACCTTCAAGGGCACGGTCTGCACCAAGAACTGCGACCTCGACACGAATTTCCACGCGGTATGGGATTCGACGCTGATCCAGCGCACCGTGTGGGCCTGGGGCTCCTATGTCGACAAGCTCGAAGCCGGCTGGCTGGCGACGCCCGAGGCCGCCGATCCCGCCACCGTCGCGGGCACGCCGACCGACTGGGTGCTGCAGACCCACGCCGCGGCGCAGATCGTGTGGAACGCCAAGCCGGCGAACAACGTGCTCGACGACGCTTATTTTCAAGCGGTATCGCCGATCCTCGACAAACAGCTCGGCCTCGGCGGCCTGCGCCTGGCCAAATGGCTGAACGACACGTTCGCCTCGACGGAGTGCACGCCCTCATAACCCCCCGCCACCCCACCGATGTCATGGCCCGCGAATGCGGGCCACCCGGTTGAGAGCGGTACGCTGTTTGTCGGGTTGGCTGCCGCCAATTTTCCGCGCCGGTGCAATTGTCACCTGGATGGCCAGCATTCGCGGGCCCTGACACCTTTTCTTTTTTCTCTGAATCGACGGCGCGATACGCAGCTTTAAAAAATTTCCGCGAAACAAAATATCGTTCGCCGCATCGCAACGAAAAAACTTATCCCCGCGACAAATTCAAATTCTCCGCGTCCTCCGCGGCTCCGCGTGAATCTCCTGTTGGACAACCGTCTTCAAAATCCTCGCGAGAAAAATTTTCCACGCGCCCTTGAACCGAGTCGGTCTACGCACCAAATTCCACATATCCCAACAATCACGTCGAAAGGTTTTCGCGCCTCCGCGCAGAGACCGCTTTCCGCTTCGCCGTCCGGCGACGCGAATGGCGCGTCATTGGAAGACTTCGCCCGCGTCCACGCCCCAGATGTTCCTCTTGTCGACCCAGCCTTCCGCGCCGGAGACTTCGACGTCGCAGGCGGACATCTCGCAGGCCTTGAGCCAGGCGACGACGCCGGGCGCCGCATAGGCGACGATCTTGGCTTTCGGGTCGCTGTCGGCGTGCAGCGGGGACTTCGTGAAGCCGATGAACAGCACGCTGCGCCGGTCGCTCAATTGCGAGCGGTGCATCCAGCCGACCGAACCGTCGACATCCCTGACGCGGCGCCACGCATCGAAGCTCGCCAGGATCTTCACCGGATAGTCCTTGCGCTTGTAGATCCACAGGATGCGATGCGCATAGGACGGGCCCTGCCGCAGAAAGGCCTGGTCGCGGCGGATGCTGGCATAGTGCGGCTGCACCTCGACCGCGTCCGGCGGCGCGGCCGCCGCGGCGCACACCGCGACCAGCAGGGCTGTGACGAAAGACGGAAAGCGCGAATCGATTGCCATTCTGGCGTGCATCTTACGGGCGCCCTTCGTCTTTTCGAGGGCGCATCGCCTGCCGATTGACGCGGCGCGGCGAACCGACTTAGGTTCCCGGCACGCGCTTGGTTTTGGGAACGCGGTTCAACACCGCGGCTGCCCCCGCAACTGTAACCGGCGAGCGGACCGTCCAACGGCCACTGGGATCTCGATCCCGGGAAGGCGGACGGTAAGCGTTCGAGCCGGAAGCCAGGAGACCTGCCTCGCGCCGTCGTCCTGTTTCCGCACGGGGTGTGGCGGGGACTGCGGGGGAAACCGCCGTGGCGACAGTTGGAGTCGCACGCGGGGTCCCGTCTCATGGGGAATCGTCTTTTCACGTCGGTACGCCGCGCGCGGCTCCTGAACCCTCAGGAGAACGCCATGACCAAGTCCATTCTGCTTTCCACCGCGGCCTGCGCCGCTTTGTTTCTTCCCGCATCCGTCCGGGCCGACACCGCCATAAGCTCGACCGAAACGATCGTCGTCAGCGCCACGCGCACCGCGCAGCCGCTCGACGTCACCGGCGCCTCGGTCACCGTGATCGACGCCCAGGACCTTCAGACGCAGCAGACCGTGGTGCTGACCGACATCCTCAAACAGGTGCCGTCGCTGGTGGTGAACCGCACCGGCGGCGTCGGCCAGACCACGACGGTCTCGCTGCGCGGCGCCGAGCAGGGCCAGACGGTGGGGCTGATCGACGGCATCCGCATCAACGATCCGTCCGACGTCTCGGAAGGGGCGATCTTCGGCGACGTGCTGGCGAACAACATCCAGCGGGTGGAGATCCTGCGCGGGCCGCAATCGACGCTCTACGGCAGCGACGCCATCGGCGGCGTGGTCGACATCATCACCAATCGCGGCGGCGACAGGCCCATCGCGCTGAACGCGACGGCGGAAGGCGGCTCGTTCGGCACCTTCCACGTCAACGCCGCGGCAAACGGCACGACCGGCGATCTCGAATACGGCGTGGGGCTTAATTTCTTCACCGAGACCGGCACGCCGGCGGCCGATGTGCGCAACGGCAATCCGGAGAATGACGGCTACACCAATTTCGGCGCCAGCGTGAACACCCGCTACCACATCAGCGACACGGTCAGCGCCGATCTGCGCGGCTACTACACCCACGGCCATGCCGCGTTCGACGACAATTTCGGCGGCCCGCCGCTCTACGCCGTCGCCGATTCCGCCGCCAACAACACCAACGAGCTGAAAGCCGGCTATTTCGGCATCAATGCCGATCTGTTCGGCGGGGTGTTCCACAACCGCCTCGCCGTGATCGCCACCGCCGGCGCGCGGCAGTTCTTCGACAGCGCCTTCGACACGATCCACCTGAACTCCGACGATTACGGCAACGCGGTGCGCATCGAATATCAGGGCGTGGTCGATATCGATCCCGACGACCAGATCACCTTCGGCGCCGAAAGCCAGCGCAGCTCGTTCCGCGGCGACAGCTTCTCCTCCTTCTCGCCGGTTTCGGTCACCACCGGCGCCGACACGATCACCGGCTATTACCTGCAAGGCCAGACCACCCTGTTCCAGCAGCTCACCCTGACCGGCGGCGTCAGGCTGGACGATGACGATAGCTTCGGCGACCACACCTCCTACAAGTTCAACGCGGCCTGGCAGATCCCGGGCCTGGACGCGACGCTGCGCGGCAATGTCGGCAACGGCTTCAAGGCGCCCAGCCTGTTCCAGCTCTTCTCGACCAACTCCAACCCGATCGACACGCTCAAGCCGGAGACCGCGACCGGCTGGGAAGTCGGCTTCGACAAGCCGTTCTGGGACGGCCGCGCCAAGGCCTCGCTGACCTATTTCGAGCGCGACACGCACAACCAGATCGATTTCCAGAACTGCTTCTCGGCCGGCGACGCGCCGGGCTGCCCGTTCCGCCTCGCCGCGTTCGGCTATTACATCAACCTCGACAAGACCCGCGCCCGCGGCGTCGAAGCCGCGCTGGAGGTCAAGCCGACCGACGATCTCGACGTCAGCCTGAACTACACCAACATGTCCGCCATCAACACCGTCACGCGGCTCGCCCTGGCGCGCCGGCCGCAGGACCTCGCCAGCGCCGTCGTCACCTGGCTGCCCTTCGCGGGCACCAGCCTCGGCGCCTCGCTCACCTATGAGGGCCCGCGCTTCAACGACACGAGCAACTTCACCCGCCTGACCTCGGGCACGCTGGTCAACCTGTTCGGTTCCTACGACCTGACCGAGCGCTGGCAGCTTTTCGGCCGCGTCGACAACGTCTTCAACGACCGCACCGAGCAGGTGTCCGGCTATGGCGTTCCCGGCATCGGCGCCTTCGGCGGCATCCGGCTCACTTTGTAAGCCTTCGGCGGCCATGGCAGTGTCCGGGGGATCGCCATCCCCCGGACCTGCCCATGAGCTTCGACAGCATATTGATCGCCAACCGCGGCGAGATCGCGGTGCGCATCGCGCGCGCCGCCGCCGACCTCGGCCTGCGCAGCGTCGCGATCTATTCCGACGACGACGCGGCGTCGGCGCATGTGCAGGCGGCGGATTCGGCGCAAGCGCTGGGCGCAAGCGGAACCGCCGCCTATCTCGACATCGCCCGCGTCATCGCCGCGGCGAAGGCCGGCAAATGCGACGCGATCCATCCGGGCTACGGCTTTTTGAGCGAGAATGCCGAGTTCGCCGCCGACTGCGAGAAAATGGGCCTGACCTTCATCGGCCCCTCGCCGCATGTGCTGTCGATCTTCGGCGACAAGGCGCGCGCCCGCGCTTTGGCCGAACGCTTCGGCGTGCCGGTGCTGGCGGGCACGCCGGGACCGGCGAGCCTGGAACAGGTCCGCGAATTCTTTCACGCGACCAACGGCCCGATCATGATCAAGGCCATCGCCGGCGGCGGCGGCCGCGGCATGCGCGTCGTGACGCGCGACGCCGAGCTCGAAAGCGCCTATCTGCGCTGCCGGTCCGAGGCCCGCGCCTCGTTCGGCAACGGCGCGGTCTATGCCGAGGCGCTGCTGGCCGAGGCGCGCCATATCGAAGTCCAGGTCGCCGGCGACGGCCGCTCCGCGAGCCATATCTGGGAGCGCGACTGCACCTTGCAGCGGCGCCACCAGAAGATCGTGGAGATCGCGCCCGCGCCGGGCCTCGACCCGCATCTGCGCCGCCAGCTTTGCGATGCCGCGGTGTGGCTGGCCGACGACGTGAACCTGAAGGGACTGGCGACGTTCGAATTCCTGGTCAACCCGCATCCGGCCCGCCACGCCTCCGCCTTCGCCTTCATCGAGGCCAATCCGCGCCTGCAGGTCGAGCACACCGTCACGGAGGAAATCACCGGCATCGACCTCGTCGGCGTGCAGATCGAGCTGGCGCGCGGCCGCACCCTGCGCGACATCGGCCTGCACCAGGACGACGTGCCGGAGCCGCGCGGCTTCGCCGTGCAATTGCGCATCAACATGGAGAAGATCGAAAGCGACGGCACGATCAAGCCCTCGGGCGGAACGCTCGGGACCTTCGCGCCGCCTTCGGGCCCCGGCGTGCGCGTCGATACTTACGGCTACGAAGGCTACACGACCAATCCGGCGTTCGACCCGCTGCTCGCCAAGCTGATCGTGCACGGTCCCGACTACGTTTCCGCGATGAGCCGCGCCACGCGCGCGCTGAACGAGTTCGCCATCGCCGGCGTCGCGACCAATCTCGGCTTCCTGCACGCGCTGATCGAACGCGAAGACGTGCTCGAAGGCCGCACCCATACGCGCTATGTCGAGGAGCACACCGCCGATCTCGTCGCCGCGGCGGCGAACTGGCGGCCGCAACACGCCGGCGCGGTCGCGGCGCCGCAAGCCGCCGCCGTCGCGCCACGGATCGCCGCCGCGCCGGCCGGCACGGTCGCGGTCTTGGCGCCCATGCAGGGCAAGATCGTCTCGATCGACGTAAAGCCGGGCGATGTCGTGCGGCAAGGCGCCTCCGTCGCGGTGCTGGAAGCGATGAAGATGGAGCATCTCGTCGCCGCCGCCCTATCGGGCCGCGTGCATTCGCTCGCCCAGGCGCCGGGCACGGTGGTGTTCGAAGGCGATCCGCTGCTGTTCCTCACGCCGGAAAACGTCGCCGGCACCGAAGAAACCGAAGCGGCGCAGGCCGATCCGGATTTCATCCGGCCCGACCTTGCGGAGTCGAATGCGCGCCACGCCTTCGGCTATGACGCCAACCGCCCCGACGCGGTGGCGCGGCGCCGCAAGACCGGCCAGCGCACCGCGCGCGAGAATGTCGAGCAGCTGTGCGATCCGGGCAGTTTCATCGAATACGGCGCGCTCGCCTTCGCCGCGCAGCGCCGCCGCCGCGAGCTCGACGACCTGATCGCCAACACGCCGGGCGACGGCATCATCACGGGGCTCGGCACCGTCAACGCGAAGGAATTCGGCGAGGCCAAGGCGCGCTGCGCCGTCATGGCCTACGACTACACCGTGCTGGCCGGCACCCAGGGCGCGATGAACCACAGGAAGAAGGACCGCCTGCTGACCATCGCCGAGGAATGGAAGCTGCCGGTCGTCTGCTTCGCCGAAGGCGGCGGCGGACGGCCGGGCGACACTGACTTTCCCGGCGTCGCCGGCCTCGACACGCCCACCTTCCGCCAATACGCCAAGCTCTCCGGCCTGGTGCCGCGCGTCGGGATCAATTCGGGCCGCTGCTTCGCCGGCAATGCCGCGCTGCTCGGCTGCTCCGACGTGATCATCGCGGCGGCGAATTCGAACATCGGCATGGGCGGGCCGGCAATGATCGAGGGCGGCGGCCTCGGCGTCTACAAGCCCGAAGAGGTCGGGCCGATGTCGGTCCAGGTGCCGAACGGCGTCGTGGACATCGCGGTCGAGGACGAGATCGAGGCGGTCGAGGTCGCCAGGAAATATCTCGCCTATTTCCAGGGGCCGCTCACGGCGTGGGACTGCGCCAATCAAAAGGAGCTGCGTCACCTCATTCCGGAGAACAGGCTGCGCGTCTATGACAGCCGCACGGTGATCGAGACCTTGGCCGACACCGGCAGCGTGCTCGAACTGCGCCGCGATTTCGCGCCGGGCCTGATCACCGCGCTGGTACGGATCGAAGGCGCCCCCTTCGGCCTGATCGCGAACAATCCGATGGTCCTCGCCGGTGCTATCGACGCGCCTTGCGCCGACAAGGCCGCGCGCTTCCTGCAGCTCTGCGATGCCTTCGGCCTGCCGATCCTGTCGCTCTGCGATACGCCGGGCTTCATGGTGGGTCCGGAAGCGGAGAAGACCGCGCTGGTCCGCCGTGTCTCGCGCCTGTTCGTGGTCGGCGGCGCGCTCAGCGTGCCGATCTTCACGGTGGTCTTGCGCAAGGGCTATGGGCTCGGCGCCCAGGCGATGGCGGGCGGCAGTTTCCATGCGCCGTTCTTCATCGTCTCATGGCCGACCGGCGAATTCGGCGGCATGGGCCTGGAAGGCGCCGCCCGTCTCGGCTACCGCAAGGAGCTTGAGGCCGAACCGACACCGCAGGCGCGCGAGGCCTTGTTCAAGAAGCTGGTGGCGCAGAGCTATGCGCGCGGCAAGGCGATCAACATGGCGGCCTATCTGGAGATCGACGACGTGATCGACCCGGCCGATACGCGGCGGTGGATCATGCGCGGCTACCGCTCTTTGCCGCCCTGGGATGCGAGCAAGCGGCGGAATTTCGTCGACACGTGGTAGGTGATGCCGCGGCGCCATGGGCCGCTCATTTCGCAAGCCGGCCCTTGGGACGTTTTCGATTCTCCAGCGCCGCCCGAAGAATTGCGCGTGCCGTCCACACGATGATCTTGCGCTGCTCCGGCGGAACGAGAGCGCGCACATCCGCAAGAACGATCAACGCTTCCCAACCGATGACAATCGAGAGAGCCGACACCAGCCTTTCGAATTCCCTGGAAGAGAGTTCGGCGCGCAATGGCGAGAGCGCCTTCTCGATCCACGCGACGCGGCGATAACCGCGTCGCGGCGTGTCGGGCGCCGCCGGCGTTTCGATCGTCAGCTTGATAAGCGAGCGACCGAGCGGCAGGGTTACGCGCGCATTCTCGATGATCGCATCGATCATCGCGGTCACGCGTTTTTCCGTGTCTCCCCCCGGATCGACGAGTTCGAACTCGGCATCGACCGCCTGCTTCGACAGGAGGCCGATTCTCGCATCGGTCAGGAGCTGATCGAGCGTCGGGAAATGCAGATAGACCGTGCGGCGCGAAACGCGCGCCGCTTCGACGATCTCGGCCATCGAAGGCGTGACGCCGGACTTCATGAGATCGATCGCGGCGGCGATGATGACGTCGTGCGTGCGCTGGCGCTGATTGCGCCGGCTCTGCGAACTCCTCGTCACACGCTGACCTCTCGAACTGACAATGGTTCTGCTTAGCGAGATTCGCCCGGGGGCGCCAAACCGGCCGCTTGACTTCCGTCTTTAAATGCACAAATGTGCCGTAAGTATACTGTTGTGCATTTAATGGACAAGCTTGCGCACGGGCTGGGTGCGCGGGGCAGCGGCGGGGGCCGCGCCGCAAACGAAGGAGAAATTGCGATGACGAGATTGTCGAAGAAAATCCTCTTGGCCGCATGTCTGATTTCGAGCGCCGCGCCGATGTTGTCGGCCACGGCCAAGGCGGACGACCGCGACGGCTGGTATGCGTCGGCATCCGCCACGCTCTCTCTGCTGAACGACACAGGCGGCACGATCGCGAATGCGCCCATGCCGGGCAGCACGGTGCGCCTTGAAAATCCCCTCAAGACGGGCTTTGGCGGACAATTCGCGCTCGGCCACAGCTTTGGGTCGTTCCGGCTGGAGGGAGAAATCGGCTTCTCGCGCAACACGCAGGACCATTACATCGCCATCGTCCCGCCCACCGGCTCGATCCCGGCAAATGTGAAGGACGACGCGCTTCGCGGCATGGTCAACGGCTATTACGATCTGTCTTACGGTCCGGTGACGCCCTATGTCGGTGCCGGGATCGGCTTTGCGAGCATCGATATCGACTTCTTTGCGCCGCGCGCGCCCTTTCCGATGGAAGCGCCGCGCCAACTCATCAAGGACGGCGACACCCGGTTCGCGTACCAGCTCATGGGCGGCATCGCCGTTCCGGTGAGCGAGGATTTGGCGCTCACGCTTCAATATCGCTGGTTCGATGCCGGTACAGTCGAGGCTCTCGACGTGCGCGGCGAACGCATTACACGCGATCACGCCGGGCACAATGTGGATCTGGGAATCCGAATAAATCTCTAGCCGCGGGACCCCGCCTGCGCGGCCGGCCCGTCAGCCGGCCGCCGCATAGCGCTGCGCCGTGGCCTTGCCTTTGACGAAGATGCCCGGCGCATGGTCGACCGGCACGAAGACACTCGACAGCCCCCGGGCCGACTCAGCATGGCCCAGCATCAGCGCGCCGTCCGGCACCAGCACGTCGGCGATCTTGTCCAGCACGTCGATCTTGGTCTTGCGCTCGAAATAGATCAGCACGTTGCGGCAGAACACGACGTCCAGATCATCGAGCCAGCCATAGGAATCGAGCAGGTTGAACTGGCGGAACGTCACCATGCGCCGCAGGTTCTCGTGCGCGCGCCAGTTTCCGCCTTCCTGCGTGAAATGCGCGACGAGCCGGCGGATCGCCAGCCCGCGCTGGACCTCGAAATGGGTGTAGAGGCCCCTCCTCCGCGCGCGCGATCATCTCGGCGGAAAGGTCGGTGGCGATCAGGTCGATGTTCCAGCCCTTGGACACCAGCCTGGCGTCGTCGAGCAGCATGGCGATGGAATAAGGCTCCTGGCCCGCGGCGCAGGCGGCGCACCAGATGCGCAGGCGCCTGGTCTGGGCACGGTCCTCGATCAGGCGCGGCAGGATGAGGTCGCGGAAATGCTCGAACGCCGCCTTGTCGCGAAAGAAGGAGGATTCGTTGGTCGTCATCGCCTCGGTGACGGCGCGCGCCAGCGTGTCGCGTCCGTGCCTGAGCTCGGCCATCAAGCCGTCGACGGTGCGAAAGCCGAAGCGGCGCATCACCGGCGCAAGCTGGCCCGCGACGAAGCGCGTCTTGTTCGTCGGCAGGATGAGCCCCGACCGCCGGCGCACGATCCGCGCGAGAAAATCCAGGTCGTCTTCCGTCATCGCGCTCTACATCAAGCCGACTTCTGCGAGCTTCGCCTCGATGATGCCCCGGTCGAAGGGCTTCATGATGTATTCGTTGGCGCCGGCGCCGAGCGCCTCGGTGATATGGGCCACGTCGTTCTCGGTGGTGCAGAACACCACGATCGGAAGCGCGCCGCCCTGTTCGCGGCGCAGCGTCTTGAGGAATTCGATGCCGTTCATGTTCGGCATGTTCCAGTCGAGCAGGATGAGCTCGGGCATCCTGGCGCGGCAGGCGGCGAGCGCGGAGAGCCCGTCCTCGGCCTCGCCGGTCTCGAAATGCAGATCCTGCAGGATCCGGCAGGCGACCTTGCGGATCACGCGACTGTCGTCGACGACCAGGCAGCTTCTCATGGGCTCATATGTCCGAAAAAGCGGCCGCAATGACGCCACGGCCCACGTTCGATTCCGGACGGAGCCTAGAGCCAACATGTAAATGGGGGGTTTAGAAGGTTAACCCGCGACCAGTTCGACCGCGCCCTCGCGCGCCGTCAGCGTCAGCCCGGCGTTCAGCTCGCGCGACAGCTTGTGGGCGAGAAAGGGCTGGATGCCGCGGGCATCGAGATGGGTGTCCTCGCCGCGCACCGCGTTGGCGACGTCGTCCAGCACGCGGGCATAGGGGCTGGTCGCCACGATCTTGAAGGCCGGCGCCGCCGGATCGGCGCCGACCGTCACCGCGAGCTGGCCGCCGCGCGGCAGGCAGTCGGCGCCCAAAAGCGCCGCGTTCATCAGGAGCTTCGCCCAGTTCTTGGGCCAGTTCACGGAACCGCCCTGCCAGTTGAGCTGGACCTTGCCGCCTTCCAACAGGCCGGCGACCAGCCGTGCGATCTCGCCGACGTCGAGTTCCGCGCCGGCGGAACCGGCGGCACCGAAGGCGATGCGCATGAATTGCAACCGGGCCAACGCCTGCAGCGCGCTGGAGGTGACGATCTTCAGCGCGTCGGCGCGCATCGCCGCATCGCGCTCGTCCTCCATCACTTCGAGGCCGTTGACGACCGCGCCGAGGGGGCCGACCAGATCGTGGCAGACCCGGCTGACCAGGAAGGCGGAGAATTCGATGTCATCCATGGCCTGGCGGTCTCCGCTTGGGGGCGAATGGTTTGCGAACGGTAACCATGCGAACCGCGTCTTAAGGAATGCTTAAGGGCGGCGCAACCGCCGCCGCCGCTCAATTGCCCGAGGCGATGCGGACGCGGAGCTGGTCCATATAGGCGACCAGGGCCGGAACGCTGCCGCCGTTGCGGCCGAGATAGGCCACGAATTCGTCGCGCTCCGCCGGCGCCAGCCAGATGCCGGCGACGCTGAAATCCACGATCACCGGTTTGCCGGTATCGGACCGCACGCGGAAATCGACCTCCAGCGGCTTGCCGCTCTGATCCTGCGGGTCGATCAGCTGGGTCGCGACGATATCGTCGGCCGGCGCATTGGCGCGCGAGCCGGTGACCTTGAGCGTCTGGCCGGAATAGCGCTCGAAATAGGACTGGTAGACCGCGACCGCATAGCGCTGGAAGGCGGCGGCGAAGGCGTCGCGGTCAGCCGGCGTCGCCTTGTCGCCATATGCGCCCAGGGTGAATATCGCGACGCGCTTGAGATCGGTGACACCGAGCAGGAAGTCCTCGAACGCCGCGCGGCGCTGGTCCTTGCTCAGATGGGTATCGTTGAGGATCTCGAGGCCCTTGTGGATGTTGTTGCCGACAAGGTCTTCCGCCGGCGTCGCCGCGACGGCGGGCGAGACGATCGCGAAGGCGAGGACTGCCACGGCGAGAACGCGGCGGATTGCAGCAAGGCGCATGGTGTTCCCGTCTGTCGAGGTTGTCCGCTTCTGCCTTCGCGGCCGTGCGGCGTGGACCGCGCAATGACGCCGCATCGTGGCGGCAATAGGGCTATGACACGGTTCCGTCGCCGGAACGAGATGAATCGCGCCCGGTCGCTTTCGCGATGTTTAATGTGCTACGGGAACTTTGCCGCAAATACGCGGCTTTCCGCGGGGTTTGTTCGGGATGTCATCGCCCTCTCAGCGTCTGGCGGCGCTCGCCGCGCTGGCGCACGAAGCCGGCGCCGTCGTCATGCGTCACTACGAAGCGGGCACCGTGGCGCGCGAGAAGGCCGACCATTCGCCGGTGACCGACGCGGACGAAGAGGCCGAAGCGCACATCCTGCGCGGCCTGCGCGAACTGGCGCCCGGCGTGCCGGTGATCGCGGAAGAGGAGGTCGCCGCGGGGCGGTCGCCGGCGATCGGGAACCACTTCTTCCTCGTCGATCCGCTCGACGGCACCAAGGAATTCATCAACCGCAACGGCGAGTTCACCGTGAACATCGCCGAGATCGAGAACGGCATCGCGGTCCGCGGCGTGGTCTACGCACCGGCCAAGCACCGCCTGTTCGTCGGCGAAACGCCCGGCGGCGCCTTCGAGATCGAGACCACGGCAGATGCGCCGCCGGACTTCGCTTTGGCCCGGCCGATCCATGTGCGCAAGGCGCCAGCCGACGGCCTCATCGCCGTCGCCAGCCGCTCGCACCGCGACAAGAAGACGGAGGAATATCTCGCCGCCTATCCGGTGAAGGCTTTCATCACCGCGGGCTCGTCGCTGAAATTCTGCCTGGTCGCGGCCGGCGAGGCCGACATCTACCCGCGCCACGGCACGACGATGGAGTGGGATACCGCGGCCGGCCACGCGGTTCTCAGCGCGGCGGGCGGGACCGTCACGAATCTCGACGGCTCGCCGTTTCTCTATGGCCGGGCATCGGATGGCTTCACGAATCCGCACTTCGTGGCGCGGGGCGGCCGCTGACTACCGGTCGTAGTCGTGCCGGCTGGAATAGAACATCAGGGCCATCAGCCCGCCGCCGACCGCGATCGTCAGCAGCGAACCCACGACCAGCGCGAACCAGCCGAAGGCGCTCATATGCACCACGCCCAGCGCGCCCCAGGTATAGACCGCGTACCAGATCGAAACCGCGAGAAAGCCCAGAAGAACGACAAGCGCCAGCCACCCGGCCCGCGAGAGATGGGCGTGATCGTCGTTGTCGCTCATGAATCCGTCACTCATGCAGACGATAACGCGACAGGACGCGACACGTTCATCTTTCGGTCGCGCCCTTGCGCCGCACCCCGGAGCGAGCCTAGGCCGCCGCGCCGGCCATCAGGGAACCGGCCGCGCGTTGCACCTTCAATTCCGCGCCGTCGGCGCCGGAAACCTGCAGCATGTCGCCCTTGATCGGAGACGAACCGTCGACCGCGTTGGCGGACCAGCGCGTGTCGTCGACCCGCACGGCGCCGCGGCCGTTGACGAAATTCTCCTCCGCCTTGACGACGCGGCCGATGTACTGGGCGCTGCGGTCGTTGAGATTTGTGTGGGTGTTCCGCTCGGCGCGGCCCCAGGCCGAACGCTTCCAGGTCGCGGTCGCCACCACCGCTATGACCGCGAACAGGAACACCGCCAGCCGTCCGTTGAGCGGCGGCACCAGGAACTTCAGCACGCCGACCAGCAGCGCCGCGATGCCCGGCCACAGCAGATACTGAGTCGTGCTCGCGATTTCGAGCGCCAGAAGCACCGCGCCCAGCGCCCACCAGTGCCAGGCGGGCTGGGCGTTCAGGAACTGGGTGATCGCATCCATGACGGCCTCCCTCAGGTACCGGCGGGCCGCGTCGGCGGCGGCGCCACGTTCGGCACTGTGCCGGCGGCGTTCTGGCCGCGCGCCGGCCTTGTCGTGGCGGCGGATGCGGCCTGGGTCGTGATCGCCTCGCGGGTCATCTCGGCGATGCCGGCGATGGAGCCGAGCAGGCCCGCCGATTCCATCGGCACCACGACGAATTTCTGGTTCGGCGCATTGGCGAGCTGCGCGAAGGCGTCGACATATTTCTGGCCGAGGAAGTAGTTGAGTGCGTTGACGTTGCCGGCCTCGATCGAGTCCGACACCATCTGCGTCGCCTTGGCTTCGGCCTGCGCCAGCCGCTCGCGCGCCTCGGCATCGCGGAAGGCGGCTTCCTTGCGGCCCTCGGCCTGCAGGATGGCGGACTGCTTGGCGCCCTCGGCGCGCAGGATGGCGCCCTGCTTCTCGCCGTCGGCCTGGGTGACTTCGGCGCGGCGGAAACGCTCGGCCTTCATCTGGCGCGCCATCGCCTCGGTGATGTCGGTCGGCGGCGACAGGTCCTTGATCTCGATGCGCGTGACCTTCACGCCCCAGGGACTGGTCGCCTGGTCGACAACGGAGAGCAGGCGCTGGTTGATCTCGTCGCGCTTCGACAGGACCTCGTCGAGATCCATTGCGCCGATCACGGTGCGCGCATTGGTGAGGCAGAGATTGGTGATGCCGGCCTGGAGGTTGGCGACCTCATAGGCCGCCTTGGCCGCATCGACGACTTGATAGAAGGCGATCGCGTCGGCGGTGACCGTCGCGTTGTCGCGCGTGATGACGACCTGGCTCGGGATCGTCAGCACCTCTTCCATCATCGAGAGCTTGCGTCCGATGCGGTCCACATAGGGAACGATCAGGTTGAGGCCGGGCTTGAGCACCTTGATGAAGCGGCCGAAGCGCTCGACCGTCCATTCGCGGCCCTGCGGCACGCTCTTGACGCCGGAGAAGATGGTGACGAGCGCAAGGACCAGCAGCGCGAGGACGAAAATCGTTGCGCCATCCATGAACGTTCTCCCCTTGCCGGCCCTGGGGCCGGACCAGCGCGGCGGAAGGTAATCCTCTTGCGCCGCCATCAAAAGACCTTGAAAGGCCGAAAATGTCCCCTACGCCCCTTTGTCGTCGCCGCCCCGATGGGGCATGGATGACGCCCGCGGGGATGACGTGATTCGCTTGGGAGAATGACATGCGACGTTTCCGGATTCTCGGCGCCGTGTTCGCCGCCCTTGCCGCGCTGGCGCTCTCGGCCGGCCCCACCGCCGCCGACGACCACGGTGCCGATGACGACACCTTCTCGCCGAACGAGATCGTGCAGGCGGGAACGGATTTCTTCGGCGTCACCACCGAGGTGATGGCCAAGGCGGTGCAGCGCGTGACCGAGGATCTCGGCCTGCCGGACGGCTACATCAAGGGCGAGGAAGGTTCGGGCGCCTTCATCCTGGGCGTGCGCTACGGCTCGGGCTGGCTGATCAGGAAGGGCATGGAGCCGAAAAAGGTCTTCTGGAAAGGCCCTTCGATCGGCTTCGACGTCGGCGGCAACGGCTCCAAGGTCTTCACCCTGGTCTACGACCTGAAGGAGGAGCGCCGGCTCTATCAGCGCTTCCCGGGCGTCGAGGGCAGCATCTATTTCATCGCCGGCATCGGGGTGAACTATCTGCGCTCGGGCGGGGTAACGCTGGCGCCGATGCGCACCGGCGTCGGCCTGCGCGCCGGCGTCAACGCGCACTACATGGTCTACAGCGACAGGCGGGACTGGTTCCCGCTCTGAGGCGTCAGGCCACCGCCTCGCCGGTGCCGGCACCGGGGGCGCCGGCGGGCGCCGGCAGATAGAGCAGAAGGGCGGCGGCGACATAGGTCGACGAGAACGTGCCCACGAAAATGCCGAACAGGATCGCCGCGCTGAAATTGAGCAGCACCGCTCCGCCGAACAGCATCGGCACGACCGAAAGCGCCGTGGCCGCCGAGACGAGCGTGGTTCGGGTGGCAATCTGATTGGTCGAGAGGTTGATCAATTCGGGAAGCAGCATCCGCTTGTACTTGCGCCGGTTCTCCCGGATTCGGTCGAACACCACGACCGTGTCGTTGATCGAATAGCCCGCGAGCAGCAGGAGCGCCGCCACCGTGTTGAGCGTGAAATCCATGTGCAGGATGGAGAAGAAGCCGGCCGTCACGAACACATCGTGCCCCGTCGCGATCAAGGCGCCCACGCCATATTGCCATTCGAAGCGAAAGGCGACGTAGAGCGAAATCAGGACGACCGCCAGGAGCGTCGCATAGACTCCGCTTTGGAACAGTTCTTGGCTGACCTTGGGTCCGATGATCTGGGTGTCGCGGAAGGTGTAGCCGGGCCCGAGGCTCTGGCGAACCTTTTGCTCCACGCCCTTGTCGGCCTCGTCGGACTCGGCCTGGACCCGGATCAGGAGACAGGAATTGGCCGGCTGATCGCACTGACCGCCGCCAAAATAGGTGATCTCGGTATCCTTGAAGCCCAGCCCCGCGATGCTGCTGCGCACTTTTCCGATATCGATCTGCTTGGCATATTTGACCTCCATCTGGACGCCGCCGGTGAAGTCGATTCCGAGATTGAACCCGTAGAGCAGTATCGAAACGACCGACGCGACAAGCAGAAGCCCGTCGAGGCCGAACGCCCAATAGCGCCAGCCGACGAAGTCGACGTTCGTGGTCTCGGGGATGATGCGCAACCAGGTCATGCGGATGGGGTCCGAAAAGGCCCGGCAGACATATAGGTTGCGCCCGCGCCGGACAAGATAACCGCCCGATTTGCATAATTTCCTGTTTTTGCGACACTTTCGCCCGACGAAGGAGATTTGCGCCATGGCCGCCGCCCTGCACGGTCCGCCCGAAGCGCCCAAGGTCGCGGCCGGCGAGACCGGATTGCGCGAGACCGCCTATGCCTCGGTCGTGGCCGCCGTGGTGGTGTGCCTCGTCTATTTCGGCCGGCCGCTGCTGGTGCCGTTGGCGCTGTCGATCCTGATGGCCTTCGCGCTGGCGCCGGTCGTCGAATTCCTGCGGCGGCTGCGGGTCGGCCGCATCGCGGGCGTGATCCTGACCGTGACCGCGGCGGTCCTGCTGATCAGCGGCATCGCGACCTTCATCGGCACCCAGCTCGCATGGCTCGCCGTCAGCATGCCGCAGTACCAGCAGAACATCGTCCACAAGATCCAGTCCGTGGAGGGCTCCGCCGCCAACAACGGCATGGTCAAGAGCGCCGTCGCCTTCTTCGACAATCTGAACGACCAGATCTCCCAGGTGCCGATCGCGCCGAGCAACAATCTGGAACTCCAGTCCAAGACAACGTCCCAGGTCGACGCCGCCGCGGTGCCGGTCGTCGTCCAGCAGCCGCCGGCCGATCCCTTGACGCTGATGAAGAACGTCGCCGGGCCGCTGCTCGAGCCGCTCGCCAATCTGACCATCGTGATCATCTTCGTGATCTTCATCCTGCTGCAGAAGGAGGACCTGCGCGACCGCTTCATCATGCTGGCCGGCCCGCGCGACCTGCAGCGCACCACGCTCGCCATCGACGACGGCGCCGAGCGGCTGAGCCGCTATCTGCTGCTGCAGACCGCGGTGAACACCGTCTTCGGCGTCCTGGTCGGGATCGGGCTGTGGGCGGCGGGCGTGCCCAATCCCGCCTTGTGGGGACTGATCGCGGCGATGTTCCGCTTCGTGCCCTATATCGGCGTTCCCATCGCGGCCGTCTTTCCGCTGGCGCTCTCCATCGCCATCGATCCGGGCTGGACCGTGACGTTCTGGACGCTCGGCGTCTTCATCGTGCTGGAATCGATCACCGGCCAGGCGGTCGAGCCCTGGCTCTACGGCCGCAACATGGGGCTGTCGGCGCTGGCCGTGGTCGTCGCGGCGGGCTTTTGGACCTTCGTCTGGGGACCCGTCGGGCTGTTGCTGTCGACGCCCTTGACCATGATCCTGGTGGTGATCGGCCGCCACGTCGACCAGCTTCGCTTTCTCGACGTGATGCTGGGCGACGCCCCGCCCATGGCGCCGGAGGAGAGCTTCTATCTGCGCATGCTCGCCGGCAATTCCGACGAGGCGGCGGAACAGGCGGAGTCCTTCCTCTCGGAACATTCGCTGCCGGCCTATTTCGACGAGGTCGCGGTGCGCGGCCTCGCTTTGGCGCAGCTCGACGTCAACCGCGGCGCGCTGACCGAGGAGGGACGCAAGCGCGTCGCCAGGACGGTGGAGATATTCGTCGATAATCTGGCCATCCACGAGGACCCGGACGCCAAGGCCGCCGGGAGCGTCTCCAACGAGGTGCCGTCCGACTGGAACCGCAAGCCGGTCCTGTGCGTCGCCGGGCGCAGCGTGCTCGATCACGCCGCGGCGCATCTGCTCGCCCATCTTCTGGAGCGCCAGGACATCGGCGCGCGCATCGCCTCCTTCGAGGAGGTCTCGCCGTTGACGATCCAGGATCTCGCCTGCGACGGCGTGCGGGTGATCTGCGTCTCCTATCTGGAGCCGGGAAACCCGAAGAACGCCCGCTATCTCGCGCGCCGCCTGCGCAAGCGCATGCCCGGCCTGCCGCTGATCGCCGGCTTCTGGAGCGTCATCGAGGACGACACCCACTATCTCGACAGCTTCGAGGCCACGGAGTGCGACTTCCTCGCCAACAATCTTCGCCAGGCGGTGGAGCAAGTCATCACGCTGATGCGCCGCAATGACGGGCACTTCGTCAGCACGGTGCGGAAGCACGAGGAAGAAGCGGTGACCGACTGACGGCAGGATTCGCCGGGCCTAGGCGAACTCCGCCTGCGTGATGGTGACGTGGTAGCCCTGCGCATCGGCCACGACCTGAACCCGCGCATTCATCTGACAGGCGAGCGCCTGGACGATCGTCGTTCCCAGGCCGAACGCCTTCTCTTCGCTGCCGGCCGCGGACATCCCCTTGCCGTTGTCGCGGACCGAGAGGCGCCAGCCGGTCTCGCCGGTTTCGTAGGCGACATGTATGCGGCAGTCCGCGTCGTCCTTCCCGAAGGCGTGCTTCAGCGCATTGATGACCAGTTCGGTGACGATAAGGCCGATGCTGACCGCCTCTTGCGCGCCGACCGTGCCTTGTCCGGCGTTCACCTCCAGGGAAATGGAACGCATGCCGTCGATCAGCGTTTCTTCGAGGCTCTCGCAAAGGTCGGACAGATAGGGCGCGAGCTCTACGCGCTCACCGTTCTCCGACACCTGAAGCCGCTTCTGGATCGCGGCGATCGACATGATCCGACCATGCGCATCGCGCAAATGCAGCCGCGCCTCTTCCGATTCCACCGTGCGTGCCTTTCGAAGCAGGATGCTGGCCAGGATCTGCAAACTGTTTCCCATCCGGTGCTGCATTTCCCGCAACAGCATGTCCTTCTGCCGCAGCAATTGGATCATGTCGCGTTCGGACGGATCGGGCGTGTCCGTGGCCACAAGCGCGGGCGGCACATCACGGCCAATGCGGACGAAACAACTTTCCATTGAACCCCTCCAACGGTCGAACCAAATTGGGTGCGTCTACCAGTATTCGGGCGGCGAATTCTTCAAGGCGTGGTTTTCGACGGACAATTGCGCGAGCACGTGCCGAAGCCGGTAGTTCTCCCGCGCGAGTTCCGACGCGGACTCCGCGACCCGCCTTCGCCTGCCATGGCTGGCATTGCCCCTGCTGGCGCGCCACATGAGCAGGCCGATTGCGAGAAACCCGATAATCCAGAATATGGGAGCCATTATATTACCCCGCGCGATTGTCGGATTGAGACACTTTTATCGGCCAACCGCGTTGTCTGTCTGATAGCCGACATAGCAAGCTAGGCAATATTCGACTGAACGTCTGTTCAATATTGCTCATTGCGCCGGTTTTCTGAGCTATTCCTCCGAATACGCACAAATCCATTTCGGAACAATTGTTTGAAAGTCGAGGGCCTGTGAAGAAGAATGGCGCTGGCGTGACAGCCAGAGGCAAACAGCCGTTCGACCCTCGCGCGTTTCTAGCCAAGGCCGGGATCGGCCGGGCGGTATCGAAATATCGCAAGGACGAGATCCTGTTCTCGCAGGGCGACCAGGCGGACTCCGTGTTCTACATACAAAAGGGCAAGGTCAAGCTTGCCGTCGTGTCCGCGCATGGCAAGGAAGCGGTCGTCTCGATCCTGGGTCCGGACGAGTTCTGCGGCGAAGCGTGCCTGACCGGACAGATGCGGCGCATGGCGACGGCGTCCGCGATGACCGAATGCGAAATCATGCGGCTGGAAAAAGCGGCGATCGTGCGCGTGATCCACGAGGAACTCGCGTTTTCGGAAATGTTCGTCACGCACATCCTGGCCCACGCACTCCGCGTGGAAGAGGACCTGATCGATCAGCTGTTCAATTCGAGCGAAAAGCGCCTGGCGCGCGCGTTGCTGCTGCTCGCGAATTTCGGCAAGGAAGGAAAGCCGGAGCCCGTGATCGCCAAGGTCAGCCAGGCGACGCTGGCGGAAATGATCGGGACGACGCGCTCCCGCGTGAGCTTCTTCATGAACAAGTTCAGGAAGCTGGGATATATCAAATACAACGGCCATATCGAGGTGCACAGCTCGTTGCTGAGCGTCGTGTTGGACGAGCCCGCATCGCACGACCCGAAGTTAGGACACTCCGGCTCCTAGGGTGCGACGCGCTTCACCGGCACGGACACGCCGCAGATGTCGAGCACCGGCGGCGGTTTGCGGAAGTAGAACGGCGCGGTCGGGTTCCGCTTGGCCTCGATTGCATCCGCGAAGGATCGGGACTCGGGGCGCATGACCTGGAACACCGGCCGCTCCGCCGGCGGAACGTCCGCCGCCAGCCGCACCCGCAGGATCGGATCGCGCTTCGAGGCGTCGCCGATCACGCCGCTGTCGACATCGGGATCGCCGCGCTCCAGCTTCTGCACATATTGCATGCCGCTCAGCACCCGGCCGAAGGCCGTCAGGTCGCGGTCGAGCCGCCGCGGCGCCTCTCCGATCACGATGTAGAACTCCGTGCTCGCCGTATCGGGATCGTTGTCGCGCGCGAAGGCGAAGGTGCCCGGACAATGGATCAGCCATTCGCGCCCGTCCTTCGGATCGCGCGCGACGGGAAAGCCGTCCTCGAAGCCGACCTCGGGCGCCATCGGATCGGCGTTGCCGAGCGGCGTGAATAGGGGCGCCGGTGTGGAGACACGGTCGAACTCCGCCTTCAGCGGCGGCCACTGTGTCAGGTTCTTCGCCTCGACCGGATGGTCCTTGGTCGAGGCCGTGCCCTCGCCGATGCCGCCCTGCGCCACGAATCCGTCGATCACGCGATAGAAGGAAAGCCCATCATAGAAATGCGCGCGGACCAGGGCGCGGACCCGCTCGGCATGCTTGGGCGCGAACTCCGGCGCCAGTTCCACCGCCACCTGGCCGTAGCGCGTGTCGATCAGGACGAGGTTCTGCGGATCGACCGGGCGCCACGCCTCCGGCGGCAGGTCGGCCGCGGAAGCCTCCGTTAGGGAAAGCAACGCAACCAAAGCCAGGCGGGTCTTCATGAAATCTCCCCATGCGACCGGACGCACCTTGCCCGGCGCCGCCGCGTGCCTATTAAGAGCCTATCGCCATGACCATCGACAAGCCCGACCGTTCCGCCGCGCAAATCTCGCCGGCCGCCTTGCCGACGCTGCTTTCGGTGATGTTCATCAACCTCCTGGGCTTCGGCATCATCGTGCCGCTGTTGCCGTTCTACGCCAAGTCGTTCCAGGCCTCGACCTGGCAGGTAGCCCTGATCTTCTCCGCCTATGCCATCGGCGCCTTTTTCGGCGAGCCGTTCTGGGGCCGGCTGTCGGACACGATCGGTCGCAAGCCGATCCTTATCAGCACGGTGACCGGCAATTGCCTGTGCTATCTGGCGCTGGCCTTCGCGCCGAACATCTATGTCGCGTTCTTCGTGCGCCTGCTCGGCGGCATGGCCAGCGGCAACGGCGCGGTGATCCAGGGCTACATCGCCGACGTGACGCCGCCGGAAGAGCGCTCCGGCAGGATGTCGTGGCTGGGCGCGGCCTATAATATCGGCTTCATCGTCGGGCCGGCGCTGGGCGGGCTGCTGGCGAATCCGGCGGCCGGCCATGCCGGCTTCCGCACGCCGCTGCTGATCGCTTCGTCGCTCTCGGCGATCTGCGTCGTCGGGCTGACCGTGTTCCTCAAGGAGAGCCGTGTGCGCCGCCGCATCGGCCACAAGCCGAGCCGCTGGGCCGTCGTCGCCCATGCCGCGACCAATCCGGTGATCAGCCGCCTCATGATGGTCACGCTGCTGGCCGGCTGCGCCTTCAACGGCATCGAATCGGTGTTCGGCCTATGGACGCAGGCGCGCTTCGACTGGAACCCCTGGGATGTCGGCCTCGCCTTCGCGGTCACCGGCATCGTGGCCGCGTTTTGCCAGATATTCCTCGCCGGTCCCGCCTCGAAGCGTTTCGGCGAGGCCCGTATCCTGGCCTTCGGCATGCTGCTCACGGCGGTCTGCACCACGCTGCAACCCTTCTCGTCGGGCGGGTTCGCGATCGTGACGCTGCTGTCGATCTCCGCCTTCGGCCAGTCGATCGCCTGGCCGAACGTTTCCGCGCTTCTGTCGCGCAGCGTCGATCTCGACCATCAGGGGCAGTATCTCGGATTGAACAACGCCGTCGCCGGCCTCGCCCGGCTGGTCGGACCGCAGATCGCGGCCCTGACCTTCTCCAATATCGGGGTCGACGCGCCGTTCTACTCCGCCAGCCTGCTGGTGCTGCCGGCGATCTTCTTCGCCTGGTACGCCGCGATGCATAAGAGCAGCAAGACACCGTCCCCCGCGGTCGAGGCGCCCACCCTTCCCGAAAGCTAAGGGACACTCCCGGCATGGCCATTATTTCCATGCCAGCCAGAAGCGGAACGCTTCACCGTCGCGCGCCGCGCCGCCCTTGCCCGTGACCATCAAGGTCAGGGCCCGTCCATGGGTATAGACGTCGTCGTCGAGCGCCACCGTCACATTCGCGGCGCAGCCGGCGGTCATCGAACATTCGACCGGCGCGGCACCGACAGGCTGGCGGCCGCAATAGATCGCCACCACCTTGGCATTGGCGGGCAGCAGGATTCCGATATCGACCGTGCGACCGGACGCGGGAATGGCCGGCAGGCTCTTCTCCACCACGTACCAGCCGGGCGCTGCTGCGAACGGCGCGTTGCCGGTCCACGCCGCGCAGACCGGGTAGTCGACGGCGTGCTTGCGGACGAAGAGGCCCGGATCACGCTCGAATCCCGCCCGCATCCACCACGGATCGGGGATCAGGCTTCGGATGGCGACGCCGACCAGCAGGATCGCGAGCACCGCCGTCACGCCGCGCGCCACCCAGACCGCGGAGTCGTTGCGATGGCGCCAATGCCGAATGTCCAGTCCGATGCCCTGCTCGGCCATGCTCCGCCCCATCGCAGACGGGGTGCAGGATACATCGCGCGCGGCGGTCGATCACGCGCGAAACGCAGGGACCTATTTGTGCACGGTCGCCTTGAGGTCGGCGGCCAGCTTTGCGTCCTTGAGATAAGGCGCGATCTCCGTGGGCGACAGCGTCAGCGGCGTGGCGCAAGCCGCGATGACATGCGGAAAGTCCGGCTGCAGCACGACGCCGCCCTTGGCATCGAGCCACACGATCGGCGGGCTGGAAAACGGGTCCTGGTCGGTGATCGCCTGGCGGCAGTCCGCGTCGTCCTTGGCCTTGCTGTAGCGCGCCCGGTAGAGCTTGGTGAGCGCCGAGGGCGGAGTGTGCTCATCCGCGGTGTCGGACGGCAGGAAGCCGGGCTTGAACATCGTGCTCCAGTCAATCTGGCTGCCGGCGGTCAGATCGAAGGTCATCGGCGTTTCGGCGCCGTTGGTGGGATACGCGCCGGCACAATAATAGCTGGTGACGACTTCGACGCTGAGATAGCGGGGCGACAGGTAACGGACCGCGATCTCCTCGGCATAGCTGTCCTTGTCCGGCGTCATCTTCGCCTCTTTGATCTGCGCAAGGCAGTCGGTATAGGCATCGCGATCGGTCTTCTCCTGCGCCGCGAGCAGAGCATTGACGCGCGCTATCGCCTTGGCGTCGGCAAGGCCGGAAAGCCTCGGATACACCGCCTTGACGCCCGAGGTATGGAGCGGCGCGGCGGTGGGGACCGTCGCCGCCGGCGCGCAAAGCGGCAGGCCCGCCAACGCCATGCCGACCGCGGCACACGCCAGGATTCTCGCAACCGATTTCATCGAACACTCTCCCGACGCGGCGGTTTCATCGCGGCGCGACCTTCGTGCAAAAAAGGCGGCGATGCAACGAACGGCGCGCGTGCTCAGATATGGAGCTTGGAATTTCTCTTGCAGAGCGCGAGCAGCGCCGCGCGATCGCGGATGTGCAGGCCGGTGCGGGAAAGTTCCACCCAGCCTTGCTTGCGCCAACCTTCCAGCTTGCGGTTGACCGCCTCGCGCGACGCGCCGATGTGGTGGGCCAGTTCGGATTGATTGTGCAGGATCCGGCCGGCGTGACCTTCGAGCAAGAGGAAGCGCGCCAATCGTTTGCCGAGCTCCATCGACGAGGTGCGCTCGACCAGCGCGTCGGTCTCGCGCAGCCGCTGGATCAGGACGCCGAGCAGGGCCAGCGTCGCTTTCGGCTCGGCCAGCATGGCATCGAGGATGAACTGGCGGTCGATGCGCAGAAGTTCGCAGCGACGCGTCGCGGTCGCATGGGTCACGCGCGGCGCGCCGTCGATGGCGCCCATCTCGCCGATCGTCGAACCCGCACCGATCCGCGCGAGCCACACCAGGCGGCCATCGATGCCGGGGATGGCGATCTCGACCTCGCCCACCAGAACGGCATAGGCCGCATCGGAACGGTCGCCATGGGCGAACAGCCGCTGGCCTTTCTCCAATTGCAGAAAGGTGCCGGAGTCGGCGAGAATCTGGAGCCGCGCCGGCGACAGCGCGGCGAACACGCTGTCACGCGCCAGCGCGTCGGCGATCTTGGCCGCCCGCTTTATATCCGTCCTGGGAATCGCCCCAACCGCTTCACCCATCGCGGAAGGTTAACAATCGCGCGCCGCAGCGCAAAGACGGCAAAATCACGTCGATCACAGCCAAGCAGCGCCTTGGTTAAGGCGCGGCCGGATGGTCCGGTGACCGCCGACCGCCCCAGGCCCGAGCTAACCTATTGGATTTCATTATTGAACTGTCCGGCCGGCAGGCGCGCGCCGCGCTGGACCTGTTTCGGAACCACGGCCGGACGCAAGTGCTGTGACCGACTTTGCTTGACGGTTCGGCTCCACGCGACCAAGTGTTGCGGCATGTGATCCTTAAGGGGGACTTCTTCAGATGAGCAATTCTCGTTTCAGCAAGGGTAAGTTGCTGGCAGGCGCCGCCGTTCTCGCCGTCGTTGCAGGTGGCGTGGTGATCGGCAGCCAGTACTATCCGGCGAAGCCGGGCCATACGGCCGGCACCGTTGCCCCGATGAGCCGCTATCAGGCCGGCCAGGTGCACGAAGGCGACGTGGTCACGGGCGACACGTCCATCCCGAACATGATGCAGACCGATCAGTTCCAGACTCTGTCGAAGGACACGCAGGCCGCGTCGCAGGCCGCGTCGCAGGCCGCCTCGGCCGCCTCGTCCCAGGCCGCTTCGCAGGCCGCGGCCTCCGCTGCCTCGCAGGCCGCCGCGAGCGCGGCTTCGCATGCCGCCAGCCAGGCGGCCTCGTACGCCGCGTCGCAAGCTGCGTTCAGCGCCGCTTCACACGCCGCCTCGCAGGCCGCCGTCGCCGCTGCTTCCCAGGCCGCAAGCGCGCCGAGCGCCGCTTCGCAGGCCGCGTTCCGCGCCGCTTCGCAGGCCGCGGCATCCGCCGCGTCGCAGGCGGCAAGCGCGGCCTCTTCGCAGGCTGCCGCGCTCGCCGCGTCCCAGGCGGCTTCGCAGGCCGCATCGCATGTCGCGTCTCAGGCCGCCGCCGCTGCGGCAGCGCAGGCCGCGTCACAGGCAGCCTCACAGGCCGCCGCCTCTGCGGCATCGCAGGCCGCGGTCGCCGCCAATTCGCATGCCGCGTCCACGGCAGCGTCTCAGGCCGCCGCTCTCGCCGCGTCGCAGGCGGCTTCGCAGGCCGCGTCACAGGCCTCTTCGGCGGCCGCGTCCCAGGCCGCCGCTCTCGCGGCGTCGCAAGCTGCTTCGCAAGCCGCCTCGCAGGCCGCTTCGCAAGCCGCCAGCCAAGCTGCCGCCGCGCAGGCGGCGATCGCCGCGGCTTCGCAGGCTGCCGCCGCCGCAGCCTCGCAGGCGGCGTCCCAGGCTGCGTCCGCAGCGGCGGCGAGCGCGCCGTCGTCCGGCGCCGGGGTCACCGGGGCTCCTCCGGGATGGAAGGGCGCTGGATCGCAGGCGGCCTCCTTCGCCGCTTCGCAGGCGTCGCTGAGCGCGGCGTCCCAGGCGGCCTCGCAGGCGGCTTCGCAGGCCGCGAGCGCCGCGGCGTCACAAGCAGCGGCAGCCGCCGCTTCGCAGGCGGCGTCTCAGGCGGCCTCGCAGGCCGCGTCGCAAGCCGCTTCGCAGGCGGCGTCCCAGGCTGCGGCTCTCGCCGCGTCCCAGGCGGCATCTCAGGCAGCCTCGCAAGCGGCTTCCCAGGCAGCTTCGCAGGCCGCCTCCCAGGCGGCGTCGCAAGCCTCGTCCCAGGCCGCTTCGCAGGCGGCGTCACAAGCCGCATCGCAGGCAGCCTCGCAGCAACACTAGCCGCAAGATCGACCGAAACAGCCACCGTCCCCCGGGACGGTGGCTGTTTCTTTTTGTATCTAGCTGCCAAGCTGTAAGTCGGTTGTCGGGGGTCGAATCGTGTTTGCAAGGAGGGTAAGCCGCCTGGCGCTTTGCCTGGGGCTTTTGGTATTCGCGCGCGGCCAGGCGCTGTCGCCGTCCGTGGGACTGAGCAAGCTCGAGACCAAGGATCTCGAACTGCTCTATTACGATCCGCTCCAGACCTATCTGACGCCCTATGTGGCGCAATCCTACGAGAATTCCTTCGCCTTCCAGCGCAAGACCTACAACTGGACGCCCTACGACCGCCCCGTCGTCCTGCTGCGCGATCTGTCCGATAACGGACGTGCCACGGTGCGCGCGGCGCCCAGCAATTCGCTGACGCTCGACGTGGCGCCGATCTACATCCCGTTCGAGACGTTCAGCCCTGGCGAGCGCTTCTTCACGCTGATGAACCACGAGCTGACCCATATCGCGACGATGGATGTGGCGAACGGCGCGGACAATTGGTGGCGCACCGCTCTCAGCGGCAAGCCGCTTCCGATCGTCAGTCATCCCGAGTCGATCCTCTACAACTTCCTGGCCGCGCCGCGCACCACGGTTCCGCGCTGGTACCTCGAAGGCAGCGCGGTCTTCATGGAAACGTGGATGGCCGGCGGCCTTGGCCGCGCGCAAGGCGGCTATGACGAAATGGTGTTCCGCGCCAAGGTTCGCGACAACACACCGTTCTACACGCCGCTCGGATTGGAAGCGGAAGGCAATTCGGTCGATTTCCAGGTTGGCGCGAACGACTATCTCTACGGCACGCGCTTCGACTCCTATCTGGCAATGACCTACGGACCGCAGAAAGTCATCGAATGGCTCAGGCGCGACGAAGGCAGCGACCGCTACTACGAAGCCGACTTCGAGCGCGTGTTCGGCAAGCCGCTGGATGACGCCTGGAACGACTGGATCAAATGGGAGCATGATTTCCAGGCGAAGAACTTGAAATCGGTGCAGCAATATCCCGTCACGCCGACCAAGCCGCTCACCGACCACGCCCTGGGTTCGGTATCGCGGACCTATTACGACGCGGCAACCGATAGCCTGATCGCCGGTTTCCGCGCGCCCGGCATCATCGCGAATATCGGCATGATCTCGCTGAAGGACGGCAGCATCCGCAAGCTGACGAACCTGAAGGGACCGGCGCTCTATCGCGTGACGTCGCTCGCCTATGACGCGCCGGAGCACAAGGTCTACTACACCAGCGACAACAACGATTTTCGCGATCTCATGGAAATCGACCTGCGCAGCGGCGCCACGAAGATGCTGATCCCTGACGGCCGCGCCGGCGACCTCGCGCTCAATCCCGTCGATCATTCGCTGTGGGCGGTGCGGCCGCTCAACGGGTTGGACTCGCTGGTCCGGGTCGGGCCGGAGCACGACAGCTGGAAGCTGGTTCACGCCTTCCCCTATGGCCGCATCGTGTTCGACCTGGATATCTCGCCGGACGGCCAATACCTCTCCGCCTCCATCGGCGAGGTCGACGGCTCGCAGCGCATCGGCGTGTTCCGCATCGCGGACCTGCAAGCCGGCGTGGTGAAGGAAATCGCCACCTTGAAGCGCGATCCGGCCGTGCCGGAGGGCGGCGTGTTCTCGCCGGACGGCAAGTATCTGTACGCGACGGCGTTCTACACCGGCGTCTCGAATGTCTACCGGCTCGAGCTGGCGACCGGAAAGATCGAGGCGGTCAGCAACGCGGTCACGGGCTTCTTCCGGCCGCTGCCGATGGCCGACGGTTCGCTCATCGTCTACGAGTTCACCGGCCAGGGCTTCCTGCCCGTGCGGATCGACCCCAAGCCGCTCGACGATCTCGGCAATGTGAGTTTCCTCGGCACCGAGGTCGCGAACAAATATCCCATCGTGAAGACCTGGGCCGTCGGGCCACCCTCGCAGGTGCCGCTCGATTCGATGATCACTGGCCGCGGCGAGTACATCCCGCGCGACGAACTCCACCTGATGTCGTTCTATCCCACGGTCATGGGCTATCGTGGCCATGCCGCGGTCGGGCTGTATGCCGATTTCGAGGATCCGTTGGGCTACAACCAGCTACAGGCCAACGTGTCGATCTCGCCGGCAAGCAACATCACGAGCGGCGAGCAGTTCCATGCCGACGTGTCGTATCGAACGCTCTACTGGCATATCCAGTATTGGCACAACAACGCCAATTTCTACGATCTGTTCGGCCCGGTCGACCGCAGCCGCAAAGGCGACGCGCTGCTCGGCGGCTACAGCGAGGCGCTGATCTACGATCCGCCGCGCCGGCTCGACTTCACCGCCGATCTCGAACTCTATTCCGGACTCAACACGCTTCCTGGCGCGCAGAACGTGGCGGCGAACGATCCGACCCTCGGGACCCTGCGTCTGGCGCTGAACTACGACAATATCGACACGTCGCTTGGCGCCGTCGATTACGAGGAAGGCTATCACCTGCGCGGCGAAGCCAGTTCCGACTACGCCCATGGGACGTTCTTCCCCAAAGCGCGGCTGGAGGCCAATGCCGGCTTCGCCCTGCCCTGGCAGCATTCCTCGCTCTGGGCCTACACCTCGGCCGGCTACGGCACCGGGAACCCGCATGACGGGCTCGATTACTTCTACTTCGGATCCTTCGGAAACAACTATGTCGACGACGGTCAGGTGAAGCGCTACCGCAACTACGACAGCTTCCCCGGCTTCGACATCGACGCGATCAGCGCCCAGAGTTTCGTGAAGGCCGTGGGCGAGTGGAATCTGCCGCCCATACGGTTCAGCGACATCGGCAATGCGGGATTCTATCTGAGCTCGGTTCGCCCCGCTTTGTTCGCCGGCGTGCTGCTGGGCGATCCGGGACGCACCGCGTCGCATACTTATGAGAGCCTCGGATTCCAGCTCGACTGGAATTTCACCATAGCGGTGCGGCTGCCGATGACGTTCTCCATCGGCTATGCGCGGGGCTTCAGCGACAGCAGCATCACCAGCCGCCACGACGAGATCCTGGCGTCGCTGAAAATCCTCTAGGAAGGGAGCATGACGACGCAATTCCTCATCGAGGCGCCCATCGCCCTGGTGCCCGTCCTCGCATTCCTGGGGATTCTGCTTTATTTCGACAGCTACCGGCTCATAAGCCTGGGCGAAATGGTCCAGACCATCGCCGCCGGTTTCGCGCTTGCCGTCGCCGCTTACTTCATCAACGGCTATCTGATTCAGCATCTGAAGATCGACTACGGCACGTACAGCCATGTCTGCGGCCCGGTCGTCGAGGAACTGCTCAAATGCGCCGCGCTCGTCATCCTGTTCGAGCGCAACCGCATCGGCTTCATGATCGACGCGACGATCATGGGCTTCGCCGTCGGGACCGGCTTCGCGCTGTTCGAGAACATCTACTTCCTGCAGACGCTTCAGGACGCCGCGTTCGGCGACTGGATCATCCGCGGCTTCGGCACGGCGATCATGCATGGCGGCGCGACCGCGCTGTTCGCGATCCTGTCGCAGTCCCTGATCGAGCGCAGGGGCGCGCTGGGCTTCGCGTATTTCATTCCGGCTTTCGTCGCGGCGAGCGCGGTCCATGTGACGTACAACCTGTTCACGGGCGTTCCGATGCTCTCGACCATGGTCGTGCTGCTCTGCCTGCCGCCGATCTTCCTGATCATCTTTTCCAAGAGCGAATATGCCGTCCATCAATGGCTGGTGCACGATTACGCGTCCCATCAGCAATTGCTGGACGACATCAACTCGGGGCGCTTCACCCATAGCGAGGCGGGGCGGTTCATCCTCAGCCTGACGAGGCGCTTCGACCAATCCGTCATCGACGACATCTTCGAGTACCTTAAGCTGCATACCATTATCGTGCTTCGTACCGAGGCGATCGCGCTGGCGCGCGAGAAAAACGAGAAGCCGCAAGTGCCGCCCGAACATCGGGAGGACCTGAAGCGGCTCGATATGCTGGAAAGGAAGATCGGACCCACCGCCATGATGGCGCTCTGGCCGCACCTGCATTTCAGCCGGCGCGAGCTTTGGGAACTGCACGAGGCCGGCGCCTAGCGTCGCCCGCCGCGTTTCACGCGCGCGCCGCGCGCCCTTTTCCCGCCGTCTGCCAGATCAGAAACGCATAGGTGTCGGCGGCTTCGCGATCCTGCTGGGCGCGCGTGGAGCCGATGCCGTGACCGGCGTCGTAATCCACGCGAAGCAGGACCGGCAGGCCCGAACGCGTGGCCGCCTGAAGCCGCGCCGTCATCTTGGCCGCATGGAAAGGCGCGACGCGCGGATCGGTCACGCCGGTCGTCAGAAGGACGGCGGGATAGGCCGTACCGTCCGTCACCGCCTGATAGCTGTCGATGCTCTTGAGCGCGCGGTAACCCGCCTCGTCCGAGATCGCGCCCCATTCGGGTTCTTCGCCATAGCCGTTCTGCTCGACCACATAGCGCAGCGGGTTGGACCAGCCGACCCCGTCGATGACCGCCGCAAAGAGATCCGGCCGTTCGGTCAGCGCGCGGCCGACCGTGATGCCGCCGGCGGAACGTCCGCCGATCGCAAGATGCGCCGGCGACGTGACGCGCTTGGCGCAAAGGTCTTCGCAAACGTCGATCAGATCGCGCCAGGTATTCGGCTTGTTGGCGAGTTGGCCCGCCTTGTGCCATTCGCGGCCGTACTCGCCGCCGCCGCGCACATTGGCATAGCCGACGACGAAGCCCTGATCCATCAGCGCGAACAGCCGCTGCTGGAAATTGGGCGTGTAGGCGGCCGCGCCATAGGAACCGTAAGCGGAAATGAAGGCCGGCGCACTGCCGTCGAGTTTCAGTCCCTTGCGGTAGATGAGGCTGTAGGGAATCTTCGTGCCGTCGCGTGCGGTGGCGAAAAACCGCTTGGCCTCATAGGCGCTGACATCGATGGCCGGCCGCGGCGTCAGTCCGGTATCGGCGACAAGGCCCGCCGGATCGACAGACCACACGCCGGTCGGCGTCAGCCAGCCCGAGAGCTGCAACAGGACGCCCGGATCGCGGGCATCCGCGTATACCGCGCCGAACGTGCCGTCGAAGGGGAGCGCGATCTCCGTCACCTTGCCGTCGGGGCCCAGTCGGCGAAGCCGGCTGATGCCGCCATCCATGATCTGCAGATAGAGGCCGTCCTTGGCGCGGTCGATGTCCTCGATCACCTGTTCACCCTGCGGCACCACCACCGTGGCGGCGGCGATGCCGGGTGCGGCAAGCGAGGTCCGCACGATCCGGCCGCGTGGCGTGTCCTTGTTGACCAGAAGATAGAGGTCGCCGCCGTCGATATCGGCCGCCGTGACCTCGTCGGCGAAGTCGGCGACGGCGGTCCACGTCGCCCGGCCTGCGAGGACGTCGGCCACGGGGGCGACGAACATGCGCGATTCCGGACGCACATCGGACAATATCAGCAACGCATGGTCCGCGCCGTGGAAGGTAAGGATATACGGCGCCTGGATCTTCTCGAAGGCGATCTCGGCCACAAGCCCCCGCTTCATCAGAACCGGATCGCCGGCCGGATCGGTACCCAGGCGATGGAAGCGGGCCTGGCTGTCGAGATAACGGTCGGGCGTATCGACGGCGCCGGTCAGCTGGTTGTAGAAAAACCCGCTGCCGTCATCGAGCCATTGCGGAGTGGCCGCCTGCGTGTTGGCGATTGTCTCGGACAGGTTGCTGCCGTCCGCCGCGACAAGGATGTGCAGGAGCGAATCCTCGCTGCCGTCTTTCGAAACCCCATAGACGACGTGGCTGCCGTCCGGAGAGGCCCGCCACCAGTCGAGCGAATAGTGCCCGACACCGGCGGCGCTCATGGCTGTCGGATCGATCAGAACCCGATCGCGCCCGTTCTCGCGGACGAAAAGCTTATAATTGTCCGCGCCCAGCGGCCGCTGCTGGTAGAAGGTGCGTCCGCCAACCCTCTGGACGCGACCGGTCAGAACGATGTCGCCGGAGAGTTCCTGGATGCGCGTCAGCAGTTCATCGCGATGCGGCAACCGATCGAGAATCGCGCGCGTATGCTCGTTCTGCGCCTTGAGATACGGCAGCCAATCGGGGTCCTTGTCGTTTTCCATCCAGCGATAGGGATCGCTCAGCGTCTCGCCGAAATAGGTGTCGTGAACGACGGCAATGCGCGCCACGGGCGCCGGCGGAATGGCTGTCGTCATGTTCGCCGCGCGAGCAATTGGCGAGAGAAAAGAAAACCCAACAAGAGCGCCTCCATGGCCAAGCAATTGCCGCCGATCCAAATTTCGCACCATGGCGCCCGCGTCCCCATCCGACCGATTTCGAGTTTACGCATGCGGGACCAAACCGCCAATCGGGAGCGGCTGGCGGATGCGGGATCGAAGCATCCGAAAATCGGCGGAGTTACAGATGTCGGACGAAATGGGACACGAACTGTCCCCATCCGGGGGATGGCGCTCCCACCGGGAATCGAACCCGGGTTTCAGCCTTGAGAGGGCCGCGTCCTAACCGCTAGACGATGGGAGCATGCGGTCGAGGCGGCGCTTATACCCTTGCGACAAGCGCCGGATCAAGCGATGTGCCATCCGAAAGATCGAGCGGCAGAAACACATTTCCATCAAACAGATAGGCTCCGATTGCGGCATCGCCCCCGGCCGCCACGGCGGCGATGAGCCAGACGAAGTCCGCCACGGCGGCGCCGTCTCGATCGCGCCCCGAGGGCCCGGGACGGCCGTCGGGGTGAGAGTGATAGCAGCCCACGATCTCGCGACCGTTCGTCCGCGCGGCGCGTAGGGCGGCGAAATGGTCCGCCGGATCGATCTCGAACCGGTCGTCGGCGCCGGCAAGATTGCGCGCCGGATGCAGCGCAGCGACCGCAATGCCGCCGCCGGTGCGCGTGCCCTCGAGCAATCCGCAGCATTCGCCCGGGACGGCGGCCCAGGCTTCGCTTTCGATCCGCGCGCGCAAACTGGCCGGAAGGTCGAGCGGCGTCACGGCCGCGGCCCGATCCGCGCGATCAGATGGCCGTCCTCAAGGCTGACGATGTCGATCTCGTCGCCCTTGTTCGAGCGGAGCTGTAGGACGAGGCGGGTGGGCTCAGTCTGTACGCTCAATATCCGGGCGCCGGGCGGCAGGACGAACGCCGCGCCCGCAGCCGGCGGGCTTCCCGGCGAATGGCCCGAGAACTTCAGGGCCATGCCCACGACTAGCCCCACGAGCGCCAGGATGATAAGCGCGGACAGCACGATCACGGCGAGCTTCGCCGCGCGATAGCTCATCGTGCTCTTGGGATCGGCCGGCGCTTCAATGTCTGACACCAAATCCTCCGAGGAAGCCCCGCGCCGCGCGGTGGTCGGCGACGATCAGGCAGGCTGGCGGCTGGACCGGTTCCTGGCCGCGTCGCTCGGCGATATCAGCCGCTCGCGCCTTCAGCAACTGATCGACGGCGGCGCCGTCACCCATACGCGTAAAACGATAAGAGACGGCAATTACAGGGTCAAACCGGGCGAGGCCTACACGGTCTCCGTGCCGCCGCCCGAGCCGGCACGGCCGCGGGGCCAGGACATCCCGCTCGATGTCGTCTACGAGGACGCCGACCTGATCGTGATCGACAAGCCGGCGGGCCTGGTGGTCCATCCGGCGGCGGGCAATCCGGACGGCACGCTGGTCAACGCCCTGATCGCCCATTGCGGCGCCTCGCTGCAAGGCGTCGGCGGCGAGGCGCGGCCGGGCATCGTGCACCGGCTGGACAAGGATACGAGCGGCCTGCTGGTCGCGGCGAAGAACCAGCGCGCCATGACGAGTCTTGCCCGGCAATTCGCCAACCACACGATCGAGCGGGCCTATCACGCGGTCGTCTGGGGCGCGCCGCGCGCCGGCGAGGGCATGGTGGAAGGCCAGATCGGGCGCAATCCGTTCGACCGCAAGCGCATGGCCGTCCTGCGCGGCGGCGGGAAGGAGGCGCGCACGCGCTACCGCGTGGTCGAGGTCTTCGGCGACCCGGCGCGGCCTTTCGCCAGCCTGATCGAATGCCGGCTGGAGACCGGGCGGACCCATCAAATTCGCGTGCATCTGACCCATCTGGGACACCCGCTGGTCGGCGATCCCTCCTACGGAAGGGCGCGGCAGGCGCCGCGGCCGAAAACCCCTGCCGAGGAGGTGGCATTCGCCGCGGCGACGAACTTCCCACGCCAGGCCCTACACGCCTATATCCTGGGTTTTCAGCATCCTAGCCTGCACAGGACCCTGCGGTTCGAGTCGGCCTGGCCGGCCGACATGGCGGCGCTGGTGGAGGCTTTGAGAGGCTTGAAAAAGTCTTAATTGTTCCCATCTATCCCAAGCGTCGCGACTCTTCTAAAGGGGCGCGCTGTCCAACTGCGGGCTCGGGCGTTGTAGGATGAGCCACGCAGCCGCCGAACGATGCGCTTGGGCGTCGATCCGGCGGAGGAAAGGGGTTCGAAAATGAGCAGCCGCGGTCTGCCGGTCCTTCAGGGCGAAGGCGGCCTGTCCCGATATCTCTCCGAAATCCGGAAGTTCCCGCTTCTGGAGCCGGAAGAGGAGTACATGCTCGCCAAGCGCTGGAAGGAACACGAAGACCCCGGCGCGGCGCGCAAGCTCGTCACCAGCCATCTGCGCCTCGTCGCCAAGATCGCGATGGGCTATCGCGGCTACGGCCTTCCCGTTTCCGAAATCGTCGCGGAGGGCAATGTCGGCCTGATGCAGGCGGTCAAGCGCTTTGAGCCCGACAAGGGCTTCCGCCTGGCGACCTATGCCATGTGGTGGATCCGCGCCGCGATCCAGGAATACATCTTGCGCTCCTGGAGCCTGGTGAAGCTCGGCACCACGGCGAACCAGAAGAAGCTGTTCTTCAACCTGCGCAAGGCCAAGAACAAGATCGGCGCCATCGAGGAAGGCGATCTGACCAGCGAGCACATCGCGACGCTGTCCGACCAGCTCGGCGTCTCGGCGCAGGAAGTGACGGACATGAACCGGCGCCTGTCGGGTCCGGATTCCTCGCTCAACGCGCCGCTGCGCTCCGACTCCGAGAGCGAATGGCAGGACTGGCTGGCGGACGAGACGCTGGATCAGGAAACCCGCATGGCCGACCGCGAGGAGCTGGGCGAGCGCCACACGCTGCTCACCGGCGCGCTCGGCGAGCTGACGGAGCGTGAGCGCGACATCATCCAGGCGCGGCGGCTGCAGGACGAGCCGGCGACGCTGGAAGAGCTGTCGCAGAAATACGGCATCTCCCGCGAGCGCGTGCGCCAGATCGAAGTGCGCGCCTTCGAGAAGCTGCAGAAGCAGATGAAGAGCTCGCTGAACGACCGCCGCCCGGTGCCGGTCGAGGCCACGCCGTAAGCATTTCCGTCATGCGCTGCCGTGCATTTCGCGCAAAAGCGCTATGCGCTTAGTGTTGACGTCTTCGTTCGGAGGCGTGCGATGACATTCAAGCTTTGGCAGGTCGATGCGTTCAGCGAGCGGCCCTTCGGGGGCAATCCCGCGGCGGTCGTGCCGCTCGACGCCTGGATCGACGACGGGCTGATGCAGAAAATCGCAAACGAGAACAACCTCGCGGAGACCGCGTTTTTCGTCCGGACCGGCGACGGCAAATACCATCTGCGCTGGTTCACGCCGGAGGCCGAGGTCGAGCTTTGCGGCCATGCCACCTTGGCGAGCGCCTGGCTTCTGTTCGACCGGCTGGCGTCCGAGCTGAAGCGGATCGATTTCGAGACCCGCTCGGGAACGTTGACGGTCGAGCGCGGCCGCGACGGCCGCCACGTGATGTCGCTGCCCTCCGACTTCGTCGAACCGTTCGACGTGCCGGGGCTGGCAAAGCAGATCGCCGAGGCGCTGGACGTGCCGCAGCCTTCGTCGATCCTGAAAGGCCGCTATGCCGTCGCGGTATTCGACAACGCCGCGACCGTTCGAAACATGGCCGGGCCGGGCGACATCCAGCGCGTGCTGCAAGCGCTCGGGCTCTGGGGCCTGATCGTCACGGCGCCGGGCGATCAGGGCTATGATTTCGTCTCGCGCTTCTTCGCGCCGGAGAAAGGCGTGCCGGAAGATTCGGTGACCGGTTCGGCGCATTGCGCGTTGACGCCCTATTGGGCCAAGCGTCTTGGCAAGTCCACGCTGAAAGCGCGGCAGGTCAGCCCGCGCGGCGGCGATCTGGTTTGCACCAACGACGGCGCCCGGACCATATTGTCGGGCCCCTGCGCACTCTACATGACGGCGGAGATCGAAGTCTGATCCGAATAAGGCCAGCAACGCGCGCCGACGACGAGGCGATCTGGACGATCCTGGAGCCGACCTTGCGCGCCGGCGAAACCTATCCCCAGCCGCGCGACATCACGCGCGAGCAGGCGCTCGCCTATTGGTGGAAACCGGAGCACGCGATCTTCGTCGCCGAAGACGAGAGTGGCCAGCTCGTCGGCACTTACTACTTGAAACCGAATTCAACGGGCCCGGCGGCGCATGTCGCCAATTGCGGATACATGACGTTGCCGCTGGCCTGGGGACACGGCGTGGGCCGCGCGCTCTGCCTGCATTCGCTCGACGAGGCGCGGCGGCGCCGCTATCGCGCCATGCAGTTCAACCTGGTGATCGCCACCAACGCCCGTGCGGTGCATCTGTGGCAGGCTTGCGGGTTCGCAATCGTCGGTCGCCTGCCCGGCGCTTTCGAGCATCCGACGCAGGGTTTCGTCGACGCGCTTATTCTATACCGGACGCTCTGAAAGTTCCTCGACGCCCGCGCGTTAACCGCTTTCAAACGCAGCGTTCGCGATCCCGCACTGCACCATGCAGAACATCCGTGTGGCCGAGCGTTGCGTTCCGGCCTCCGACGATGGGCCGAGCACGTGGCTAAGACCTGTCGTCGACTTTTCTTATGCCTTGTCGGTGTCCGGCGCCGTATCGCGCGTGTCGTCCATGTCGACGATGGATTCACCGAAGGCGTCCAACCCCTCCTCCAGATAATCGCCGAGCAACGGCAGGCCGAGAAGATACTGCCCGGTGCGCTTGTTGTGCTCCTGCCGCGCGGTCTCCAGCGCCTCGCTCCACTCGCCGATGTCGAAGGTGCCGCGCCCGAGCCAGGCAAGCGCAACCAGTTCGATCTGATAGTCCTCGTTCAGGCCGTTGATGTATTCCAGCAGTTCCTGCTGCACCGTGTCGCCGGGTTTGTCCTCAAGCACATCCGCATCCCCATCGTCGGTGGCGTTGGACCCGGAATCGGGATCGCTGTCTCCCTCCTTGGCGTCGAACTCCTTGGCCATGGTCGCGACATAGCTGACGACATCGATCGGGATCGTCAGTTCGGGCTCGGGCGTTGCGGGCGATGGAACGGCGGTCGGCATGTGAGGCCTCCTTGGACAACAAGCCAACGCTGCCACGCGGAACCCGTTCCGCGCCTGATCCAGATCAAGCCGGGAACCGGCTAGTTCCTGCCGTCCCAGCCGTATTTGAGCTGGATCGACAACACCCAGGGATCTCCCAGAAGCGAGCGGACATCGTCGAGCTTCCAGCCCTTCGCCGTCTTCTCGAAATAGAAGTGGATTTCGTTCGGCGTCTGCTCGTTCTTGAACTTCGAGACGACGATCAGGCGGTTCGGCGCGTTGTCGACATCGACCTTGGAGATTTTGACGCCGCTGACCGTGCCGTCCTGGCCGTTCATCCAGAAGTCGAAATCGACGCGGCCGACCTCGCCATTCGCATCCTTTTTGTCGAGGTCCCAGAGCGCCTTGAGCCGGTCGCTGTAGATGTCGTCGGGCTCGGGCTTCTTGCCGACGGTCGACGCATAGACCTGCGTGACGAACTTCACCGGATCGTCGATCCGCGTCGCGGCCTGCACGGGTGAAAACGCGACGGCGAACGAAAATGAAAGAATTGCAAATAGCGTCGAACGCATGACATGTCCCCCAATGTGTCGCAGGCCTATGTTACGGAATTGACGGGCCCCAAGCGAATCTCTACATAGAACGCGGGCCACGCCTCCCCAACGAGGTGCGATCATTCTGAAAGGAATGAAC